>NZ_JBKBHK010000002.1:0-374970 GCF_046297735.1 Vogesella sp.
TATGTCTGGTGGCCATAGCGAGGTGGTCCCACGCCTTCCCATTCCGAACAGGACCGTGAAACGCCTCAGCGCCGATGATAGTGCGGATACCCGTGTGAAAGTAGGACACCGCCAGACTCCCCATACAGACGCCCAGACCGATGGTCTGGGCGTTGGTTTACCTGCTGCAGGTAAACCCCCAGTTTTTTCTGGTGACCATAGCAGAGTGGCTCCACGCCTTCCCATTCCGAACAGGACCGTGAAACGCTCTAGCGCCGATGATAGTGCCGATTGCCGGTGTGAAAGTAGGACATTGCCAGAACCCCATTGTGAAAGCCCGAACCGCCAGGTTCGGGCTTTTTGCATTTGGGATGGCACGGGGGCAATGGTATCCTTGCGCCGTTGCAATCAAAGAGTCACATGCGCAGGCGCTGGCCTGGCACAGGAAGGATGAGCATGAGCTACCCCGCACCGGATTTCGAAAACAAGATCTGCCCGCCAGAGGCGCTGGCTGACAAGCTGGCGGCCTTGCCGCGCCCCATCGTGTTTACCAATGGCTGTTTCGATATCCTGCATCGCGGCCATGTTACCTACCTGGCGCAGGCGCGTGCGCTGGGCGCCAGCCTGGTGCTGGGTCTGAATACCGATGCCTCGGTCAAGCGGCTGGGCAAAGGCGACGATCGCCCGATCAACAACGAGCTGAACCGTGCCGCAGTGCTGGCGGCACTGCAATGCGTGGATCTGGTGACCTGGTTTGACGACGATACCCCGGCAGCGCTGATCGAGCAGGTGAAGCCCGACGTGCTGGTGAAGGGCGGCGACTGGACGGTAGACAAGATCGTTGGCAGCGCCGAGACGCTGGCGCGGGGTGGCAGCGTGCATTCCATTCCCTTCCTGTTTGATACCTCTACAACCGCCACTATCCGCAAGATCCGCAGCGTGGAAGGCCAATGAGCGATCTGGCGTTTGCAGTGCTGCGTACGCTGGCGGATGGAAAGTTCCATTCCGGCGAGGCGATGGCGCAGCAGCTGGGCTGTTCGCGTACCCTGGTATGGCAAGCGGTGCATCATCTGGAAAGCGAGTTTGGCCTGACCGTTTTCAGTGTGCGCGGGCAGGGGTACCGGTTGCCGCAGCCGTTTACGCTGCTGGAGGTGGCCAGCATTCGCGCCGGTCTGGATGAACAGGCAGCGTCGGTGTTTACGCTGGCGCTGGCAGAGGAAATCGATTCGTCCAATACCCAGCTGATGACGCGTGCGGCACACGGTGCGCCGCATGGGCTGGTACTGGCTGCCGAGCGGCAGACAGCCGGCCGTGGTCGTTTAGGCCGGCGCTGGCAGATGCGGCTGGGGGCCGGGCTGACGTTCTCGCTACTGTGGCGTTTCGAGCGCGGGCTGTCCGGCCTGGCTGGCCTGTCGCTGGTGGTGGGCATTGCCATCGTGCGCGCGTTGCGCGAGTTTGGCGCCCCGGTTGCCTTGAAGTGGCCGAATGATGTGCTGCTGGATGGCCGCAAACTGGCCGGCATCCTCATCGAGCTGTCCGGCGATGCGCTGGGCCCGGCGGCAGTGGTGGTCGGCATTGGCTTGAATGTGGCCAACCCTGGCGAGGTGGATCAGCCGGTGGCCAACCTGGCCGACGCCGGCATCAAGGTTGGCCGCAATGCCTTGCTGGCCGCGCTGCTGAACCAGCTGGCGCAGGTGCTGCAACAGTTTGACCGTGACGGTTTTGCCGCTTTCCGCGACGAATGGCACCAGATGGCCGCCTATCTGCAGGTACCGGTGCGCTTGAGCTTCAGCCATGGCGAGCCGGTAGACGGTGTGGCGGTCGGTGTCGATGACAGTGGCGCGTTGCTGGTGGATACCGCCAGTGGGCGGCGCGTATTCCACGTGGGCGAAGTCAGCCTGAGGCCGCAAGCGTGAAATTGCTGATCGATGCCGGTAACAGCCGGGTAAAGTGGGCGCTATGGGATGGCTCGGTGCTGTCCCCGGTTCATGCCTTGCCCCATGCCGAGCTGGGCCGCTTGGCCGGACAGTGGGCCGCACTGGCACCTAAGGCCATTCTGGCGGCCAACGTAGCCCATCCCCAGGTAAAGCAAGCGATCGAGGCGCTGGCGCCTGGCGCGGTGCAATGGCAGCGGGCGCAGGTCGCTGCGCAGGGGGTGCGTAATCACTACCGCAATGTCAACGAGCAGGGCGCGGACCGCTGGCTGGCGGTGCTGGGTGCCCGCCAGTTGTATGGCGGTGACCTGGTGATCGCCAGTGCCGGCACGGCGTTGACCATCGAGCTACTGACGGCTGAAGGCGATTATCTGGGCGGCGATATCTTGCCCGGTTATCGCCTGATGTTGCAGGCGCTGGCGCAGAATACTGCCCAGCTCGACCGCCGGGCCGGCGAGGTGTGTGCGTTCCCGCAAGGCACCGAAGATGCGCTGGCAACCGGTGCCATCGATGCCCTGTGCGGCGCCATCGAGCGCATGCAGCGCCGTCTGGCCGCCCATACCGGCCGCAGCCCGCAACTGTTGCTGACCGGAGGCGACGCGGCTTTGTTGCAGCCCCACCTCCCGCATGATGCGAGGATGGTGGATAATCTGGTGCTTTACGGTTTAGCTAACGTGGCGAACGGCTCATGAAGTGGTTTATCGGAACATTGCTGGTGCTCAACATGCTCACCGCGCTGTATGGCGCGTTGAAGCAGAAGCCCGAGACAGACATCCACGCGCAAGACGTCAATGCAGCGCAGCTGAAATTGCTGCCGGCCGACTGGAAGCCACCGCAGGCCAGCGCGCCGTTGGCGAGTGCGCCCCTGCCCGACGTGGCCAGCAGCGCACCGCAGGCGCAAGCGCCGCAGGTAGCCAGCGCTACTGCCGCCGTACCGCAGCCTGTCAAAGAAGAGAAAGCGCCGGCTAAAGCGGCGGATCCCGTCAAGGTGGACGTGAAACTGGCGTCGGCCGTGCTCGCCAAGACCGCACCGGAAAGCAAGTTGCCGGAAGCCAAACCAGTCGATACCCAAGCTGCTGCGGCCAACCTCTGTTACAGCTGGGGCGGTCTCGATCCGAAACAGCTGGAGCGGGTACAAGGCGGCGTGCCGTTGCTGAAACTGGCGACACCGCCGCAAGCCAGCGTGGTGGACGAGAAGCGTGGCTCCGGCAAGGCGTGGGTGTTTTATCCGCCGCTTGCGACCCAAGCCGAAACCCAGACCCTGGTGGCCGAGCTGAAGGGCAAGGGCTTTGACAGCTACATCGTACAGACGGCCGGCGAGTACAAAGGTTACCTGTCGATGGGCCTGTTCTCGCGCGAAGAAGGCGCACAGGCTTTGGTGAAACGCCTGAAAGCCGCCGGCTACGACAAGGCAAAAGTGGATAGCCGCGGCGATGTGGTCAAGGTGACCACGCTGACCTTCCGTCAGCTGGACGACGCGACGGCCGAAAAACTGAAGGCACTGCAAAAACGCCTGTTGCCGGGCAAGCCGCTGGCCAGCTGCCGCTAGCCAGCTCCCGTCTTGATAGAGCCCCCTGTTTACGCGGTAAGCAGGGGGTTTTTAACAACAGGGCTGCGACGGGGCACCCCGGGTGACAAACCTGCTTTCAACCTGTTTGGCACACCTCAGGTGGCGCATTGTCAGCCACCTGAGCCATGCTGCGATAAAGCAGCGGATGACTGCTGCAGCGTGGCAGCATGACGTGTCACGCTGCTGACATATTGCGTTGATGGTTCTGTCACATGGATACCTTATGGTTGCAACGTTTACTCAACGTTCGCCGCAATGGGGTTCCAACATGTCTGACAGTTACAAATTCAAGCAATACGGTGTGAACGACACCTCCAATACCTGTAACAACCCGGCACTGTCCGATGTGCTGGAAGCGCGCTTTTCCCGCCGCGGCATTCTGCAAGGCACAGGTGCACTCGGCGTGGCCGGCCTGTTCTCTGGCAGCTTTGCTACGCTGGCAGAAGCCGCGCAGGGGGTAGGTAAAATGCCGGCACCCAAGTTGGGCTTTGCTCCGGTGCCGTTCGGTTTTGAAGACAAAGTGGTGGTACCGGCCGGCTACAGCGCCGAAGTCCTGTACGCTTGGGGCGACCCGGTAGGCATCCTGGGCAATATGCCCGCTTTCAAGCAAGACGCGTCCAATACCGCCGCCGAGCAAGCAGCCCAGGCCGGCATGCACCACGACGGCATGAGCTACTTCCCGCTGCCGATGGGCGCTACCGGTTCCAAGCATGGTCTGCTGGCCATGAACCACGAATACACTGACGATGGCCTGCTGCACGTGGGTGGCATGAAGCCGTGGAACGCCGACAAGGTGCTGAAATCGCAGCATGCGCACGGCGTGTCGGTGATCGAAGTAGAAGCCACTGCCAAAGGCTGGCAAGTGGTGCGCCCGTCCAAGTACGCCCGCCGCATTCACGTCAATACCCCGATGGCCATCAGCGGCCCGGCCCGTGGCCACAAACTGATGCAGACCGAGGCCGACCCCAAGGGCGTCGAAGTGCTGGGTACGCTGAATAACTGTGCCAACGGCCAGACCCCGTGGGGCACCTACCTCACGTGTGAAGAAAACTGGGACGGCTACTTCGTCAATAACTCCGGCACCCTGAACGCCAACGAAAAGCGCTACGGTATCAGCGCCACCGGCGCCGGTTACGACTGGGCGGTAGAAGACTTCCGCTTCGACCTGCAGCTGAACCCCAACGAAGCCAACCGCTTTGGCTGGGTAGTGGAAATCGACCCGTTCGACCCGAAGTCCAAGCCGGTAAAACACACCGCGCTGGGCCGCTTCAAGCACGAAGGCGCCACCGTTACCATCGCCCCGAGCGGCCACGCCGTGGTGTACATGGGGGATGACCAGCGTTTCGAATACATCTACAAGTTTGTGTCCAAGCACAAGTACAACCCGAAAAACCGCAAGGCCAATATGAGCCTGCTGTCGGAAGGTACGCTGTACGTGGCGCGCTTCGACGCCGACGGTAACGGCACCTGGCTGCCACTGGTACACGGCCAGAACGGCCTGACCGCTGAAAACGGCTTTGCTGACCAGGGCGAGATCGCCATCATGGCGCGCCTGGCCGCCGACAAGGTAGGCGCCACCAAGATGGACCGTCCGGAGTGGATTGCCGTCAACCCGCGTCAGGCCGGCGAGGTGTACTGCACGCTGACCAACAACAGCGACCGAGGCAAGGAAGGCAAGCCGGGTGCCGATGCGGCCAACCCGCGTAATGGCAACCTGTTCGGCCACATCATCCGCTGGCAGGAAAACGGTGCCGATGCTGCAGCTACCGGCTTCAAGTGGGACATCTTCGTCCTGGCCGGCCGCCCGGACGCCGCCAAGCCGGAACACGTAGGCAATATCAAGGGCGACGCCTTCGGTAGCCCGGATGGCTTGGTATTCGACCGCCTGGGCGTGCTGTGGGTACAGACCGACGTGTCCACCTCCACGGTGAACGCCAAGGAGTACAAAGACATGGGCAACAACCAGATGGTGGCGGTGGTGCCGGAAACCGGCGAGTTCCGCCGCTTCCTCACCGGCCCGCATGGTTGCGAAATTACCGGCCTGGCCTTTACCCCGGACATGAAAACCATGTTCGTCAACATCCAGCACCCGGGTGAGCCGGCCAACGAGCGTAACGACCCCGCCAAGCCGACTGCCATCTCCACCTGGCCGGACGGCCCGAAAGCCGGCCGCCCGCGCGCCGGTACCGTAGTGGTACGCAAGCTGGACGGTGGTGTGATCGGCAGCTAATCGCTTACTGCAACATTGCTACAGCAGAAACGCCCGCAGGCAGGTGCTCGCGGGCGTTTTTTATCGCTTTAAGTATTTTTTATATATAAAATCATTTCATATTTATAAATGCATAATTAATGCAAATGGAGTGATGTGAGCAGCCGCCCTGATGATGCGTCGGCCACGATTGACCGACGCCAGACCGCTACCCTTGCCCTTGGCAACTCGCTCGAAGTGTATGACTTCCTGTTGTATGGCTTTCTGGCACCCGTGATGGCCCAGCAGTTCTTTCCTGCTGCCGACCCTTTGTCATCTTTGCTGCTCACCTTCATGGTGTTTGGTGCCGGTTTCATCATGCGGCCGCTGGGTGCCGTGGTGCTCGGTCGACTCGCCGACCGCCATGGCCGGCTTATCGCCTTGCAATGGAGTATCGGCCTGATGGGGGCCGGCACGCTGATCTTTGTCCTGGCGCCCACTTATGCCCAGATCGGTACTGCTGCCGGGTGGCTGTTGCTGCTTGGCCGTCTGTTGCAGGGCTTCTCCATGGGCGGGGAAATCAGCGCCTCTGCGGTGGCCTTGCTGGAAGCCGGGCCGGCCAGCTCGGCAACCCGTCGTGTCAGCTGGCAATTTGCCAGCCAAGGGGCCGGCAGTACGTTGGCGGCGATTGTCGTACTGCTGCTTGGGCAGTGGTTGTCTGCAGCAGCGTTTGCCAGCTGGGGTTGGCGTCTGGCATTCGCGCTGGGCTTGCTGCTGGTGCCGGTTGCCTGGGCCATGCGACGGCAGTTGGCCGCAGGTCATATGCCGCCACCACCAGCCGCTTCTGGTTTATGGCCGGCGCAGCGCCAGCGGTTGCTATGGTCTACCTTGCTGATTACCGGCTCTACCGCCGGCGTTTACTTGTTGCTGACATTCCTGCCTGCTTATCTGTCCGAGCAGCGTGGCTGGCCCAAGATGATAGGCCAGCTTGCGGCGCTGGCTGCCGGTATCACCATCATGCTGGCTTCCCCCTGGTTTGGCCGCCTGGCCGACCGTTTACGTGAACCGGCCAGCTTGGTGCGGCCGGCATTGGCCTGCGCCATGCTGCTGGTGCCGCTACTGTTCTGGTTTGTACAGCAAGACCGCCTGCAGTGGCTGCTGTTGCCGCTGGTGGTGCTGTACATGCTGGCTACCGTTGCCATGACGGTCAGCGGCCTAACCGTGTTGATGCAGGGTTTTGCCCCGGCGCACCGCACCTTGGCGACCGGCATTGTTTACAGCGTGGGCGTCACGCTGTTTGGCGGCTTCAGCGGGGCCATCGTGTTCAAGTTGTTGGCCGTGACCGGCAGCGCGTGGATGCCTGCGGTGTATCTGCTGTTGGCGCTGGCAACCTCGTGGCTGGCGCTGTCCCGGCTGCAGCGCCTGGCTACTTAGTGGCGGAGTGTACCTGCATGTCTGTTCATACCGCAGGTAGGGCGGCTAGCAGTCGCAGCAGGCTTTGCAGATTGTCTTCGCCACTTTTCATCAGGATGGCGCGTATCTGGCTGCGTACTGTAGCCAAGCTTAGTTGCTGCTGCTGGGCGTAACCTTCTGCGCTCAGCCCGCCAGCCAATGCCTGCGCCAGGCGGCTTTCGGCCGGGCTCAGATCAAATAGCGTCGCCAGGTTGGCCGCAGAAGGCTGCTGCTGGCGGTGGCGGGGGCGGATCAGCAGCAAGATATCGCCACAAGGGTGCAGGTTCAGGCCATGGCCGGTACGGTTTGCCCCCTGGCCGCTCTGTACGATCTGCCGCTCAAATCCCTCTGGTGGCACCGGTAACATATGCAGCACAAACTGGCCGTGGGGTAGTACGAGCGGCAAGCTGGTGGCCACGCGTTGGCGCCTGGTACGCTGCAGCGCCATTTCCAGTGGCCGTTGCCGTAGCCAGTCGCTGGCATTACGCCACGGTGACTGTTGCAGCCAGCGTTCTGCCACCGGGTTCACGTATAGCAGCTGGTTAATGTGGCCGAGCAGGATCACGCCTTGTTCCAGTGCCGCTAGGCCTTGCTCGCCAGCCCATGCCGCTGCACGCAGAGCTTCGGTTTGCCGCAACTGGGTAAACCAGTTCCTCAGATGAGGGATCAGCTGCTGAAACTGCTGTAGCTGCAGATCGGAAAAGGGTGGCCTGCCGTGCTCGTGGTTAAACACGATGAACACGTCTTCGCCTGCGTGGCTGTGGATGCGCCCGCCCATGATGTAGCGCATGCCGGCCAGGGGTAACAGATACTCCTGATAAAAGCAGTCGCGGCTGACAAAGCGGTCATCGAAATGCTGCTGGCAGGCAAAGATGGTGCCGATAGGCTGCTTTAGCCCGGCGTCCATGCGTGGGTCCAAAGCCCTTGCCTCTGCATCGTAAACACCGTGTATCTCTCTGATGCGTTGGGTGCCCATGCTCAGCGTAGCGGCGTTGTGGGTCTGGTGCCAGCCAAGCAAATGAATGCCATCGCTGTCCAGAAAACCATCCAGTGCATCCAGTACGGCCGGGATGGTGTGGGGCTGCAGCACGCTGCTGTATAGCTGCAACAGTAGCTGGTCGCGCTGTGCGTCGTTCATGTGGCGCGTGCTGGCCGCAGCAAACGCCTTGCCTTATCTGTTCTGCCCTGCGTGGTCGCCTTGTCCCGACTCATATCCCTTCCTCTTGTCCTGTTATTTGTAAAAACAACCAGTGTTTCTTTAGATTTTATGTATAGATTTTTCATCACTTCTGATGATGAAACAATGGATGCAGTTGAATTACATTGCTAATGGCAATTCTGCTGATGCGGACTGTTGTAAGTGACGCAGGAATTGCTGCGATTGCTTGATAAATTGACATTTCAGGAGCAAACCAGAATGCGCAGCAAATGGATGATGGTGGCAGCAGCCGCTGCCGTAATGTGCCAGGTAGCCATGGCCGACCCGGCCGCGGCCAACCGCATTGCCCACAACAAGCGCCTGCAGCCGCCTAGCAGCGCTACCTTTCAGCAGCAATACCAGCAGCTGGCAGGCAAACCGGCTGATGACAAGCTGTACCAGACTTTTGTCAAACGCTGGCAAGCCGCCAAGGCCGATGGCTGGCTGCTGGACGTACAAACCTTCATCAACGCGCCGGGTTGATCAGACCATGACGCGCTATTACGCGATCTGGCTGCCATCGATTTGCAATGCTATTGGCGTAATTTTGCGTGATTATCGCTAAGTCGGCATCCATCATGAGCACCCAGATTTTTCTTTCCGCTTTCACGCTGGCAGCTAGCCAGATCATCGGCATCGGCCCGCAAAACGCCTTTGTATTGAAGCAGGGCTTGTTACGCCGCCATGTTGCCGAGGTGGTGGTGTTTTGCGTGTTGTGTGATGTGCTGTTGATTGGTGCTGGCGTGTTTGGCGTAGGCGGCATGCTGGCTAGCCAGCCACAGTTGCTGAAGTGGCTGGTGTGGCTCGGTGCGGCGCTGATGTTCTGGTTGAGCTGGCAATCATTCCGCACCGCTTGGCAGCAGCGTAGCCTGGTGGGCGACGATGTGCCACAGGATCGTCGGGCCGTATTTCGCCGCCTGATGGTGGTGACCTTGTTGAACCCGTACGTCTGGCTGGATACCGTGGTGCTGATCGGCAGCATCTCGGCTGCTTACGGGCGCGATGGCCAGCTATGGTTTATGGGTGGTGCTCTGGCTGCGTCCTTGCTGTGGTTCTCGGCCATCGGGCTGGGTGCGCGTTATGTAGCACCGTGGTTTAACCGCCCGGAAAACTGGCAGCGGCTGGACGCGGTCATTGGTGCCGTCATGCTGCTGACAGCGATCATGCTGTTATGGCAACACGGCTAGGGTGAGTGTTTACGTTTATCTCGGGAAGGTACCGTATCCGGTTCATCCCCTTTGGCCCCGCCTTGGCGGGGCATCTTTTATGGTGATGGCGGGCAAGTCTGGCCCAGCGGTTTGCTGCGTTCGGCGGTGGCCGGGTGGCTGGCAAACCAGCTGCCGCTGCTGATGGCGTCGTCGCCATGCTGCTGTTTCAGGCTGGCTTCGATGCGCTGCAGGCCATAGCCCAGCAGGCAGGGCGACAGGCCTTGCAGCTGCAAGGCGGTGTAGGCAAAGCGGTCGGCTTCGCGTTCGTGCTCGCGGCTGTAGCTGGCGTTGGCCAGCGCCACCGGCAGCGCTAGCGTCAGGCTGCTGGCATCGCCGGTCATCAGCGTCAGTGCGGCCAGTACCCCCACGCTTTCCACCGCACTGCGCAGGCCGTGGCGGTGTTCCACGTGGCCGGCTTCGTGCGCCAGAATGGCCAGTATTTCGTCTGGCTGCGTGACAACCGCCAGTAGCTGGTCGGTCACCACGATGGTGCCGCCGGGCAGCGCAAAGGCGTTGGGGCCGATGTCGGGCGCGTGCCGCAGCAGTACCTGATAGCGATAGCGGCTGGCCGCTGGCTGCAAGCGGGCGACCTGCGCTTGCAATGTGGCGGCGCGGCTAGCCGGCAGGCGGCTGGGGGCAAGCTCGGTGTTGCTTTGTAGCCAGCTTAGCGTTTGTGCGGCCAACTGTTGCTCGACGCTGAGCGGAATCAGCGGAACCAGCCAGCCGGCAGCCGCCGGTAGCACGAAGCGCCAGCCCAGCCACAGGATGACGAGGGCGGCTAGCAGGCCGCCAGCCAGTGCGCGCCAGCTTTGCTGCAGCCAGTGACCACCGGCTTGCAGCGGTGGCAGCCCGCCCAGCAGGCGGCGGATGGCCACTTTTTGCGCCACTTCCAGCGTGCTGCCGTCGGGCAGGTATACGCTGTCGGGTAGCGTATCGATACCGGCCTCCAGCCGGCAGTCCGCCAGCAGGAAGCGGCGTTGGCCGCTGCTGCCGCTGACCACTAGCTCGTCGCCGTCGCGGCCAACCTTCACCGCCTGCGGCCGTGGCGTGTGGCCGTCGCGCCACAGTGCATCGAGGCTTACCATCCCAGATCCAGTGCCAGCAGCTCGGCCAGTTCGTCGCCGCGGGCGTCGTGCTGCGACTGGCCCTGGGTATAGAGCTGGGCCAGGTCGGCCCCGCCTTGCAGCGTCAGTTGCCCGAAGGTGGCGCGCAGGGTGCGGATGCGTACCCACGGCCAGGCCAGCCCCAGGCTGAAAGCCAACGCCAGGGTATTGATCAGCGCCATTTCCATGCGCTGGTAGGCTGGTAGACGCCAAGACAGGGTATGGTGTCGCCCGTTCAGTAGCAGCGAGGTATGGTTGATCAGGACATTCCTAATGGACAGGCTCGTGTAGCCCAGGGTGGCAATCAGCCAGATAGCACCACCGACGATACTGATGGTGCTGCTAAGCGTGGAAGTGGCGTCCCCGGATACGAGGCTATGGCCAATTTGTAGCAGGCTCCAGCATAGCAGGGTGACTAATGCTGCATAGCAGCCGCTGATCAGCAAACTGCCTAGTCCGGCCAGATAGAGTTGGCCACTACATGGTGCCACTGCCAGGCTCGCCTGCCCCAGCCGGCTGTGCGGCAGCAAGTAGCGTTGCTTTTGCAGCGTGGCCAGCGGCCATAGCAGGCCCAGCGACAACAGCAGCGTGAGCCAGGATTTGAAAAAAGCGCGGTAGGCGGCACCTGTCTGGCCGTCAAAATGCAGCCGCATGCCGCTCCAGCTGGTATTGGCCAGCCGGAAGCGCATGGCTTGCACTGCCAGCCATGGGGCCAGCCCCGCCGCCCCCGCGCCGAGCAGACCTTGCAGTACGGGGGAGAACTCGGCAGAGAGCTGCCACAGCACAAACAAGCCCACCATCAGTGCCCGGCCTTTCAGGATGGCGATCGGGCTGGCGTGGTAGCCGAAGCGGCCGCCGGCGACTTTGGTGTGGCCGTACAGGTATTTGAGGGTACGGACTTTGGCCCACGCCGAATAAATGCCCAGCGTCAGCACGCTTAGCACCAGGTTGCTCAGCCACAGCCGGGCGTAGCCGCCGGTGGTCGCGCTGAACGCAAACGGCAGACGGTGTGGAATCAGGATGTTGCTGTTGGCCTCAGGCTGGCTCATGGCGGTTACCGGGCAGAAACTCAAGCGTGCAAGTATGCCACGGTAATTTGACGCGATAAAACTTGCTGTTGTACGCGGCTGGCGTCACACTTCGCGCTGCGTGCCGCGGTGTGCGCCAGCCTCAAACCGTCGGCTGTACAGATGGACGGTAATCGCCGTGGCGTCACCACGGCGTGCTCTTTTCGGGAGCGAACATGTCTGACGATCAAATCCGCGGTGACGGTGCCATCCGTCGTCAAAGCCTGTACGGCTCTTCCATCGAAAACACCTACGCCGGCGTGCTGTCGTTCATGCGCCGCAACTACACGCGCAATCTGGAAGGCGTGGACGTGGTGGTATCCGGCATTCCGCTGGACCTGTCCGTGACTTTCCGCAGTGGCGCGCGCCAAGGCCCGCAGGCCATCCGCGCCGCCAGCGTGCAGCTGGCCGAGCTCAAGCCCTACCCGTGGGGCTTCGACCCGTTCGACGACCTGGCGGTCATCGACTACGGCGACTGCTGGTTCGACGCGCACAACCCGCTCACCATCAAGCCGTCCATCATCGAACACGCGCGCACCATTCTGGCCAGCGGCGCCAAGATGCTGACCTTCGGCGGTGATCACTTCGTCACCTACCCGTTGCTGATTGCACACGCGGAAAAGTACGGCAAGCCGCTGGCGCTGCTGCACTTCGATGCGCACTGTGACACCTGGCCGGACGACGAGCCGGACAGCCTGAACCACGGCACCATGTTCTACAAGGCGGTGAAAGAAGGCCTGATCGATCCGGCCAAATCGGTACAGGTCGGCATCCGCACCTGGAACGACGACTTCATGGGCCTGAACGTGCTGGGCGCACCGTGGGTACACGATAACGGCGTGGACGCCACCATCGCCGAAATCAAAAAGACCATCGGCGACGCGCCGGTGTACGTCACCTTCGATATCGACTGTCTGGACCCGTCCGCCGCGCCGGGCACCGGCACGCCGGTACCGGGTGGCCTGACCACCGCGCAGGCGCTGAAGATCATCCGCAACCTGGGCGACCTCAACATCGTCGGCATGGACGTGGTAGAAGTGGCCCCCAGCTACGACCAGAGCGAAATCACCGCCATCGCGGCGGCGCACATCGCCTGTGACATGCTGTGCCTGATGCGCAACAAGAAGGTAGCCGGCCAGCTCTGACGCCAGCCAATGCGGCCAACGTTGGCCGCACTACCCGCACCGCGCCCGGCAGCCTGCCCGGCGCGGTTTTTCATGCCTGCGGCGGCGGGCTGCCCCAGCGCGGGCGGCGGCCGCTGAGGCCTACCCAGCCGCACAAGACGCCGCATACCAGCGCCAGTACGCTTCTATCATTGGCGAGCAGGCCGGCCAGCAGGAGCATGGCGGCCGCGATCAGCCATAGCGTGCGTTGCGGCCAAGCCAGCGCCAGCGTGCCTTCTTGACGCCAAGCCAGCGCTTGCGTGGCGACTATCCAACCGCTTAACACGACATAGAACAGCAGCGTGGCGTGCGGTAGCAGCCACGGTAGCGCCAGGATGGGCCACACGGCCAAGTTCAGTGCCTGCTGCCAGCGCGACGGCGCGGCAGGCAAGGCTGAGCGGGGCAGCGGTTTGATGTGCAGTGCCAGCAGCAGGCTGAGCAAAACGCCGCCGAGCAAGACGGGCAGGGCAGGCAGTCTGTAGTGTGCGACCACCCACACGAGTACGGTCGTGACCGGAATAATGATGACGGCCGCCAGGCCAAAGGTGTCGAGTTTCATGCTGATTATTGAGAATGGTTTTCAATATCTCAGCATGATGCCATGCGTCATGTCAATGCCATTGGCGTGCCGCTACCACCAGCGCCAGCAGCAGCAGGCTTTCGCACACCTCGATGCCGGCGCCCAGGCAATCGCCGGTCATGCCGCCCAGTTTGCGCTTCAGGTAGGCCCACCAGCACAGCCCGGCCAGCGGCGCCAGCAGTAACACCGGCGCCAGCCAGGCGCTGGCAGCGGCCAACAGCAGGCTGCACAGCCAGAAGTTGGGCCAGTGCGGGCGCCAGGCAAAGCGTTCGCCGCTGCCGGCCGCCAGGCTGGGCAGCGTGGCCGACCACGCCACGGTAAACAGCCGCGCCCAGGCCGGCACCAGTAGCAGCCCGGCTAGTGTTGCGGCCAACCCTGTCGTTGCCGCGATGCCGCCTTGGTCTCCGTGCTGCCCGTGGCCGCTGTGGTAACCGTGGTAGCCCGGATAAGCCGCAGGCGCATCCGGGGAAGCGGGTAACGGCAGTGCACCCAGGGAAGCCGGCGTACCCGGTGACATCATCCCATCCGGTACCGCCGATAGCCCCGCCAAGCTCAGCTTCACCAGCAGCATCAGCAGCACCAGTTTCACGATCAGCTGCGTGGCCAGGCTCAGCACGCCAAAGCTGCCCAGATGCGGGTCTTTCAGCACCTCCAGAAAACGCTCGCGCGAACGGTGCGCCGCGCCCTGGGCGTCGGCCAGGTCAGCCAGGCCGTCGATGTGCAGGCCGCCGGTCACCCACAGCCAGGCCAGCAGGCCGGCCAGTGCGGCCAACCAGGGGTCCACCAGGCTGCCGGCCAGCACCGCCAGCCACACGATGGCGCCCACCAGCACGCCCACCGGCGCAAACCAGCGTGCGGCGTCGGCCAGCCACGCCGGGTCGAAGGTTTTCAGCTGCGGCGTGGGCAGGCGGGTCAGGAACTGGATGGCAAGAATCAGCGATCGCATAAGGCTGTGGATAAGTGTGTGGAAAGGCAGTGCATGGGCAGGGGGCAAGCTGTGCGTGGTGTGTGGATCAACCAGCCACGGGGGGCGACTCCAGCCGCGTCAGGTAAGCCGGGTGGCCGTCCAGGATCGACAGCTGGGCAAAGCCGCCGCGCTGTACCGCCATCAAGCGGGCGACGTTGAATTCGGTGCCCAGCAGCTCGGCCAGCAGCACGTTGATGACGCCGCCGTGGCTGACCAGCACGCGGTGGCTGCCGCGCGCTTGCTGCATCCACTCGGCAAAGCCGGTCAGCACCCGGGTGCGGAAGGCGTCAAAGCCTTCGCCGCCTTCCGGGGTTAGCAGGCCGCGCGCCAGCAGCGTCTGCCAGTCGGGCGTGGTGGCGCAGATATCAGCCAGCGGGCGGTTTTCCCAGCTGCCGAAGTGGCACTCGGTCAGCCCCGGCGCCACGTGCAGCGGCACGCGGCTGGCCAGCGCCTGCTGTACGGCAAACTCGCGGCAGCGTTGCAGCGGCGAGGTGGCCATGCAGGTCACCGGCGCCAGCTGCACGATGCGTTGCCAGCTGGCGGCCATGTCGGCGCGGCCGCGTTCGGTCAGCGGCAGGTCGGTATGGCCGATCAGGCGGCCTTGGTGGTCGATGTCGCCGTGGCGCAGCAGGGTGAGGGTGTAGGGGTTCATGGTGGCAACCTTTTACCGCAAAAGCAGGCAAGAAAAACGCACGCCGCCGCCAGCGCGTGCGGCTGGCCGGCGGCGCTAGGCCAAGCATACCGCCTGGCCGGCGCGCGGGCGATGCTGGCGGGCGCGATCAGGCGTTTTTGCCGGCCACGCCTGCTTCGGCAAAGGTGGCCATGCCGGCGTGCAGCGCGATGGCTTGCTGCAGCAGCGGCAGTGCGGCGGCGGCACCGCTGCCTTCGCCCAGACGGAAGCCCAGGTCCAACAGCGGGCTCAGGCCCAGCGCCTGCAAGGCCAGCGCGTGGCCGGTTTCCTGCGAGCAATGGCTGGCCAGCAGCCACGGCGCGATGTCGGCGTCGATGGCGCGGGCCACCAGCGCGGCGGCGGTGCTGATGAAGCCGTCCAGCAGCAGCGGCACGCCCTGGCGGGCGCCTTCCAGGTAGAAGCCGGCCATGGCGGCGATCTCCAGCCCGCCCAGCTCGGCCAGCACGCCGTGGCCGTCCAGCGTTTGCCCGGCCACACGCGCCAGCGCGTCGGCCACCACCTGGCGCTTGATGGCCAGGCCGGCGTCGTCGACACCGGTGCCGCGGCCCACGATGGCGGCCACGTCATGGCCGGTCAGGCGGCAGATCAGCGCCGCCGACGGCGTGGTATTGCCAATGCCCATATCGCCGGCGATCAGCAGCGTGGCGCCGTCGGCAATGGCACGGCGGGCGGCGTTGCGGCCAACCTCCAGCGCGGCGTCGGCGTCCTGGCGGCTCATCGCGGCTTCACGGCGCAGGTTGCCGCTACCGGCGCGTACCTTGGCGTGCACGATGGGCAGCGCGGACAGGTCGCTGGCCACGCCGGCATCCACCACCTCCAGCCGCGCCTGGTTGACGCGTGCCAGCACGCTGATGGCGGCGCCGCCGTGGACGAAGTTGGCTACCATGGCGCCGGTTACTTCCGGCGGGAACGCCGACACGCCTTCGGCGCAGACGCCGTGGTCGCCGGCAAACACGGTAATGGCCGGTACCAGCGGCAGCGGGATGTCTCGGCCTTGCAGGCCGGCCAGGGTAATGGCGAGCTGCTCCAGTTTGCCCAGGCTACCGGCCGGTTTGGTCAGTTGTTGCTGGCGGGCGTCGGCGGCCTGGCGGGCGCCGAGGTCGGGGGCGGGAATGCGTGGCATGAGGTTTCCTTGCGGTGTGGCAGAGCCTGGCGGGCAGGCGAACCGGCAGACCATACGCCAGCCGCTGCCGGCTGGCAACGGGGCCATGCCGGCGGAGTAATTTGCATGACGCCATTCTGGATTGTGTCAGCCCCGCTATAATGGCGGGCTGCAGGTGTCCGTCCTGCCATGGCAGCGACGGATGAAACGGGAAGCCGGTGCAAGACCGGCGCTGCCCCCGCAACGGTAAGGCCTGGGCGTATACGCCCCAGGCATCGCGTTAACCACTGCCCACACGGCGGGAAGGTGCGATGCTGGCATGGCCAAGCCCGGAGACCGGCCTGCGACGAGCGCGGCGGAATCGCGTTCAGCTGGAGTATCGCGGGGAGGCGATCTGACAGCCTGCTACCGGCGCCTGCCGGCGGTATGCCGTGTCCTTTATTTCTCCGCACTCCCTTTTTGTCCCTACGGAGTGTGTCTACATGTCTTTCAGCAACAAACCCCTGGCCACCCTGGTGGCCCTGGCCTGTGCCCAGGCGGCCGTGGCCAAGCAGCCCGTTACCCTCGATGAAGTGGTGGTCACTGCCTCCCGTGGCCAGGACAACGTGCGTGAGCTGCCGGTGAATGTGTCTGTCATCACCGCCAAAGATATTGCTAGCAGCACGGCGCGTACGGTGCAGGATGTGCTGTCCGGGTTGGCGGGTATCCAGATTCGTAACAGCAGCGGTGCTGCCGATACGGCAGCAGTAGACCTGCGTGGTTTTGGCATTACCGGCCTGAGCAATACCCTGATTCTGGTGGACGGCGTCAAACAGAACACCAACGATTTGTCTGCTCCCAATCTGGGCGTGGTGCCGCTGAGCCAGATAGAGCGTATCGAAGTAGTACGCGGCAGTGGTGCCGTAGCCTATGGTGGCGGTGCGACTGGCGGGGTCATCAATATCATTACCCGCAGCGGTTTCAAGGCGGCCGATAGCGTGCAGGCGACGTTGACTGCCGGTAGCTATAACCTGAAAAAAATCGACTTGTCCGGCCACGCCAGTAGCCAGCATGTGGCACTGGATGCTTATGTGAAGTCGCTCACCACCGACAACTACCGGCAGAACAATGCCGAGCGCAACGATAGCGGCGGCCTGACCACCACGCTACGCCACGAGGATGGCACGCTGCGCTTCTACGCCCGCACCGCCAACCAGGATACGCGTTTGCCCGGTGTGCGTAGCGTGGACACGGCTAATGGCGTGGACGAGTTTGCCAGCAACCCGCGCGGTACCAATAAGCCTAACGATTACATGAGCACCCAGACCGACACTTGGGGCGTACAGGTGAAGCAAGCTGCAGGCGAGGGCATGGTGCTGCTGGATGTTGCGAGCGTGACCAAGAAGCTGCAAGCCGAAAATATCAGTGCCAGCTACAGCAGCAAGCGTCAGCAGAAAACCGATGAAATGACCGCCAGCTTGCGTTATGAGCAGGATGTCGCGCGCCATCGCCTGGTACTGGGTGTAGACGCCATGTCCGGTGATGCCGCGGTGGACAGTGTGGATACCTCCGGTACGGGCAGCAAAAAGATCAAGCAGCGCCACGCCGGTGGCTTTGTGGATGTGCTGCTACGGCCTGCAGAGGGCACGTCGATCAATGCCGGTGTCCGCTCGCAGCACGTTGAAGACAGTGCCAAGGTCAGCAGTAGTTATGAAAACAGCTACCGCAGCAATAAAGAGCTGCGTGCCTGGCAGCTGGGTCTCCGTCAGGCGCTGCTGCCGCAGCTCGATGGCTATGCCAAGCTGGGCCGTAGTTTCCGTATGGCCAATGCCGACGAGCAGGCCTCTGTCACTACCCCGCTGTTGCCGCAGACCTCGCACGATAAAGAACTGGGTGTGTCCTGGCAGCAAGCCGGGCGTGCCGTGCGTGCGGCCTGGTTCCGTTACGACCTGAACCGTGAAATTCATTACAACTCGCTCACATTTGCCAACGTCAACCTCGAACCCACCCGTCGCCAGGGCGTGGAACTGGAAGGCAAGACACCGCTTGCGGCCAACCTTGACCTGAGCGCCGCCGTGACATGGCAGCAAGCCACGTTCCGCAGTGGCGTGGCCAACAGCGTCAATCTGGCCGGCAAAACCGTGCCGCTGGTGCCGCGGCACATGGCTAACCTGTCGCTGGGCTGGGCACCGTCCGAGGCAACGCGTGTGGGCGTGCAGTGGCAATACGTCGGCTCGCAGCGGCTGGATAACGACCAGGCCAACCAGTTTGCCCACAAGCTCGCGGCTTACAGCCTGATCAATGCCAAAGTCAGCCACGACTACAGCAAGACGGTGGGCGTGTCGCTGAGCGTGAATAACCTGCTGGACAAACAGTATGCGTCCTACGGTATCCGTTCCGGCTCTACTGGCGCGACCGGTAAATACAATCTGTACCCGGAAGCGGGCCGCAATATGCAGGCGTCCGTGACGATCAAGTATTGACCAGTTTGTACCGCGCCCCCGGGCAGACCGATTCTGTCTTGGGGGCGTATGTTCGACCGTAGTGCGCCAATGTGTCAGAGCGGCATCCAGTCTGGATGCTGCCCGGTATGAGGTGTGCTTGCAGGTGTCCGTCCTGCCATGGCAGCGACGGATGAAACGGGAAGCCGGTGCAAGACCGGCGCTGCCCCCGCAACGGTAAGGCCTGGGCGTATACGCCCCAGGCATCGCGATAACCACTGCCTACATGGCGGGAAGGTGCGATGCTGGCATGGCCAAGCCCGGAGACCGGCCTGCGACGAGCGCGGCGGAATCGCGCTCAGCTGGAGTATCGCGGGGAGGCGATCTGACAGCCTGCTACCGGCACCTGCCGGCGGTATGCCGTGTCCTTTATTTCTCCGCACTCCCTTTTTGTCCTTACGGAGTGTGTCTACATGTCTTTCAGCAACAAACCCCTGGCCACCCTGGTGGCCCTGGCCTGTGCCCAGGCGGCCGTGGCCAAGCAGCCCGTTACCCTCGATGAAGTGGTGGTGACCGCCACCCGTACCACCACCCCGGTAGCCAAAGTGCTGTCCGACGTGACCGTGCTGGGCCGTGAAGAAATCGCCCAGTCCGGCAGTGTGAACCTGCCTGATCTGCTGAGCCGTCAAACCGGCATCGATATGGTCAGCAATGGCGGCGAGGGGACCGAAGCGCGCCTGAGCCTGCGTGGCAGCCGGGCAGATCATGTCATGGTGCTGATTGACGGCGTGCGTATCGTGTCGGGCACCAAAGGCACCACGTCGCTGGAGCATATTCCCCTGGCCCTGATCGAGCGTGTGGAAATCCTGCGTGGCCCAGCCTCCAGCTTGTACGGTGCGGACGCACTGGGTGGCGTGATCCAGATCTTTACCAAGCGCGGTAGCGATCGCCCTGCGCTTAGCCTGCATGCGGGTGCCGGAGCCGAGGGCAAGCGTGTCGCCGGGGCGGGGCTGGCGGGCAAGGTAGACCGTACCGCTTTCAGCCTGGCGGTAGATCACAATCAGTCTGATGGTTTTTCTGCGCGCCGGCTGCCCTACAACAGGGACCGTGATGGCTATGAAAACACCACCTATACCGCGAACGTGCAGCACGAGCTGGCGCCAGGGCATACCGTGGGGTTGAACGCCTACCATGCCGATGCCGTCAGCGAATATGACAGTGCGTCCACTGGCGTGGCCGCTACCCAGGCGGATGAAGGTCACTCACAAATGTCAGCCCAGAGCATCGAGCTGAAAAACCGCATCAATACCACCTGGCATAGCACGCTGCGTTACAACTACAGCACGGATAAATCGCAGACCTATACCAAGAGTAATTTCCTGACCCCTAGCGGTACCTTCGACACGCGTTTGCGCGAGTGGCAGTGGCAAAACGACTTGCAGCTGGGCCAGGCAGGCCAGTTGACCCTGGGGGCGGCCAACGTGGAGCAGTTTGTCCATGGCAGCGCCAAGATGAACCAGCGTTATCGTCGTGTTGATTCGGTCTTTGCTGCGTATCAGAGCGAGTTTGGCATCCATCGTTTGCAGGGGAGTACCCGTTACGACGATAACAGCCAGTTCGGTGGCAAAACCACCGGCCAGCTGGCGTACGGCATGGCCCTGAGCCCGGCGTGGTCCTGGCGTGCAGCCTACGGCACCGCCATCAAGGCCCCGACCTTTAACCAGCTGTACTGGCCGGACGTGGCACCGAATTATCGCGGCAACCCCGATCTGCAGCCCGAAACCGCCAGCACGCGCGAGCTGGGCCTGACATGGCAACAGGCAGGGCAGTACGCCAAGATGGTGGCGTTTGATCACCGCATAGACAATATGATTGCCAACAAGTCTGATACCGACAAATTGCAAGTCAACCTCGACCGGGCCCGCATTCTGGGTCAGAGCGTTGAAATCGGCACGGTCATTGGCGAGATCAGTCTGGCGGCCAACGTGACCTCGCAGCGCGCGCGCGATGTGAAAACCGGCCGGCTACTGGCAGCGCGTGCCAAGCGCTTTGGTGGCATGACCCTGGGCTGGCAGCTGGACCGTATCCTGCTCAGTGCAGAATGGCGTGCCAGCAGCAAGCGCGTGGTCGATGCAGGAAAAAACCAGTACCTGTCAGGCTATGGCGTGGTGAACCTGGGTGCCGATTACCAGCTGGACAAGCAGTGGACGCTGAACACCAAGCTGACCAACGTGGGTGACAAGCGCTACGAAACGGTAAAAGATTACAATCAGCCGCGCCGTGGCTGGTTTGTGGGCGTACGCTACGCCCAGTAAGCCTTGTTATCATCAGGCCATGCGGCTCGCCCTTGCCGGGCGGGCCGTTTTTATTGAAAGCAGACACAGCATGACCACTACCCACCTGATAAGTGGCGGCGCCCGCAGCGGCAAGAGCCGTTACGCCGAAAGCCTGGCGCTACAGCACGCCGGCGCAGTGTGCTACGTGGCCACCGCCGAGCGTCGCCCCGACGCCGCCTTTGCCGAGCGCATCGCCCACCATCAGGCGCGGCGTCCGGCGCACTGGGCGCTGGCCGAGGCCGGCCGCGAGCTGGCCAGCGTGCTGCAACAGGCCGCCCCGGGCAGCTTGCAGCTGGTGGATTGCCTGGGCATGTGGCTGATGCGCTTTTTTGATGCCGATGGCCGCTTTGACGCCTACGCCTGGCAGCAACAGCGCAGCGCGCTGCTGGCCTTATTGACCGCGCCAGCGGCCAGCATCGTGCTGGTCAGCAACGAGGTGGGCTGGGGCGTGGTGCCGCTGGGTGCCGAAACCCGTCATTTTGTCGATGAGCTAGGCCGGCTCAACCAGGACGTGGCAGCCGTGTGCCAGCGCGTCAGCCTGGTGGCCTGCGGCCAACCGTTGCTGCTGAAAGGCCAGCCATGATGCGGCGCGGGTTGGCCCCCGCCGGCCTGCTGCTGGCTACGACTGCCCAAGCCAGCGTGGCGGTACGTGACGGCATGGGCAATAGCGTGGTACTGCCGGCACCGGCCAAGCGCATCGTGGTACTGGTGCCGCACGCGGTGGAAACGCTGTACGCCATCGGCGCCGGCAAACAGCTGGTGGCGGCGGTGGATTACAGCGATTACCCGCCTGCGGCACGCCAGTTGCCGCGCGTGGGCGGCTATAGCGGCCTGAACGTGGAAGCCATCCTGCAACAGCAGCCAGACCTGATCGTGGCCTGGCGCGACGGTGGCAACCTGCGCACGGTGCAGAAGCTGCGCGAGATGGGGATACCGGTTTACTACAGTGCGCCGGTGCTGCCGGCCGACATCCCGCGCGAGATGCGCGCCCTGGGTACCTTGACCGGCCAGCAGGCCGGGGCCGAGGCGCAGGCCGCGCAGTTCGAGCAGCGCATGAGCCGGCTGCAGCAGCGTTATCGCCACAGCGCCTCGGTGCGGGTGTTCATGCAGATCGGCGAGCAGCCCATTTTTACCGTCAGCGGGCAGAGCTTTCTGGGCGCACTGATAACCCAGTGCGGCGGCCGCAACGTGTTTGCCGGCCTGGCGTTGCCGGCGCCGCAAGTGAGCACCGAGGCGGTGATCCTGGCCCGTCCGCAGCTGATGCTGGCCTTCAGCCCGGCGCTGCACGTGGCGTGGCAACGTTGGCCGCAACTGCCGGCAGTGGCAAAAGGCTTGCAAGTTACCGTGGATCAGGACACGATTAGCCGGCCCGGCCCCCGTCTGGCCGGCGCTGCCGAACAACTCTGTACCACTCTGGATCTTGCCAGGCAAAAGCTGGGTTTGACGCCCCGGTAGCGCTTGGCTATGCTCGCCGCCATGGAACACGAACTCGAATATCTGGAAGGCCGTGTCGCTGCGCTGATCGCACGCATTCACGAGCTGGAAACCCAAAACAGCCGCTTCGCCGCCGCCCTGGCCGAAGCGATGCGCGAGAACGCCGAAATGAAGTTCGGCCTGGAAGAAACGCGCCGCCGCGTGGCGCTGCTGGTAGAGCGCCTGCCCAAGGAGGAGGAAGCATGAGTGACGTGGTTCAACTCGATATCACCTTGCTGGGCCGCCAGTTTTCCATCGCCACGCCGGTGGAAGAGCGCGAAACGCTGGAGCAGGCGGTGCGCCTGCTGGGCGAAAAAATCGATACCATTCAAGCCTCTGGCCGCGTGATGGACACCGACAAGGTGGCGATCATGGCGGCGCTGAATATTGCTCACGATCTGTTGAAAGTGAAAGTAGGCGATGGTGGCTTGGAGATGGCAATAATCCAGCGTAAAATACGCAGTATGAGCGAAGCCGCTGACCAGGTGCTCAACGCCGGTCAGTCAGGCCTCAGCGCTTAGTACAGAACATCCGTCTACCCCCTGCGGTGTTCGAGAAGGCTCCCAAATTCCTTTGTACCAATGCGTTCGCTACGGTTGCTAGCCATGGTTGCAGGTGTGCCGCGTCCCTTAGCCGGATGTGCCCGAAGCAACGGGCGGGCGACCACCCTGGAAACAGGGTACAAGCGAATTTTGCCCGATCGACACTCGCGGGGGACTCCCTCCCCCTGTTTTTCCCCTGAACTCCGATGACCGCTGCCGACCCGCTCCGCGACAAGGCCCAGCTGCGCAAAACCTTGCGTCGTGCGCGTATGGCTTTGCCGCGTACCTATCGCCAGCAGGCTGCCCGCGCCATTGCCCGCCATGCCTCGCGTTTGCTGCGGCGGGGCAAGCATCTGGGCGCCTATATTGCCGCCGGTAGCGAGCTGGACATGGCACCCCTGATGGCGACAGCCCATGCCCGTGGTGTGGCCCTGTACCTGCCGGTGATTCCGCAACGCGGCCGCCGGCTGTGGTTTGCCCGGCTGGGTGCGGCCAAGCTGTGGTACACCCACCCGCGCTACGGCATTGCCGAGTACGCCGGCCCGCAGCTGCGCGCCGAGCGGCTGGACGTGCTGTTTGTGCCGCTGCTGGGCATCGACGCCGATGGCTATCGCATGGGGCAGGGCGGCGGTTTTTACGACAGCACGCTGGCTTTTCGTCGCCGTCACCCGCGTTACGGCAAACCATTGCTGGTGGGTGTGGCCTACGACTGCCAGCGCGTGGCCCGTGTGCCGCGCGAACCGTGGGACGTGCGTCTCGATTACCTGTTGACCGAGAGCGGCCTGCACCGCTTTGTCTGATTGGCCCCATCCAGCAAAGGACGCGTTATGGCCTACTGGCTGATGAAATCCGAGCCCGACGACGTCGGGATCGACCACCTGCAAGCCGAGCCGCAGCGCCATTTCGTGTGGACCGGCGTGCGCAATTACCAGGCGCGCAACTTCATGCGCGACCAGATGCAGCCGGGCGACCTGCTGCTGTTCTGGCATTCCTCCTGCCCCGAGCCGGGCATTGCCGGCATTGCCGAAGTGGTGGCACCGGCGCACGACGACCCCAGCCAGTTCGACCCCGCCAGCCCTTACTTCGACCCCAAGTCCCACCCCGACAAGCCGCGCTGGCAATGCGTGGATGTACGCTTCGTGCGCAAGACGCGGCTGGTGTCGCCGGCAGAATTGCGCCAGCATGAGGCCTTGCTGGGCATGACCGTGCTGGCGCGCGGCAACCGGCTGTCCATTACCCCGGTCACACCCGAAGAGTGGGCCTATCTGCAGGAGCACGTACTCTGATGTTGTCGCTGACGATGTTTGCCGTATTGCTGGGCTTTGGTGCGCTGGCCGGTTTCCTGGCCGGCCTGCTGGGGGTAGGCGGTGGCCTGGTGATCGTGCCGGTGGTGGTGGGGGTGCTGGAAGCCGCTGGCCTGGGTGGTCAGTACGTGCAGCATCTGGCGGTGGGGACTTCGCTGGCGGTGATGGTGTTCACCAGCTTTGCCAGCGTGCGCGAGCACCACAAGAAAGGCGCCGTCAACTGGGCCATCGTGCGCGGCATGGCCCCGGCGATGGTGCTGGGCACGTTTGCCGGCAGCCTGCTGGCGGGCTTTATCCCCAGTAACGGCCTGAAGTGGTTCTTTGTGGTATATGCCTATGTGATCGGCGCACAAATGTTTCTGGGGGCCAAGCCGCAGGCCAGCCGCAACCTGCCAGGCCGCATCGGGCAGGCAGGCGCTGGCAGCGTGATCGGCATGGTCTCCAGCTGGGTGGGCATCGGTGGCGGCTCGATGAGCGTGCCGTTCATGAGCTGGTGCAATGTGCCGGTGCATACCGCCATCGCTACCAGTGCCGCGCTGGGCTGGCCGATCGCGGTAGCCGGTGCTGCCGGTTACCTGTCCAGCGGCTGGGGGGCGACCGGCTTGCCGTGGGGCAGCCTGGGCTTCATCTATCTGCCAGCCATGGCCGCGTTGATGGTGATCACGGTGCTGTGCGCGCCGCTGGGTGCCCGTGCGGCGCACCGCTTGCCGGTGCCGAAACTGAAAAAGGCCTTTGCCGTGCTGATGACGGTGATGGCAACCGAGATGCTGTGGACGCTGCTGCGGCACGGCTGAAAGGAGACGCCATGAAGCGCACTATCGCCGGCTTGCTGCTGGCAGGGTTGGCCGCAGCTGTTCATGCTGCCGACAACGGGCCTTTGTACACCGGCCAGCCCGGCGAGCTGCCTGTGCAGGTGGCGCTGGCCTATCTGGCGCCCGATATGGGCCGCGACGGCCAGTTCGAGTACGCACGCCTGCGTATCAGCCAGCGCAGCCAGCCGGAATCGTTCGACCGCGTCAGCGTCAGCATCCAGCAGGATGGCCTGCTGGACGACAGCGTGCGCGCCCGGCGCTGGACGCTGCAGCTGATTCGTGGTGGCGATGGCCGCTGGTACATCACCCGTCAGCTGGCAGAGCAGCGCTGCTACCGTGGCGCGCAGGGCTGGCAGCGTAAGCCCTGCCCCTGAGTGCCGGCCGGCAAAGGTCTTTTTCGGCAGGCTGCCAGACGCCGTGTAGGCACTGGCAGCCTGCGTCGTTATAATGGTCCGATTGAATTTTCACGCTTTTTTGCGCCAAGAGATCCCCATGCAAGAACAATACAGCCCGCGCGAGCTTGAAGCCGCCGCCCAGCAGAAATGGCAAAAAACCGCTGCCTTCAAGGCCGTGGAAGATACCACCCGTCCCAAGTACTACGCGCTGTCGATGTTCCCGTACCCGTCCGGCAAGCTGCACATGGGTCACGTGCGTAACTACACCATTACCGACGTGCTGGCCCGCTTCAAGCGCGCCCAGGGCTTTAACGTACTGCAGCCGATGGGCTGGGATGCCTTCGGCCTGCCGGCAGAAAACGCTGCCATGAAAAACGGCGGCGCGCCGGCGGCGTGGACTTACGCCAACATCGAATACATGAAAAAGCAGCTGGATAGCCTGGGCTTTGCGCTGGACTGGGAGCGCGAGCTGGCCACCTGCAAGCCCGACTACTACCGCTGGGAACAATGGCTGTTCACCCGCCTGTTCCAGAAGGGCGTCATCTACAAGAAGAACGGCGTGGTGAACTGGGACCCGGTCGACCAGACCGTGCTGGCCAACGAGCAGGTGGTGGATGGCCGCGGTTGGCGCTCCGGCGCGCTAGTGGAAAAGCGGGAGATCCCGATGTACTACTTCGCCATCACCAGCTACGCCGACGAGCTGCTGAACGATCTGGACAAGTTGGACGGCTGGCCGGAGCAAGTGAAGACCATGCAGCGCAACTGGATCGGCAAGAGCTTCGGCTCCGACGTGGCCTTTGCCTACGACGTGGACAGCATCGGTCATGACGGCCAGCTGAAGGTGTACACCACCCGCCCGGACACGCTGATGGGTGCCACCTACGTGGCGGTGGCGGCCGAGCACCCGCTGGCCACCCAGGCTGCGGCGGCCAACCCGGCGCTGCAGGCCTTTATCGCCGAATGCAAGGCCGGCTCCGTGGCCGAGGCCGACGTGGCCAAGATGGAAAAGAAAGGCATGGACACCGGCCTGTTCGTGGTTCACCCGCTCACCGGCGCCAAGCTGCCGGTATGGGTGGCCAACTACGTGCTGTGGGGCTACGGTGAAGGCGCTGTGATGGCGGTGCCGGCGCACGACGAGCGCGACTTCGAATTCGCCAACAAATACAGCCTGCCGATCACCCAGGTGTACGCCCCGGCCGCCGGCGATGACAACTTCGACGCCAGCACCTGGCAAGACTGGTATGGCGCCAAGGAAGGCCTGATCACCCGCAACAGCGGCAAGTACGACGGCCTGGACTTCAGCGCTGCCTTCGACGCCATCGTGGCCGACCTGGAAGCCAAGGCCGCCGGCACCAAGAAAACCCAGTACCGCCTGCGCGACTGGGGTATCAGCCGCCAGCGCTACTGGGGCTGCCCGATCCCCATCATCCATTGCCCGAGCTGCGGCGACGTGCCGGTACCGGAAAAAGACCTGCCGGTGGTACTGCCGGAAAACGTCATCCCCGACGGCGCCGGCAGCCCGCTGGCCAAGATGCCGGAATTCTACGAAACCACGTGCCCGACGTGTGGCGGTGCGGCCAAGCGCGAAACCGACACCATGGACACCTTCGTGGAATCCAGCTGGTACTACGCCCGCTACGCCAGCCCGAAATGCGACACTGCCATGCTGGACAAAGACGCGGCCAACTACTGGCTGCAGGTAGACCAGTACGTCGGCGGTATCGAACACGCCATTCTGCACCTGCTGTACGCGCGCTTCTTCCACAAGCTGATGCGTGACGAAGGCCTGGTAGACAGCGACGAACCGTTCAAGAGCCTGCTGACCCAGGGCATGGTGATCTGCGAAACCTTCTATCGCGACTTGCCCAACGGCAGCAAGGACTGGATCGCGCCGCAAGACGTGGTGCTGGAGCGCGACGCCAAGGGCAAGATCATCGCCGCTACCCATCGCGTGGACGGCCAGCCGGTAGCCATCGGCGGCATCGAGAAGATGTCCAAGTCCAAGAACAACGGCGTGGACCCGCAAGAGTTCATCGAGAAGTTCGGTGCCGACACCGCGCGTCTGTTCATGATGTTTGCCGCCCCGCCGGAACAGAGCCTGGAATGGTCCGACGCTGGCGTGGAAGGCGCACACCGCTTCCTGAAGCGGCTGTGGAAGCTGGGCCGCGAACACGTGGCAGCCGGCGTGGTAGCGCCGTACAGCGCTGGCGAGCTGAACGCCAGCCAGAAAGAGCTGCGCTTCAAGCTGCACAGCACTATCCAGAAAGTGACCGACGACTACGGCCGCCGCCTGCAGTTCAACACCGCCATCGCGGCGGTGATGGAGCTGCTGAACACCTACGACAAGGCCGATACCAGCGGTGACGTTGGCCGCGCCGTGGCGCAGGAAGTGCTGGAAGCCGCCGTGCTGCTGCTGGCGCCGATCGTGCCGCACGTGACCGACGCGCTGTGGACCGCGCTGAAGCCGGGTACCGAGCTGCTGGCCCAGGCCTGGCCGCAGGTAGACCAGGCTGCGCTGGTGAAGAGCGAGATCGAACTGATGGTGCAGGTATGCGGCAAGCTGCGTGGCAGCGTGACCGTCGCTGCCGACGCCGGCAAGGACGTGATCGAAGCCGCCGCGCTGGCGCACGAGAACGTGATCAAGTTCATGGAAGGCAAGCCGGCCAAGAAAATCATCGTGGTGCCGGGCCGTCTGGTCAACATCGTGGTGTAAGGCGGCCGCCGCCTGCTTGCCCCGCTGCCCGGCAGCGGGGCTGACCCACCAGGCGCGGCACCGGCCGCGCCTGTTTGCTATTGGAAACCCCTTATGAAGCGAACCCTGCATTGCGCCGTTCTGGCACTGGGCCTGAGCCTGCTGGCCGGTTGCGGCTTTCACCTGCGCGGCATGTCGGCACCGCTGGCGCCGTTGTCCTTCAGCAGCATCAGCCTGCAGGAAACCGGCTCGCTGGACGAGGCGCTGAAAGTGGCGCTGCAACGTGACGGCCGCCTGAGTCTGAGCAGCCCGGCGGAGGCGGTGTTCCGTGTGACCGGCGAAGAAAGCCGTAAGGACATCCTGACCATCAACCGTGGCGGCAAGGTCAACGAGTACCTGCTGGTGTACCGCGCCGACGCGACGGTACAGCGCCGGCAGGACGATGCCCCGCTGCCGCTGAGCGTGGTGGTGCGCCGCGAGCTGAGCTATAGCGATGCTGACGTGCTGGGGAAGGAACGCGAAGAAGCCATGCTGTGGGCCGACATGCGCCGCGACGCGGCTGAACAGCTGATCCGTCGCCTGTCCTACCTGCCCAAACCTGGTACCGATGGCCATGCCAAGCCAGCATCTCAGCCCTGAGGCGCTGAAAGAGCAGCTGGCGCGCGGTGCGGCGCCGGCGCCGCTTTACGTGGTGTTTGGTGACGAGGCACTGCTGGCCCTGGAAGCCGCCGATGCCATCCGTACGGCGGCACGGGCGGCAGGTTACGACGAGCGCGAGGTGCTCACCGTCGAGGGCGGCCACTTCGACTGGTCGCGCCTGCACGACGCCACCAGCAGCGTGTCGCTGTTTGCCAGCTTGAAGCTGCTGGAGATCCGCATTCCCGGCGGCAAGCCGGGTACGGAAGGCGGCGAGGCGCTGCAGCAGCTGGCGGCCAACCCGCCGCAGGATACGGTGACGCTGATCCAGCTGCCCAAGCTGGATAAAACCCAGCAGAAGGCCAAGTGGTTTGCCGCGCTGGAAAAGCACGCCGTGCTGGTGGAGGCACGCCCGGTAGGCCGTAACGAGCTGCCGGCCTGGATTAGCCGCCGCCTGAAGGCGCAGGGCCAGCAGATCGGCAGCGAGGCGGCGTCGTTCTTTGCCGACCGTGTAGAAGGCAACCTGCTGGCCGCCCGCCAGGAAATCGACAAGCTGGCGCTGTTGTACCCCAAGGGCGAACTGGGGCTGGACGCCATCCGCGACGCGGTAGCCAACGTGGCGCGCTTTGACGTGTTCCATTTGTCGGAAAGCTGGCTGGCCGGCGATAGCGCCCGTGCCATGCGCATGCTGGACGGGCTGGAAGCGGAAGGCGAGGCGCCGGTGCTGGTGTTGTGGTCGTTTACCGAAGACGTGCGCATGCTGATCAAGCTGGGGCGTGGCCTGAAGGAGGGCCGCCAGGTACGCGACATGGCCGGCGAGCTGCGGCTGTGGGGCGACAAGCAAAGGTTGGCCGCACCGGCAGTACAGCGCATCGGTGCCCGTCGTCTGACCGAGGCGCTGGCCGAATGCGCGCGTATCGACCGCCAGATCAAGGGTGTCGAGCAAGGCGAGGCCTGGCATAGCCTGAAACGGTTGGCCGCCAGTCTGGCGGCACGCTGACGGAGGCAAGATGAAAAAAAGGCCGGATCGTACGATCCGGCCTTTTTGCTGCGCGGGGCGCAGGCGTCTGGCTTATAGCGGAGTATCCGCAGACAGGGTCACGCGTACCCGGCCATTCGGGGTGGCCGGTGCCGCCAGCAACAGGCTCTGACCTGTGCGCTTCTCGTAGGAAGCCAGCACCTTGGCCACGTACTTCCGGGTTTCCGGGTAGGGCGGGATGCTGTTGCGGTATTTGCTGACACTGCCTTCGCCGGCGTTGTAGGCGGCGATCACCAGGGGCATGTCATGTTTGAACTCTGCCAGCAGGAAGCGCAGATAGCGCGCGCCTGCCCGCAGGTTCTCCAGCGGGTCTGCCGGATTGCTGGCCCCGAAACGGGCAGCAGTTTGCGGCATCAGTTGCATCAGGCCTTGTGCCCCTTTGGGGGACAGTGCTGTCGGGTCGTAACCCGATTCCACCGCAATGATGGCATGCAACAGTTGGGGATCGACTTTTTGCTCGCGGGCAACCTTGGCGATCAGTTTGTTGAAAGTGGCAGCCTGGCGCTTGTCGTAGGACGGCGCGGTGGCTGCCGGGATATCGAGCTTCCTGATGGCTGCGACGGCCGGGGGCTTACGGAAAGGCGGTACTGCTTCGGGGCTAAGCTTGGTGCCCAGACCCGGCGCAATGGCGTCATCCAGCTCGCGGTAAAGGCCCAGCGCATGATCGGTTTGGATATCGCTCCAGCTGTCTGCCCAAGCGGCAGAAACGGCAAAAGCGGCGATCAGGCCGGCCAGTATCGGTCGTTTCGTCATGAGTAAAGAACCAATGCCCTTGCGGGCGGAACACGCATGGTACTGATTCTTTGAGGTAATTTCCAGTTTTTGCCGTTTTTTGTGCTTCAGAGAAGGGTAACAGCCAGCCATCCTTATGGCTTAACGCTAGCTATAGCTGGCTTTGCGGGGTGTTGCAGTAGGCCGCATGCCCTGCCTGAAAAACAGGCAACCCGGCTTGCAGCTAACGTTGCTAACGGTCATTGGGCTACGCTAGTCTGCCAGCGATCATGCCTCGGCCAGGCATAGTGCCTTGTTGCATTGAACTCGTATGCCATATTTTGCCATTTTAAACTGAATGCTTAATCTGGCAGCGCAGCTTACTCGCGGTGGTAGGGGTGGTTGTTCAGGATGGAGTAGGCACGGTACAGCTGTTCGGCCAGCAGGACGCGTACCATGCCGTGCGGCAGCGTCATGGCAGACAGCTGCAGCATGATGTCAGCGCGCGCTTTCAGCGCTTGTGACAGGCCGTCGGCACCGCCGATAACGATGCAGATGTCGTCACCGCCGGCCATCCAGTCTTTCATGGCACCGGCCAGTTGCACCGAGGTCCAGTTCTTGCCGCGCTCGTCCAGGATGACGAGCTTGCTGCGCGGGGGGATGGCCGCCACGATGCGCTCGTGCTCGGCGGCAATGCCTTTTTCGGCGGTGACGCCGCCGCCGCGTTTTTCCGGCTTGATTTCTTTCAGCTCGAACTGGATGTCGCGGCCGAAGCGCTTGCTGTAATCGGCAAAGGCGTCGTCGACCCAGCGCGGCATTTTGCTGCCCACGGCCAGCAGGGTGATCTTCATGCTTGCTCCTGAAACGCGGTTGGCCGCAACGCCTTGCGGCATTGCGGCCAACCTTGTGTGGCTACGGCTTGGTGTGTGTACGGCCCGCCCGGCGTTGTCGCCATGGCGCTGATGTGCCCATGCCGGGCCGTGACAACAGGCTTAAACGGCCGCGTTCCAGGGGCGACCGCCCACCGGTACGAAGGACGGCTTCTGGCCGCCCCACAGGGCTTCGATATCGTAGTAGTCGCGCACGGCCGGCAGCATCACGTGTACTACCACGTCACCGGCGTCGACCAGTACCCATTCGCCGCTTTCGTGGCCTTCGGTACCCACCAGTTCAATGCCTTTTTCTTTCAGCGAGACGGCCACGTTGTTGGCCAGGGCTTTTACTTGGCGGTTGGAGTCGCCGGTGCAGACGATCAGGCGGGAAAACAGCGAGGTCAGCTGGGTGGTATCCATCTCGACGATGTCTTTGCCTTTTACATCTTCGAGGGCTTCAATGGCCAGTTTGGCGATGTCTTGAACTTCCATGGTATTCCTTGAGTCATTTTTTCGGGGACGTAATGGCACGTCAGCGTCCGGTGTCGAAAGAGGTCCCGTAAAGAACGAACGGCCGCGGACAGCGGCGCGTGCGGGTGCTGCCTGCCACTGTCTACCGGTATAGTTGGTGCTGGCGGATATAGGCCAGAACCGGCTTGGCAATCTGCCCGCTGCAGTCTTCGCCCTGGGCCAGTTGCGTACGCAGCTGGGTGGCGGAGAGGGGGACGGGTGGCAAGGTCAGGGCGCGCATTGTACCGGAAGGCGCGCTGTTTGAAAAATCAGCCACTTGCGCCGCCTGCCAGCGACGAGCGATGTCGGGGTGCAAGTGTGCGGGGTCGAAGCCGGGTCGCACGGCCACCGCCAGGTTGGCCACGTCGAACAACTCGCGCCAACGGTGCCAGGTGTGCAGGTTTTGCAGCGAGTCGCCACCCACCAGAAACCATAGTGCGCTGCCGGCGGGCAGCTCGGCGCGAATTTCTTCCAGTGTTTCGATGGTGTAGGCGTGGCGCGGGCGGTGTACCTCGCGGTCGTCTGCCAGCCAGCCGGGGCGGCCGGCAATGGCCAGCTGCAGCATGGCCAGCCGCTGTTCGGCACTGGCCTGCGGCCCTTGGGCGCGGTGGTAGGGTTGGCCGGCCGGCACCAGGTGCAGCTGTGTCAGCCGGCATTGCTGCCAGAAAGCGTCGGCCATGCGCAGGTGGGCAGCGTGCACCGGGTCGAAGGTGCCGCCGAACACGCCCACGCAGCGTGGCGTCGGGTCAGCTGGCGTAGCCATCCACGATCAGGTCGAGCTGGCCGGTAGCCGGGTGGATGACCAAGCCATGTACCGGGATGTCTTTGGGCATCAGCGGGTGGCTGCGGATGGTACTGACGGTGTGACGTACGCTGTCTTGCACGTTATCGAAGCCTTTCAGCCAGCCATCCAGATCGATACCTGCACCGCGCAGCGTGCTGATGGTGTCGGCGCTGACGCCACGTTCTTGTGCGTTGGCCAGAATGCGGGCCGGGTCGATGGCGCGCATGCCGCAGTCGTGGTGTGCTACCACGCACACTTCTTCGGCGCGCAGTTCGTACACGGCCACCAGCAGGCTGCGCATCACCGAGCCCCACTGATGAGTAACCAGTGCGCCGGCGTTCTTGATCAGCTTGGCGTCGCCGTTCTTCAGGCCCATGGCCTTGGGCAGCAGTTCTACCAGGCGGGCGTCCATGCATGCCAGTACCGCCAGGTTTTTGTCCGGAAACTTGTCGGTCTGAAATTGTTCATACTCACGTGCTGCTACAAAGGCACGGTTGTGTGTCAGCAGGGAATGCAGCAGTCCCATCGGGTTCTCCTTTCGCTGCCGGCCCGGGCACGGGGCAGGGTGGCGGTCGGCAGGGGGGTAGCGTTGGCCGCAGCCAGGTCTGGCCGGGCGGCACGGTTGCGTGGCCGCGGATGGCGGCTTGCCGCTACCGGATGATTGGTATGTTTGCTCTATCGATAGCGGGCGCCATGCTACCACGACGCTGGGGCGGATGGCGTGGGCTGCTTGCGCTATACCGCGTGTGCCCTTGCTGTCTGATCAGCCTGCTGCTGGTATTTTCAAGCCGGGTGCAGTGCAGGCCTACCATCGCGAATAGTGGTCTTCGGTGACGCCGGCCAACCGTTTTACCAGATGGCTGCGCCCGGTATCGGGGTGAGTAAGGGTACCGCTGAAGTGGCCGATGGGCTGGATGTAGCGGCTGGCGGCGATGAATAGGTCTTTGTTTTCGGCGCGGGCGCCTTCGGGCTGGAACTGCAGATCCACGGTGCCATCTTCGGTGTGGATGTGCCAGGGCGCCAGCGGGTTGGCCGCGTTGTACTCGAAATGGGCTGCCCCCACCGCTAGTAGCTCGCCATCCAGCCAGAGCGCGTTTTCGGCCTTGCCCATATAACCGGCCTGCAGGTTGAAGCCTAGCCCGGGGGCATGGGCACTGGCCCAGCGCCAGCAGGTTTCGCGGGCCAGCAGGCCGTTGGACGCGTCCAGGCTGGCTACCGCGCCATCCAGCGAAAAGCGGTGCCCGGCACAGTCTGCAAAGCCGCTGGTTGCCAGTGCACTGCTTTTGTGGGTGGCATGTGCTTGCCAGTTGGCCGGGGCGATGACGGCTAGCGTTTGCGCTGCTGTCGGCAGGGCGATGTGGGCGGCCAGTTGCAGGGCTGAGGTGTTGATGGTGAGCTCCAGCCGCTGTTCGGCGCGGCGGAAGGCAATGCGGTCGCGGCCGCGCTGGAAAGTGGCATCGCCGAAGGCACGGTTTTCCAGCCGGGCCGACAGCAGCGGCAAGCCATCGGCACTGAAGTCAGCCAGTAACCTGTGCTGACGGCGATCGAACAGGTAGGCAAAGGCCGTGCTGATCCAGCCTGCGTCTACCACGGCGACACCAATGAAGTAATGGTCGTGTGCGATGGCAGCGTATTGCCAGCGCTTGTGGCGCAGTGGTCGCAGCACGCGCTGTAGCGCCGTCAGCGGTAGCGCCTGCCAGGATAGCTGGCCGATATGGCCACAATAAGTACCGAAGGCGGGAATGCCGCGTTCATGTACCAGCCGTGCCGGGGCGGGAGGGAGAGCACTGAAAGCCATGGTGGCGATGGCGGCGGGCTACCGCAGCAGTGGACACCGACACAGTCTAGCGCAGAATACCGCGTTGGCGTGAGATGGCGGCATATTGGCGGCCAGATGATGTCCTTAGCCTGCAATTGTGTTGATGATACAGCTGCGATGTCGAGCGGAAAATTGGCGCTGCTACCCAGATTTTGTACGTAATGACTGCAGTTATCTGTCAGGTTTTGTTACATTCAGGGCATAGGTGCTGTACTCGTAGCGGTTGCCACAGCATGGTACTGCCGCCACATCACAAAGCTTGGCTGCCGCATTGGTTTTACACTATCAATAATTAGATAATATTCACGCTACTGACGTGGCGAGACATGACACACCATAGAGGGTCATCACATGGATTTGACTGTGTTGCACGATAACGCCAACCGCGCGGCCAGCCTGCTCAAGAGCCTGGCCAATCCGGACCGGTTGTTGTTGTTGTGCCAGCTGGTTGCCGGCGAGCGCACGGTGTCCGAGCTGGAAAAGCTCACCGGCATCCGCCAGCCCACCTTGTCGCAGCAACTGGGTGTGCTGCGTACCGAAGCACTGGTCAGTACCCGCCGCGAAGGCAAGTGGATTTACTACCGTGTCGCGAGCCAGGAGGCGCTGTCCATCCTGGAAACGCTGTACGGTCTGTACTGCGGTCAGAAATCCAACACCGTGTGCGAGCCTGAGCAAGAGCGCGTCTAGATCTGCCCCGGCTCGCCCCGCAGTTACTGCCGCTGCGGTAACCGTGCCAGGCGGGCTGCAACTTTTCTGTCGGGCGTTCTATCATAGTGGCATGACACTGCCTTCCCGCCTGGTCGCGCTGGCGACCGTTTGCTCCTTGCTGTGGCCGGCTGCGCCCGTTGCCTCCCATGACCTGCCCAATCTTGGTACCGTTGCCGAATCAGCGTTGCCCCAGGCCGAGGAAAACCGCATTGGCCGTGACATCCTGCGTTCGCTGCGCGACGAAGGCGACGTCATCGACGACGCCGAAGTGGTGTCTTACCTCAATGATTTGGGGACAACCCTGGCGGCCACCGCGCAGGCGCCGCAGCTGCAGTTCAACTTTTTCGCCGTCAACGACCGCAGCATCAACGCGTTTGCCTTGCCTGGCGGTGTCATTGGCGTCCACAGCGGCCTGTTGCTGAGCGCGCAAAGCGAAGCCGAGGTGGCCGCTGTGCTGGCGCACGAGATTGCCCACGTTACCCAGCGCCATCTGGCGCGCATGCAGGAAAACCAGGGACGCAGCCAGCTCTGGCTGTTGGCCGCGGTACTGGCCGGTGCACTGGCCGGTGCCCGCAGCAGCAATAGTGATGCGACCTTTGCCGCCATCAATGCCGGCGTTGGCTTGTCCGCCAGCCAGCAACTGGCCTATAGCCGGGATTTCGAGCGCGAGGCCGACCGGCTGGGCATGCAGTACCTGGCCGCAGCCGGCTTCGACCCGCGCGCCATGCCGGCTTTCTTCCAGCGCCTGCAGCAAGAGCAGCGCCACAATGACAACAACAGTTTCGGTTTCCTGCGTACCCACCCGCTCACCGGGGAGCGCATCAGCGAGAGCCAGGCGCGCGCCCAAAGCTACCCTCTGAAAATGCGCGCCAATAGTCAGGACTTCCTGCTGGTACGCGAAAAATTGCGCATTGCTACGCTGGGTCCGGTCGATGCGATCGCTTATTATCGCCAGGCATTAGCTGCCGGTCGCTATCTGGACAAGGGCGCCATGCTGTTCGGCCAAGCACGGGCCTGGCTGGCGCAAGGCGATGCCGCTGCTGCGGGTGCTGCTTTGCCGGCGGTACAGCAAACATTGGGCAACCATCCGTCGGTATGGCTGTTGGCCGGAGATGTCCAGCGTGCCAACGGCCAGTTGGCCGCGGCAGTCCAGACTTACCAGCAGGCCATGCAAACGTGGCCGGCGCGACGCGGCTTGCGGCTGGCCCTGATCGATACCCTGTTGCAAGCCGGCCGTGCTGCCGAGGCGCGCCAGGCCATCGACCAGGCCTTGCAGCGCTATGGCGACGACCCGTTGCTGTGGCGGCTGGCGGCCCGCAGTTATGGCGAAGCCGACCCCTTGCGTTACCACGCTGCGCTGGGCAACGCGTTCTTTTTCGAACAAAAGTTCGATTCCGCACGCTTGCAATACCAGCTGGCCAGCCGCGCCAAGGGCGAAGACTTCTACCTGCGCTCGGCCATCGAAGCCCGTTTGCGCGAGCTGGACGCCCAGCGCCAGAGCGCACCCTGAGCCGCTTTTGTACCGCGGGGTGGCAGGGGCGCGGCAACGGTTGGCCGCCCAGGCGCGATTCCGCGCCGACGCCGTCTGGCGGCGCTTTGCGCGTAGTCGCGTCACAACAAGGTTAGCTGCCTGTAGCAATCGCAAAAATACAACATGATGCGGCGCAATATCCCTGATTTTAAAGCTGCTTTTCAGTGAAAACCCCAATAGCCTATTCCGCCTGATTGCAGGCACGATTTACACTCTGCACCGTGTAAGAAAGTTTTCGTTTCCGCAAATTTTATTTGCGAAAATGTTCGCTTATAATCCGTGTTGTACCAAAGCGGCCCGTACCCCCGGGCCAGAAGCAAAATGCAGGGCGTCGCGACAAGGTGCCCCAAACAAGAATGTGAGGATGTGAGATGGCAGCAATCTACCCTGACGATATCGATCCGGTTGAAACCCACGAATGGACCGATGCGCTGGAGTCCGTACTGGACAACGATGGTGCGGAACGCGCCCATTTCCTGCTGGAAAAAATGGTTGAGCGCACCCGTCGTCGCGGCGCCCACCTGCCATTCGAAGCCACCACGGCTTACCAGAACACCATCCCGGTAGGCAAAGAACAGAAGTCGCCGGGCAACCACGAGCTGGAACACCGTGTCCGCTCCATCAACCGCTGGAACGCGATGGCCATGGTGCTGCGCGCCGGCAAGAAAGACCTGGAACTGGGTGGCCACATTGCCTCCTTCCAGTCGTCCGCCACCCTGTACGACGTAGGCTTCAACCACTTCTGGCGCGCCCATAACGACGAGCAAGAAGGCGATCTGGTGTACTTCCAGGGCCACATTGCCCCGGGCGTGTACGCTCGTGCCTTCCTGGAAGGCCGCATCTCCGAAGAACAGATGGACAGCTTCCGCCAGGAAGTGGACGGCAACGGTCTGTCTTCCTACCCGCACCCGTGGCTGATGGAAGATTTCTGGCAGTTCCCTACCGTATCGATGGGCCTGGGCCCGTTGATGGCCATCTACCAAGCCCGTTTCCTGAAGTACCTGGAAAGCCGTGGCCTGGCCAAGACCCCGGGTCGCAAGGTGTGGTGCTTCTGCGGCGACGGCGAGATGGACGAACCGGAATCGCTGGGTGCCATCGCCCTGGCGGCGCGCGAAGGCCTGGACAACCTGGTCTTCGTGATCAACTGCAACCTGCAGCGTCTGGACGGCCCGGTTCGCGGTAACGGCAAGATCATCCAGGAACTGGAAGGCGACTTCCGCGGTTCCGGCTGGAACGTGCTGAAAGTGATCTGGGGCTCGCGCTGGGACCCGCTGCTGGCCATGGACACCAAAGGCCTGTTGAAGAAGCGCATGGACGAGTGCGTGGACGGCGATTACCAGACCTTCAAATCCAAAGACGGCGCCTACGTTCGCGAACACTTCTTCGGCAAGTACCCGGAGCTGCGCGAGATGGTGGCCAACATGTCGGATGAGGAGATCTTCAACCTCAACCGCGGCGGCCACGACCCGCACAAAGTGTACGCGGCGTACTACGAAGCCACTCACAACGCCAACGGCCGTCCGACCGTGATCCTGGCCAAGACCATCAAGGGTTACGGCATGGGTTCCAGCGGCGAAGCCCAGAACGTGGCGCACCAGGCCAAGAAAATGGCGCTGGAAAACCTGCGCAAGTTCCGCGACCGTTTTGCCATCCCGATCTCCGATGAAGATCTGGAAAAAGTACCGTACTACAAGCCGGCCGAAGACAGCCCGGAAATGCAGTACATGCGCGAGCGCCGTGCCGCGCTGGGCGGCTACCTGCCGGCCCGCAAACCGGTGAAAACCCCGCTGGCGGTACCGGGCCTGCACGTGTTCGACAGCCAGTTCACCGATTCCGGCGAGCGCGAGTTCTCCACTACCATGGCCTTCGTGCGTCAGCTGGGCATCCTGCTGAAGGACAAGAACATCGGCAAACAGATCGTGCCGATCGTGCCGGACGAATCGCGTACCTTCGGTATGGAAGGCATGTTCCGCCAGTACGGCATCTGGTCCACCCAAGGTCAGAACTACGTACCGCAGGATGCCGACCAGCTGATGTTCTACAAGGAATCCAAAGACGGCCAGATGCTGCAGGAAGGCATCAACGAGCCGGGCGCGATGTCCTCGTGGATTGCGGCAGCCACTAGCTACGCCAACCACGGCATCCCGATGATTCCGTTCTACATCTACTACTCGATGTTCGGCTTCCAGCGTATCGGCGACCTGGCCTGGGCAGCGGGCGACATGCGTGCCCGCGGCTTCATGCTGGGCGGCACTGCCGGCCGTACCACCCTGAACGGTGAAGGCCTGCAGCACGAAGACGGCCACAGCCACATCCAGGCCGGCCTGATCCCGAACTGCATCAGCTACGATCCGACCTTCGCCTACGAGCTGGCCGTGATCCTGCAGGACGGTCTGCGCCGTATGTATGTGGAACAAGAGGACGTGTTCTACTACATCACCCTGATGAACGAGAACTACACCCACCCGGCCATGCCGCAGGGCGCCGAAGACGGCATCCTGAAAGGGATGTACCTGTTCAAGGACGGCGGCGACGCCGAGGTGAAAGTACAGCTGATGGGCTCCGGTACCATCCTGCGCGAAGTGATTGCCGCCGCCGACCTGCTGCGCAACGACTTCGGCATCGCGTCCGACATCTGGAGCGTCACCTCCTTCAACCAGCTGCGTCGTGACGGCATGGAAGCCGCCCGCCACAACCTGCTGAACCCGGTAGGCGAGCAACGCGCGTCTTACGTGGAACAGCAACTGGCCGGCCGTAGTGGCCCGGTGGTGGCAGCAACCGACTACATCCGCAACTACGCCGACCAGATCCGCGAATACGTGCCGGGTCGCTACGTGGTGCTGGGTACCGACGGTTTCGGCCGCTCCGACAGCCGCGCCAAGCTGCGCGAGTTCTTCGAAGTGAACCGTTACTACGTGGTGGTTGCCGCCCTGTCGGCACTGGCACGCGAGGGCAAGGTAGACGGCGCCCGCGTACAGGAAGCCATCACCAAGTACGGCATCAACGTGAACAAGCTGCCGAGCTGGAAGGTATAAGCCGCCTGCGGCCAACCTTGGGGCAGGGCGCGCCGCACGGCGCCCCTGCACTAGCCGAATAGAGGCAGCCGGCGCCCTGGCGCCTGCTGCCCCACGATGTGGATAAAGCCATGAGCAATCTGATCGAACTGAAAGTGCCCGACATCGGTGGGCACAGCAATGTAGACATCATCGAAGTATTCATCCAGCCGGGTCAGACCGTTGCCGTTGACGACAGCCTGATCACGCTGGAAACCGACAAGGCCACCATGGAAGTGCCGGCCGAAGCCGCTGGCGTGGTGAAAGAAGTGCGCGCGGTACTGGGCGGCAAGATCTCCGAAGGCGACGTGATCGCCATCATCGAAGTGGGCGCTGCGGCGGCCGCGCCGGCGCCGGCTGCTGCCGTTGCTGCCCCGGTGGCTGCTGCTCCGGCTCCGGTAGCAGCCCCGGCACCGGCCCCTGCTGCTGCCCCGGCCGCTGCGGCCAACGTTGGCCGCAGCGAGATCCGCATTCCGGACATCGGCGGCCACAGCGGTGTGGACGTGATCGAGGTATCGGTAAAAGTAGGTGACGAGATCAAGGTGGACGACAGCCTGATCACGCTGGAAACCGACAAGGCCACCATGGAAGTGCCGGCTACCGCCGCCGGCCGCGTGGTGGAAGTGAAAGTGAAAGTAGGCGACAAGGCCAGCGAAGGCGACCTGATCGTGGTGGTAGAAGGTGCCGGCGCCGCCGCTGCACCGGCTGCTGCCGCGCCGGCCCCTGTAGCCGCTGCGCCGGCTCCCGCCGCCGCCCCTGCCGCGGTAGCCGCCCCGGCCGCCGCACCGGTGGTGGCCCCGGTGGCCGCTGCCGTGGCTGCCGCGTTCAACGAAGCCGGTTTTGCCAAGTCGCACGCCGGCCCGTCGGTACGCAAGCTGGCTCGCGAACTGGGCGTGGACCTGTCCAAGGTGAAGGGTTCCGGTCGCAAAGGCCGTATCGTTGAAGACGACGTGAAGGGCTTCGTGAAAGCCATCATGCAGAACCCGGCTGCCCTGGCACCGGCTGCCGCCGCACCGGCAGGCAGCGGCGTGGGCCTGGACCTGCTGCCGTGGCCGAAGGTGGACTTCGCCAAGTTCGGCCCGATCGAAACCAAGCCGCTGTCGCGCATCCAGAAGATTTCTGGCGCCAACCTCAGCCGCAACTGGGTGATGATTCCGCACGTCACGTTCAACGACGAGTGCGACATCACCGAGCTGGAAGACTTCCGCAAGACCATCGGCAAGGAATGGGAAAAGTCCGGTCTGAAGATCAGCCCGCTGGCCTTCATCATCAAGGCCGCCGCCGAAGCGCTGAAGGCGTTCCCCACCTTCAACAGCTCGCTGGACGGTGACAACCTGGTGCTGAAGCAGTACTACCACATCGGCTTTGCTGCCGACACGCCGAACGGCCTGGTGGTACCGGTGATCAAGAACGTGGACCAGAAGGGCATCAAGCAGATCGCCAAGGAGCTGACCGAGCTGTCCGCGCTGGCGCGCGACGGCAAACTGAAGCCGACCGACATGCAAGGCGCTACCTTCACCATCTCCAGCTTGGGCGGCATTGGCGGCACCAGCTTCACCCCGATCGTGAATGCGCCGGAAGTGGCCATCCTCGGCGTGTGCAAGAGCCAGATCAAGCCGGTATGGAACGGCAAGGAGTTTGCACCGCGCCTGATGTGCCCGCTGAGCCTGTCCTTCGACCACCGCGTGATCGACGGCGCCGCTGCGGCCCGCTTCACCGTGTACCTGGGCAAGTTGCTGTCCGACGTACGTCGCCTGATCCTGTAATCACCGGTAGGGTGGGCAAAGGCCCATGGCCGTGCCCGCCACACAGTAATGGCGGGTAGGCGATGCCTTGCCCGCCCTATATTGCGGATGGAAAACCATGAGCAATCTGATTGAACTGAAAGTGCCGGACATCGGCGGCCACAGCAATGTGGACGTGATCGAAGTGTTCGTGAAAGTGGGCGACACCGTTGCCAAGGACGACAGCCTGATCACGCTGGAAACCGACAAGGCCACCATGGAAGTGCCGGCCGAACACGCTGGCGTGGTGAAAGAGCTGCGTACCGCCGTGGGCGGCAAGATTTCCGAAGGCGACGTCATTGCCGTGATCGAAGCCGCTGGCGCCGCTGCGGCCGCCAGCCCGGCACCGGCAGCTACGCCGGTCGCCGAGGCACCGAAAGCTGCCCCGGCCCCGGTTGCTGCGCCGCAAGCGGCCAGCCACGCCGGTGCTGCCGACATCGAATGCGACGTGCTGGTACTGGGCGCCGGCCCTGGCGGTTACTCCGCCGCCTTCCGCGCGGCCGACCTGGGCCTGAAAGTGGTACTGGTCGAGCGTTACGCCACCCTGGGCGGCGTGTGCCTGAACGTGGGCTGCATCCCGTCCAAGGCGCTGCTGCACAACGCGGCGGTGATCGACGAGGTGAAACACCTGGCCGCCAACGGCATCAAGTTTGCCGCGCCGGAAATCGACATCGACATGCTGCGTGGCTACAAGGAAAAAGTCATCGGCAAACTCACCGGTGGCCTGGCCGGCATGGCCAAGGCACGCAAGGTGCAAGTGGTGCGTGGTGTCGGCCAGTTCCTGGACCCGTACCACCTGCAGGTGGAAACCACCGAAGGCAGCGGTCAGGACAAGACCGGCGCCAAGCAGGTGATCAAGTTCAAGAACGCCATCATCGCCGCCGGTAGCCGCGTGGTGAACCTGCCGTTCATTCCGCAAGACCCGCGCATCGTGGATTCCACCGGCGCGCTGGAGCTGAAAACCGTCCCCGGCAAGATGTTGGTGATTGGTGGCGGCATCATCGGCCTGGAAATGGGCACCGTGTACTCCACGCTGGGCGCGCGCCTGGACGTGGTGGAAATGATGGACGGCCTGATGCAAGGCCCGGACCGTGATCTGGTGAAGGTATGGGAAAAGTACAACGCCCATCGCTTCGACAACATCATGACCGGCACCAAAACCGTGGCGGTAGAAGCCAAGGAAGACGGCATCTACGTGACCTTTGAAGGCGCCAAGGCCCCGAAAGAGCCGCAGCGTTACGACCTGGTACTGGTGGCCGCCGGCCGTGCGCCGAACGGCAAGCTGATCGGCGCCGAGAACGCCGGCGTGGCCGTGACCGACCGCGGCTTCATCGAAGTGGACAAACAGCAGCGCACCAACGTGCCGCACATTTACGCCATCGGCGACATCGTTGGCCAGCCGATGCTGGCACACAAGGCGGTGCACGAGGCGCACGTGGCAGCCGAAAACTGCGCCGGCGGCAAATCCTACTTCGACGCCCGCGTGATTCCGGGTGTGGCGTACACCGACCCGGAAGTGGCCTGGGTAGGCGTGACCGAAGAGAGCGCCAAGCGTGATGGCATCAAGATCGAAAAAGCGGTGTTCCCGTGGGCTGCCTCCGGCCGCGCCATCGCCAACGGTCGCGACGAAGGCTTCACCAAGCTGATTTTCGACGCCGAGACCCATCAGGTAATCGGCGGCGCCATCGTGGGTACTCACGCCGGCGACATGCTGGGCGAAATCTGCCTGGCGATCGAAATGGGCTGCGACGCCACCGACATCGGCAAGACCATCCATGCGCACCCGACCCTGGGCGAGAGCATCGGCATGGCCGCCGAAGTGGCACACGGCAGCTGCACCGACCTGCCGCCGCAACGCAAGAAGTAAACCCCGCGCCTGCGGCCAACGTTGGCCGCACGGCAAGGTAACGCAAAAAGGGCAAGCCCACGGGCTTGCCCTTGTTACTGATGCTGCCTGTTTGCTACGCGAGGCGGATGGATAGGCCGAAGTGGCAAGCGGGTGTCCGGCTGCGCAAGGTTTGCTTGTGCTCCGGTTCAGGCCACGTGCGGTAGCGTGGTAGTGGAGGGTGTGTCGGCTAGCAGGTCGGTAGGGTAGTCGGCAAACAGGCGCTGATGCAGCGCGTTGTGGCTGCCAAGATGGCAGCCCAGACGCCAGTCTTCCAGCAGCTGCAGCGCCAGCTCGAATAGCGGGTAGTCCAGCCGGTACAGCAACGCGGGCTGGAAGCTGCCGCCGTCTTGCAGGGCGGTGAGTAACTGGCGCAGGATGTCTCTTTGCTCGATGGGCAGCGGCTCAGGCAGGGCTGTGTGGTGACGGTGGCGCATGATGGTGACCTCAGTCTGGACGATGAATGCATTTTCACCTGTCATGCTAGTTGCCATCTCGATAAGATTCCCCTGCTAGGTGCAGCCGGTTTGCACTGCATCAAATACGGCTGGCATTATCGGGCGCAGCTGTGGTTTTCCTGGCCTGCAGCAAATGAAAACGCCGCACGGCGGCCAACCGTGCGGCGTTTGCTATTACCAGGCTCAGTTCAGCACGCTGTCGCTGCGCTTGGCCAGGTTCTGGATGCGGGTGTCGCTCTCTTCCGGGGTGTCTGCCACGTTGAAGGCGCTGTTGGCGTGCAGGCTCTTCAGGTACTTCATCAGCGCGTCCTGTTCGCTGCCCAACGTGGCGGTGCTGGTGCTGGCCGCACCGCCGGCACTGGCACTGCTCATGGCGCTGGTGAGGTCGATCAGGTTGCTCAGCGTGGCCGGGAACGGGTAGCCGTCGCCACGGTTTGCCAGGAAGTTCAGCGTCACCAGGCGGAAGGTGCGGTTGGGGTCGCCTTGCAGCACGCCGTTCTGCACCACCACGTCGTTACCTACTTTCAGTGAACGGATGCGCTGGCCAGCGGTGGTGACGTTGAAGCTGCCGTCCAGTACTTGGGCGGTCTGGCTGGCGTCATAGCTGAAGCTCATACCGCCCACTTGCGGGAAGCGGCCCTGGCTGCCCAGGCTGGCCATGCCGTGTTCCAGCAGCTGTTTCAGTTGTTGGGCACTGATGTCCATCACCCACAGCTTGTTGTTGAATTTGAGCGCAGTTTCGATGGCCAGTTGCGAGATTTCGCCGGCGGCACGGTTGCTGTCCGGGTTGGCCTTGGGTGGTGCCAGCGTGGCGCTGGCAGTGCTGCCGGCAGCCGCGACGACTTCGCCGATTTCGGAACGGATGCCGCCGCCGTTCTTCAGTGAAATCTGTACCGAGCTGTCGTGCAGGCGGGCGTACCACAGGTTGGCATCGGCGCTCAGGTTACCGAAGTTGGTTTCCTGGTTACGCACGGCCAGGCGGCGGCCTTCCAGAAACACATCGGTCTTGCCAAACACATTGCCGTCCTTGCTGCGCAGCACGTTCTTTACCCCTTCACGCAGTTCCACTACGCGGGTAATGGCGGGCCGGTTGCTGGCTTCGCTGGTGGCCCAGGCACCGGACAGCTTGTTGTTGAAGTGAGCCGGCATCAGCACGCCCTTGGCGTTGAATGGTGCCATGAAACGGCCCAGGTACTTGTAGTCGGCGTCCACATTCACGACCACTACCGGTTGGCCGGCGGCATCGGTTGTCTGATACGGGTAGCTGCCGGCAGCGGTGTCGCCGCTACGCAGGGTGTCGTTGGCGTCGGCCAGCAGGGTATTGGAGCCGCCAGCTACGATGATGTCGACGTTGCGCAGTTTGCGCGCCAGCGCTTTTTCGGTGTCCAGCGTTTGCATGTGGGCCAGTAGCACGATTTTGTTGATGCCTGCCGCGCTCATTTCGTCGACGCCGCGCTGCAGCACGGAGGCCAGACCATCGATATCGACATTGCTGCCGGCGATGGTGGGCTTGAAGTCCAGGCCGTCGGTAGTGGTGATGTTCTTGAATACCGGCGAGCCGGCACCGATCAGGCCGATGGTTTCGTTACCCACCCGTACCGTGCTCCAGCCGGTCAGCTTGCCCTTCTGATCATTGACGCTACCGCCGTTGGCGACTGCCAGGCTACGGGTGTTGCTGTCCAGGCTGAAGTCGACGTTATAGCTGAGGTGCGGAAACTGCGCCCCCACCCAGTTGCCGGACGGCTTGATGATGTCGGTGAACTGGCGGGTGCCCAGGTCCAGTTCGTGGTTGCCAATGGTGGACGCTTGCACACCCAATGCATTCAGCAGCGCCATGTCGGCGCGGCCAACCTCGGGCGTACCCAGCAGGCTGGTCAGTGAGCTATCGTTGGCCGCATTGAAACGGGGGCCCGGGATGTAGTTGTCACCAGAGCTGACCAGCAGGGTCTGCTGCGGGTAGCTGCTGCGGAATTCGTTGATCAAGCCGGACAGATGGGCGACCGAATTCAGCGCTGTGCTGTCGGAACCGTCCGCATCGGAAAAATGCAGCAGTTGCAGGGTAAAGACCGGTTGTTCTTCAGCCTGGCTGGTGCCGGACCCGCCGCAGGCGGTCAGCAGCAGGCTACCCAGCAAGGCAAAGGCCAGCACGGGGGAGGGGGGACGCATCGACATGGCAAGCTCCGTAACAAGGTAGGTGCTGCCATGCTTGCGCTACCATGTGACATAAGCATGAAGCTATTTATCGATATCGGCTGACAGACTGTTCTGATAGCAGACCGCTGTACGCTAAACTGCGGCATGCAGCCGGCAAGGGTGAGACTGCCGGGTTCGCTATAATGACAACTCTTATTGCCATCCGCCCACCGAGGCTGCCTGCCGATGAACAAGCTCAACCTGGTTTCCCAAGACGGTACCCGCCTGCAGCAATGCGGTGATTGCCGCGATGGTGCGGCACTGGATTTTGCCTTCAGTTACGCCTTTCACCCCATTATCGATGTGCGCCAGCGCACGGTGTTTGCGCACGAGGCGCTGGTGCGCGGGCCGGCTGGCGAAGGGGCCATGACGGTCTTGTCCCGCGTCAACGATAGCAACCGTTACCGTTTTGATCAGGCCTGCCGCGTCAAAGCGATCGAGATTGCCGCGCGGCTGGGCATGCAGAGCCGGCTATCGATCAACTTTCTGCCGAATGCCATTTACCGCCCCGAGGTATGCATCCGCACAACGCTGCAGGCAGCGCGCGACCATGGTTTCCCCATTGAGCAAATCATCTTTGAGACGGTGGAGAGCGAGCAGGTAAGCGACGGCAACTGGTTGTCGCAAGTGTTTCGCGAGTACCGCCGCATCGGCTTTATGACCGCCATTGACGACTTTGGCGCCGGTTACGCCGGCTTGACGCTGCTGGCCGATTTTCAGCCCGACATCGTCAAGCTCGACATGGCGCTGGTGCGCGGCGTGGAGCAAAAGCGGGCCAGCCGCGTGATTGTGGCCAACGTGGCACGCCTGTGCGACGAGCTGGGGGTGAAGGTGATTGCCGAAGGCGTGGAAACCGCTGCCGAACTGAGCTGCCTGCAGGAGATGGGCGTCCATCTGGTACAAGGCTATCTGTTTGGTCAGCCCCGCTTCGAACAGTGCGTGCGGGATATCGCCGAGGTGTGGCCGGTCGGGGTGTAAGCGCTTAGCCCTGATGCAGTGCGGCCATCACCCAGCGCTGGATGCTGGCGGCGTCCATGGCGCCGGCCTGGCGCTTTACTTCGCGGCCATTCACGAACAGTACCAGTGTGGGAATGCTGCGAATGTTGAAGCGCTGTCCCAGCGTGGTTTCGGTCTGGGTGTCGATCTTGGCAAAACGCAGTTGCGGCAGCGCGGCGGCTGCCTGGTCGAACGCCGGCCCCATCATCTGGCAAGGGCCGCACCACGGCGCCCAGAAATCTACCAGTACCGGGATATCGTTGCGCGTGAGATGGCGCTCGGCGTTATCGACAGTCAGCTTGAGTGGCTTGCCGTGTAGTAAAGGCTGGTGGCACTGGCCGCAGTTGGGCTGGTCTCGCAGCCGGGCGGCAGGGACTCGGTTGATGGCGTCGCAGTGCGGGCACACCAGATGGCGGGCGTCGGGGGTGGTCATCGGCATTCTCCTTGGGGTGACCCGACGGACATGGTGGTATGGCCAGACACTTTCAATAGACGGTAGCTGCGGGATGGCAGGGCTGGCGGTGCCAACGGTCGCGCCAGGCACCTTGAAAGTCAGACAGCATCTGCTGGCAAGCGCTGCAGCAGGTCCCAGCGGTTGCCGTACAGGTCTTCGAACACCACCACCCAGCCGTAATCCTCGCGGCGCGGCTGCTCGCAAAAGCTCACGCCGGAGGCCAGCATGCGCTGGTAGTCGGCCTGGAAGTCGTCGCTTTCCAGAAACAGCCACACGCGCCCGCCGGCTTGGTTGCCGATGAAGGCGGCTTGCTCGGGGTTGGCCGCGCGCGCCAGCAGCAGCGCGGCGTTGCCGCCTGGCGGGGCCACCACCACCCAGCGCTTGTGGCCTTGCGGGGTGTCTTCCAGCAGGTGAAAGCCCAGCTTGTCGCGGTACCAGGCGATGGCTTCGTCGTAGTCACGCACCACCAGGGCCACGCGGGATAGCTGTGTTGGCATCGGTTTTCTCCCCAAACCGGCAAGTATGACCGCTTTGGCGGCAGCGGGCCAAACTGATGGCAAAGCTTGCCAAACATGCGTCATTTTATGGCAGAAACTTATCGAAATTTACGCTGTCTTGCGCTGGTGTTTTGCTTTGCCGGCTTCTGCTCTAACATGGAGCGTCCACCCCGCCTTGCCCCTTTCATCATGCGCCGTTGCCTGCTGTTCATTGCCCTGTTGCCGTTGACCGCCCACGCTGCCCTCGACTACCGCGTCGACATTGTGGCGCCGGACAACCTTAAAGCCTTGCTGGAGGCCAACCTCGACCTCACCCAGCTGCGCGAGGACGAGGCGCTGCGCGACAGCGACCTGCAAGCGATGGTGGGCAGCACGCCGGACGAGGTGAAAAAGCTGCTGGAAACCGAGGGTTATTTCTCGCCGCAAGTGAGCGTGCAGCAGGAGGGGAATACGGTACGGGTCAGCGTGGTGCCGGGCGAGCCGGTGATGGTGTTCGACGTCAACGTCACCTTCACCGGCCCGGTGCGGCAGGAGGCCGATTACAGCCAGTTCATCCGCACCGCGCTGGAAGAGTGGCTGTTGCCGATTGGCGGCCAGTTCCGCCAGGACGACTGGGACAGCAGCAAGAAGGGCGTGCTGCGCCCCTTGCTGTTGCAGCGTTTTCCGCTGGCGCGCATTACCGAGGCGCGAGCCGATATCGACCCGGTGGCGCGGCGCGCCGAACTGAACGTCACGGTAGACAGCGGCCCGCGCATCAGCTTTGGCCCCATCCGTGTCGAAGGGGCGCAGCGTTACCCCGAATCCGTCATCCTGGGGCAGGCCAACTTCCGCCAGGGCAGCCCCTACAAGCAGGCCGACCTGCTGGCCTACCAGTCCAGCCTGGAAGCCGACAGCCACTACAGCAACGTGGTGGTGGCGCCGCTGTGGGAGGAACGCGATGGCGAGCAGGTGCCGATCCAGGTGATCGTTAACGAGGTGAAGCGGCAAAAGCTGGACGCCGGTTTCAACTTCAGTACCGGCGACGGCCCCGGCGTGCGCCTGGGTTACGAGCACTACAACATTTTCAAGCGCGGCTATACCGGCTCGGTGGTTTACGACTGGAAAAAGTCGCGCCAGCAGCTGGATCTCGGCCTGGGCTTTCCGCGTACCGCCAGCGGCTACTCGCATGCCATCAACCTGCGCCGCAGCCATAGTGAAGAAGACAACACCGTTACTGACGCCAGCGAGCTGGGCGGCTTCCGTATCCGCAAGGACGGTAATATCGAGGCGCGCATCGGCCTGGAGTACCTGATCGAACGCGAATCGCTGGCGCAAAAGCTCACCCGCAATAACAAGGCGGTGGTGCTGTCTTACGGCTGGACCCAGCGCGCCATCGATAACGCGCTGCGCCCCGGCCGCGGCTACCTGATCGAAGCCCAGGCCGCCACCACGGTAGGCAATGTGGCCAGCGATACCCGTTTCAGTCGCGGTTACCTGCGCTTGGCCAATTACTGGACGCCATCGTTCATGACCCGCAGCACGCTGGTGTCGCGGCTGGAAGCCGGCCAGGTGTGGGCCCAGGACAGCTCCGAAGTGCCCGCCTCGCGCCTGTTCAAGGCCGGTGGCGTCAACAGCGTACGCGGCTACAACTACCAAAGCCTGGGGGTGATCGACACCGACGGCACCGTGACGGGCGGCCGTGTGCTGGCCACGGCCAGCCTGGAGTACCAGTACGCCGTGACGCGTGACTGGCGCGCCGCGCTGTTCTACGACGCCGGCGACGCGGCCAACAGCTGGCAAGACCTGCGCGTGGCCACGGGCTGGGGCGCCGGCGTGCGCTGGCTCAGCCCCATTGCCCCGCTGGCTTTCGACATTGCGCGCGGTGAACGCGATCACCGCTGGCGCTGGAACCTTAACCTGGGATTGGCATTTTGACCTCGCACGCCCCGATGACCCCGCCCACCTCCGACCCGACGCCGGAAGACACCATGCCGGCGCTGCCGCGCCGCCGCCGGCTGGGCCGCGTGTTCTGGCTGCTGTTTCTGCTGCCGCTGTTGTTGCTCGGCGGCAGCGGCTGGTGGCTTACCGCCACGCCGGCCGGCTTTGCCACCCTGTGGCAATGGGCCGGCCAGCTCAGCGGCGGCCAACTCAAGGTTGGCCGCGTGCAGGGCACGCTATGGCAGGGCTTTACGCTGCAGCGCCTGCACTGGCAAACGCCCGACAGCCAGCTGGCACTCAGCCAGCTGGTGCTGGATTGGGACGCCCAGGCGCTGTGGCAGCGTCAGCTGCATATTCGCAGCCTGCAACTGGGGCCGGTGAGCTGGCGTAGCCGGCCCAACCCGCAGCCCAAGCCGCTGCAGGCACCGTCCGATCTCAGCCTGCCGCTGACGCTACGTGTCGATGCCCTGCGCGTGGCCAGCCTCAGCCTGCCGGACAGCCAGCTGCAGCTGGGGCCGTTGCAGGCCAGCTACCGCTACGACAGCGGCCGCCACCAGCTGCAGCTGACGCAGCTGGACACGCCGTGGGGCCGTTTGCAGAGCGAGTTCGCGCTGGGCGATGCCGCGCCGTTTGCCTTGCACGGCAGCAGCCGCTTCCAGGGCGATATCGATGGCCTGGCCACCCGCGGCCAACTGGCCTACAGCGGCAGCCTGCTGTTTCCGCAGCTGCGTGGCGAAGTTAGTGCCAAAGGCCTGCTGCTAGCGCTGCAGGGCAAGCTGGCGCCGTTCGACGTGACACCGTTGCGCCGCCTGCGCCAGCTGGACCTGCGCGTGGGCGGCGTCAACCCGCAAGCGCTGCAGCCGCAGTGGCCGCAGGCCAGCCTGGCGCTGGCGCTGCAACTGACGCCGCAAAACGCCGACACCATCCAGGGCGGTATCAGCGTGGTCAACAACCAGCCCGGCACGCTGGCGGCCAAACGGCTGCCGCTGTCGCTGGCCTGGGGCGAGTTCCGCATCCAGCGCGATACGCTGTACCTGCCCGGCCTGCAAGCTTTGCTGGCCGACGGCCAGCTCAGCCTGAAGGGGCAGGCCAGTGCCGACAAGCTGGCCCTGCAACTGGGGCTGGATCGCCTGGCTAGCCAGGCGCTGGACCCGGCGCTGCCGGCGCATCGCGTGTCCGGCAGCGTGGCGCTGGGCGGTAGCCCGCGCCAGCCGGACATGCTGGTCAAACTGGCCAGTGGCCAGCTGGCGCTGGACAGCCGGGTGGCGCTGCGCGACGCGCCACGCCGCCTGCTGCTGGACGATCTGCTGCTCCGTACCGGCGCCGGCCGCTTCCAGGGCAAGGGCCAGTTCGGGCTGGATAGCCAGCAACTGGGCTTCGACGGCCGTTTCGAGCGCTTCGACCCGGCGGTGCTGGACCCGCGCCTGCCGCGCGGCAACGTCAACGGCCAGCTGCAGGCCCGGGCCAGCCTGGGCGCCAAGCCGCAAGGCGACGTCGGCCTGCGTTTTACTGCCAGCCAGCTCGGTGGCGAAGCGTTGGGCGGCCAGCTGGCACTGGCCTGGCAGCCGCAGCGCGTCAGCGCCGTCAACGCCAACCTGACACTGGGCCGTAACCGCTTGCAGGCGCAGGGCGCCTACGGCGTGGCCGGCGACGTGCTGAAGCTGCAGTTGGCCGCACCCGACCTCAGCCCCTTGGGCGCAGCGTTTGCCGGCGAGCTGAACGCCCAGCTGGCGCTGGCCGGCACCCCGGCGCGGCCCGACATTAGCGCCCAGCTGCAGGCCAATCGCCTGGCGCTGCCCGGCGGCGTACAGGTGGCCAGCCTGAATGCCGACGGCCGCAGCGGCATCACGCCGGACAGCCCGTTCCGCCTGAACCTGCAAGGCCGTGGCCTGCAGGCCGGCGGCCAACGTCTGGACGAAATCAGCCTGCTTACCAGCGGCACGCGCCAGGCGCACCAGCTCAACCTGGCCTTGCGTGGCGAACTGCAGGCCAAGCCGCAAACGCTGAACCTGGCACTGCAAGGCGGCCTGGACAGCGAGCAGATGCGCTGGCGCGGCACGCTGGCCAGCTTGCAAGCCGGCGGCGCGTTGCCGTTACGGCTGGAAGCACCAGTGGCGTTGCAGCTGGCCGCAGACAGCGTGCAGCTGGCACCCAGCCGCTGGCAGGCGCTGGGCACCGGCTGGCAGCTGGGTGACACCGCGTGGCAGCAGGCCAGCGGCTGGCGCAGCCAGGGCCAGGTACGGTCGTTGGCGCTGGACGCGCTGGCGCCGTGGTGGACGCCGCCGTTACAGCAAAACCTGGTGCTGGCCGCGCAGTGGTCGCTGGCCGGGCAGCACGGCCTGCCGCAGGGCAGCCTCAGCCTGCAGCGCATCAGTGGCGACCTGATGCTGCCGGCGCAAGGCGCCCATCCGGCCGAGCCTGTGGGCCTCAGCCGTGCCCAGCTGCAACTGGGCTTGGGCGACGCCGCGCCGTTCAGCCTGCAGCTCGATACCCGTTTTGGCCGCGTCAGCGGCGACGGCACGTTGAACCTGCCCGCCGCGGCGCCGTTGGATACCGCTACCATCAGCGGCCGGCTGCAAGCCAGCGTGCCGGCGCTGTCGGTACTGCAAAGCCGCATGCCGGCCGGTACCGAGCTGGACGGCAGCCTGGCGGCCAACCTTACCCTGAACGGGCCGCTGCTGGCGCCGCAGCTGGGCGGTACACTGAGCGGGCAGAAGCTGCGCTTTGTCGAGCGCCGCAACGGCATTCGGCTGGAGCAGGGCGTGCTGGCCGCGCGCTTGCTGGGCCGTAGCCTGCAGATCGACACCCTGCAGTTCGGCAAAGATGGCGAAATCGGCGCCAACGGCCAGCTGGCGCTGGACGGTGACATCCCGCTGGCGGCGGTGACGCTGACGCTGAAACGCTTTGCGGTACTGGACCGCCCGGGGCGCCGCCTGCTGGTGTCCGGCAGCAGCCGCATCACGCTGGAGCAGGGCCGTGCCATGGTGCGCGGTGCCTTCAGCGTGGATCATGGCCGCTTCGACCTGCCGCGGCTGGGCGGCCCGAAACTGTCCGATGACGTATTCGTGGCCGGGCGCGTGTACGACGAGGGCGGCAAGGCGCTGCCGCTGGGGCTGGACATCACCGTCACGCTGTCCGACGACGTGCGCTTTGCCGGTAACGGCCTGGACGCCTGGCTGGGCGGCAGCGTCCGCCTGCTGGCCGAACCCGGCGGCCAACTACAGGCGCGCGGCCAGATCCGTGTCGACAAGGGCCGCTTCAAGGCCTACGGCCAGGACCTGGACATCAACCGTGGCGTGGTCAGCTTTACCGGCCCGCTGGACAACCCGGTGCTGGACATCCGCGCCAAGCGCCGTTTCTCGCAAGTGGGCGCTGGCGTGGAAATCAGCGGCTCGGTGCTGAACCCGGCGATCAAGCTGGTGGCCGACGAGGCGATGTCGGAAAAAGACAAACTGTCGTGGCTGGTGCTGAACCGCGCCGCCACCAGCGACGAGCGCGATAGCGACATCGCCGGCGCGTCGGCCGGTGGCTTGCTGGCCGGTATGGTCAACGACAAGATCGGCCTGTTCGACGATGTGGGGGTGGTGTCGCGCGCCGAAAGCACCAGCGCTAGCGGCACGGTGAACCCGGCCGAGCAGGTGGTGATGCTGGGCAAACAGCTGACACGCGAGCTGTACGTGGGCTACGAGTACGGCCTGCGCAGCGCCGAGCAGGCCATCCGCATCAATTACCAGTTGTCGCAGAAGCTGTCGCTGGTGGGCCGCGCCGGGCGCGAGGCGTCGTCGGAATTGCGTTACACGCTGCGCTTTGACTGATTGGCGACCATCGTGCAACGCCCCCGGTCTGTATGGCAAACCGGGGGCGTTGCTTTTACCGTCATGCTTTTGTTAGCTGACAGCGGCTGCAGGTATGCCGTGGTTTGCCACCAGTTTGGCGGCGGCGCCCAGCGTCAGCGGGCGGCCGGTGAGGTAACCCTGTACCGCCTCGCAGCCTAGCCGCGCCAGCGCGGCCAGCTCTTCCTCGGTTTCCACCCCTTCGGCCAGCGCTTCCATTTTCAGGCTCTTGGCCAGCGTGATGATGGCCAGCACGATGGCGGCGTTGTCGTCGCGGTGTTGCAGGTCGGTGACGAAGCAGCGGTCGATCTTCACCGTGTCCGGGGCAAAGTCTTTCAGGTAGGCCAGGCTGGAATAACCGGTACCGAAGTCGTCTACCGCCAGCCGTACCCCCAGCGCCTTCAGGCCGTCCAGCGCCGCCTTGACGTGGCCGGTGCGCTCCAGCAGCGCGCTTTCGGTAACCTCGATCTCCAGCTGTGCCGGTGCCAGCCCGGTTTCCTGCAGGATGCCGGCCACCAGCCCGGCAAAATCGGGCTGCGCCAGCTGGCGCGGTGACACGTTCACCGCCATGGTCAGCGCGTCCTCGCCGTGTTGCGGCCAGGCGGCGGCCAGGCGGCAGGCTTCGCGCAGCACCCAGCTGCCGATATCGATGATCAGCCCCGACTCCTCGGCCACCGGGATGAACTGCGCCGGCGGTACCGACACGCCGTGATCGTCGGTCCAGCGCAGCAAGGCCTCGAAGCCCGACAGGCGGCGGTCGGCCACCCAGAACTTGGGTTGCAGCATCAGGTGCAGCTCCTGCCGCGCCAGCGCGCCGCGCAGGCGGTTTTCCAGCAGCAGGCGCTGGCGGACCTCGGCGGTCATGCGTTCGGTGAAGAAGCGGTAGTTGTTGCGGCCCTGGGCTTTGGCTTCGTACATCGCCATGTCCGCGTTTTTCAGCAGCAGTTGCGCGTCGCGGCCATCGTCGGGGCTGACCGAGATGCCGATGCTGGCGGTAATCACCAGCTGGTGGCCGTCCAGCTGGAACGGCTGGCGCAGCGCGTCCAGCACGCGTTCGGCGATCAGCGCCGCCTGCGCGTTGTCGGCCAGCTCCGGCAGGATCATCACGAACTCGTCGCCGCCGGTGCGGCCAACGGTGTCCATCTCGCGTACCACGTGGCGGGTGCGGCGCGCCACTTCCTGCAGCAGGGTGTCGCCGGTAGCGTGGCCCAGGGTGTCGTTGATGTTCTTGAAGCGGTCGAGGTCGAGGAACAGCACCGCCACCTTGTGGCGGCTGCGTTCGGCCACGCGCAGCGACTGCTGCAGGCGGTCCATCAGCAGCAGGCGGTTGGGCAGGTCGGTCAGGTAATCGTACTCGGCCAGGTGCTGCACCCGCGCCTCGGCTTCCTTGCGTTCGCTGATGTCGGAGAACAGCGCGATGTAGTTGCTGAGCTTGCCGTGGCTGTCGCGCAGTGCGTTGATGCTGAGCCACTCGGGGTAGATTTCGCCGCTTTTGCGCCGGTTCCAGATCTCGCCGGACCACTGGCCGCGCAGCTGCAGCTGTTGCCACATGTCGCGGAAGAAGGCGGCGTCGTGTTTGCCGGAGCTGAGCAGGGCAGGGGTCTGCCCCAGCGCTTCGGCCTCGCTGTAGCCGGTGATGGCGGTAAACGACTGGTTGGCCGCCACGATGCGGCTGTCGGCGTCGGTGATCAGGATGGCTTCGGTGCTGGCTTCAAACACCTTGGACGCCAGTCGCAGCGCACGCTCTTGTTCCAGGCGCTGGCTGATGTCGCGCGCGGTGGCGCACAGGTAGTGCTCGCCACGGTAGTGCACGCTGCTGTGGCGGATTTCCAGGGTGCGCGGGCCGTGGCAGCACTGGATCTGCCGCTCGCTGCATTCGCCGTCTTCCAGGCGCAGCGCAAACAGCTGTTGTTCGCTGCCATCGCTGCAGCCGTCAAAGCATTCGCGGGCGCGCTGGTTGCGGTAGGCGATGTTGCCGCGTGCGTCGCGCAGCACGATGATGTCGGCCGCGCTGTCGCTCATGTAGCGGGTCAGCTCTATTTCGCGGGCGTTCTGTTCCAGCGCGGCTTGTTTTTCCTCGATCTGGCGCTGGTAGGCGTCGGCCAACTGCCGCAGCCAGCGCGCAAACAGCAGCGAGAACATCACCGCCAGCATTAGCGCGGTGACAAAGATGGCCAGCGTGGCCAGCACCCGTTGCTCGGTCTGCTCGCCCAGCAATTGTTGCTGTGCGGCGTCGTCGGCTTGCAGCAGGCTGGCGGGCGACACGGCAATCACCTGCCACTGCCACGCGGTCATGCGGCCAACGTAGGCGGTGTAGGCACGTGTGCCGTGGCTGCCGGGCAACTGGAAGTCGAGCACGCTACCGGCCGGGGCGTGCCACAGCCGCTGCCGCAGCGCGTCGGGGAGCGGGCGCTGCTGCCCGTCCAGCCCCAGCAGCACGCGGCCCTGGCCGTCCAATACGATAAAGCCGCCGCGTTTGTCGCTGCGCATCTGCGCCAGCAGGGCCAGGCCTTGCTTTTGCAGGTCGGCCGCCACGTTGCTGACGTATTCGCCGCCGCCGATCAGCCAGCCGAATGGTTCGAAGCGGCGCGCGTACGCCACTTTCTCTGCCATTTTTTTCTCGCCCGGCCGGTACCAGCGGTAGCTGGTAAAGCCGGCACCCTGCGGGTTTTGCGTGGCGGTGATCAGGTTGCGCATGATGTAGGCGCCGGTATCGTCGCGGTTGTTCAGCAGCGAGCTGCCTTCCAGCTTGGGCTGGGTCGGCAGCAGCACGCAGTCGCCTTGCAGGGTATCGACAAAGAAATAGCCGCGGCCGTCAAAGTAGCGCAGCGGGCGCAGTGCCTCGATGATCTCGTGGCGGGCGCGGGCATCCGGTTGCCCGGAGCCAGCATGGGTCTGGTACAGCGCGGTGGCCAGCGCGTGCGCCTGGTCCACGTGTTCGTGGATGCGCTGGCGCAGGATGTCCTGCGTCTGGCGGTGCAGCGTGTCCAGCGTGATGATGGCGTCTTCGCTCCAGGTACGCAGGAAGGTCAGGCCGTGCTGGCGCGACTGCTGCTGCAGCGTGGCGCGGCTTTGCTGGTAGTCCTGCCATTGCTGGTAGAAGAAGTAGCTGGCCAGCAGCACCACGACGGTAATCACCAGGCTCAGCATGCCGGCGCGCTGGATGCGGATGAGCCTGTTCTGGTCCGGTAAGCGGGACACGGCGGTACCTGTAGCAAACACGATGGGGGAGCGTGGATTATAAGAATCCCTGCTGTCGCGACTTTGATATTTGTCAGTGGCGCGGGCGTTATGACAGCGTTTGCGTTACAATCCGCGCCGGGAAGTTGGACAGACAGCCGCCGCGTGCTTGCACGGGGAGGAAAGTCCGGGCTCCACAGGGCAGGATGCTGGCTAACGGCCAGGCGTCGCGAGGCGACGGAAAGTGGAACAGAGAGCAGAACCGCCGATGGCCGGCCGGTGCGCCCGCAAGGGTCGCCGGTGGCACAGGCAAGGGTGAAAAGGTGGACTCCTTCGGGAGCCGCCGGGGGGAACCCCGGCGCGGTAAGAGCGCACCGCGGACGCAGTGATGCGGACGGCAGGCTAAACCCCATCCGGAGCAAGACCAAATAGGGGTACATTGGCGTGGCCCGCGCTGTACCCGGGTAGGTTGCTTGAGCTTGTCGGTAACGGCAAGACTAGAGGAATGGCTGTCCAACGACAGAACCCGGCTTACCGGCCAACTTCCCCCCCCATTCTATCGCCCGGCATACCCATGCCGGGTATCTGACAATGCCCCGCCACGGGGCATTTCTTTCGGCTATCGATATCGCTTAAAAAATAGGCAAAAAGCTTTTTACCCGCCGCGTAAAAGGCAGTACAATGGCGACCCTTTTCACCCCATGTCCTTCTTTTTGCGATGCAAATCGGCCCCTACGTCCTCAAGAACCGTCTGATCGTCGCCCCCATGGCCGGCGTCACGGACCGGCCGTTCCGCATGCTGTGCAAGAAGCTGGGCGCGGGGATGGCGGTATCGGAAATGATCACCGCCAACAAGGCGCTGTGGACCACGCCGAAGACGCTGCGCCGCGCCAACCATGAAGGCGAGGTGGAGCCCATCGTGGTGCAGATCGCCGGCGGCGACCCGCAGATGCTGGCCGACGCCGCCCGTCTGAACGTGGAGCACGGCGCGCAGATCATCGATATCAACATGGGTTGCCCGGCCAAGAAGGTGTGCAATGTGGCCGCCGGCAGCGCGCTGCTGCGCGACCTGGACAACGTTGGCCGCATCCTGGAAGCGGTAGTGAAAGCAGTGGACGTGCCGGTGACGCTGAAAACCCGCACCGGCTGGAGCAGCGAGGTGAAAACCGCGCTGCAGGTGGCACGCATGGCCGAAGACGCCGGGATTGCCGCGCTGGCCCTGCACGGCCGCACCCGCGAGGACATGTACCGCGGCGCGGCAGAGTACGACACCATCGCCGCGGTCAAGCAGGCGCTGCGCATTCCGGTGGTGGCCAACGGCGACATCGACAGCCCGCAAAAAGCCAAGTACGTGCTGGATTACACCGGCGCCGACGCCATCATGATCGGCCGTGCGGCACAGGGCCGGCCGTGGATCTTCCGCGAAATCCAGCATTACCTGGATAGCGGCGAGCTGTTGCCGCCGCCGCGCATTGCCGAGATCGACGCCATCATGCAGGCGCACCTGGCCGAGCTGTACGACTTTTACGGCGAATACAGCGGCTGCCGCATCGCCCGCAAGCACATTGCCTGGTACACCAAGGGGCTGCGCGGCAGCAACGAGTTCCGCCAGGCCATGTACAAGCTGGAAAGCACCGCCGCGCAGCAAGTGGCGGTGGCCGATTACTTTGCCGGCCTGGCGCAGCATTCGGACCGGCTGCAATACGTAGAACAAGACGCAGAACAAGGCAGTGCGGACGCCGACGCGGCCGCGCTGGCATAAGCCACTCGACACAACAATAACATCATGCAAAACAACGACGACATTTCCCTCAGCGTGCGCCTGGCCATGGAGCAATACTTCCGCGACCTGGACGGCGAAGCGCCGGCAGCCATCTACGATATGGTTCTGGCCTGTGTCGAAAAGCCGCTGCTGGAAGTCGTGCTGAACCATACCCAGGGTAACCAGACGCGTGCGGCCGAACTGCTCGGCCTTAACCGCAATACCCTGCGCAAGAAGATGAAGGCCTACGACCTGATCTGACAGCCAAGCCACCCGTGTCACGGGTGGCTTTTGTTTTACTGGCCGCCTGCCAGGCGGCCTATACCAACACCACAGGCAGCCACGGCTGCCGCGAACTCCCCTGCAAGGCAGGGGCGGGGGACGGGATCATTGAGAGCGGTGGCGCTGCCTGGCAGCCTGCCCGTGTTTTTTTGAATTGGCAAAGCATCGTGCCTTGCCAGTGTTTTGATGAGCGGTAGAGAACCATGACCAAGATCGAACGTGCGCTGATCAGCGTGTCTGACAAAACCGGTGTACTGGCATTTGCCCAGGCCCTGGCAGGTTTCGGCGTAGAAATCCTGTCCACTGGCGGTACGGCCAAATTGCTGCGTGATGCCGGTGTGCCGGTAATCGACGTATCCGATTACACCGGCTTCCCGGAAATGCTGGACGGCCGTGTCAAAACCCTGCACCCGAAAGTGCACGGCGGCATTCTGGGCCGTCGCGACCTGCCGGAACACGTGGCCACCATGCAGGAACACGGCATCGGCAACATCGACCTGGTGTGCGTGAACCTCTACCCGTTCGAAGCCACCATCGCCAAGGCAGACTGCACGCTGGAAGACGCCATCGAAAACATCGATATCGGCGGCCCGACCATGGTGCGCTCCGCAGCCAAGAACTGGCAGCACGTGGCCATCGTTACCGACGCCGAAGACTACGACGCGCTGGTGGGTGAAATGCAGGCCAACGCCGGCCAGCTGTCCAAGCTGACCCGCCTGAACCTGTCCAAGAAAGCGTTCACCCACACCGCGGCCTACGACGGCGCCATCTCCAACTACCTGACCAGCCTGGCCGAAGGCGTGGACGCCGGCGTGCCGGACCGTGCCGCGTTCCCGAACCGCCTGAACATGCAGTTCGTCAAAGTGCAGGACATGCGCTACGGCGAAAACCCGCACCAGGCCGCCGCCTTCTACCGCGACCTGCACCCGGCTGCCGGTTCCATCGCCGGTTACCGCCAGCTGCAGGGCAAAGAGCTGTCGTACAACAACATCGCCGACGCCGATGCCGCCTGGGAAGCCGTCAAAACCTTCGACGCCCCGGCCTGCGTCATCGTTAAGCACGCCAACCCGTGTGGCGTGGCTGTGGCTGCTGACACCCTCAGCGCCTACCGCCTGGCGTTCGCTACCGATACCACCAGCGCTTTCGGCGGCATCATCGCCTTCAACCGCCCGGTAGACGCGGAAACCGTGGAAGCGGTAACCGGTCAATTCCTGGAAGTGCTGCTGGCGCCGTCGTTTACCGACGAAGCCAAGGCCATCATCGCCGCCAAGAAAAACGTACGCGTGCTGGAGATTCCGCTGCTGGCCGGTGCCAACCATTTCGAGCTGAAGCGCGTGGGTGGCGGCGTACTGGTGCAAACCCCGGACATCCGCAACGTGGGCCTGGACGAGCTGCGCGTGGTGACCAAGCGTGCCCCGACCGAACAGGAAATGGCCGACCTGCTGTTCGCCTGGCGCGTGGCCAAGTACGTGAAATCCAACGCCATCGTGTTCTGCAAGAACGGCCAGACCGCCGGTATCGGCGCCGGCCAGATGAGCCGTGTGGACTCCACCCGCATCGCTGCCCGCAAGGCGCAGGACGCCGGCCTGAGCCTGCAAGGCGCCGTGGCCTCCAGCGACGCGTTCTTCCCGTTCCGTGACGGTATCGACGTGATTGCCGAGCAAGGCATCAAGGCCATCATCCAGCCGGGTGGCTCCATGCGTGACGAAGAAGTGTTTGCCGCTGCCGACGAGCACGGCATCGCCATGGTACTGACTGGCGTACGTCACTTCCGTCACTAAGCAATTTGCCGCAGGGTTGGCCGCCTTCCTTGCGGCCAACCTTTTGAGGGCAGTTGTTTTGATAAAAAAAAGTTTTATATTAAGTGGCCTGTTGCTGGCTTCCAGCGCACATGCTGTGACCTGTGGCAATAGCGACAGCTGGCTGGACAAAGGCTGTCGCCGTGCCGAACAGGTAATGCAGCAGGGCGAAACCGGCGTCTACGTTACCGGTTACGCCTACCACCTGCGCAGCATGTATAGCGAAGAAAAGATCAAGTCGTTCAACGAACGCGCCTGGGGCGGCGGTATCGGCAAGAGCCTGTATGACGAAGACGGTGACTGGCATGGTGTGTATGCGATCGCCTTTCTGGACTCGCACAAGCATGTTGAGCCGGCGGCCGGTTATGCCTACCAGAGCATGGTACCCATCGGTGGCCGTTGGCAGCTGGGGGGCGGTTTTACTGCTTTTCTGACTAGCCGCACCGATACGCTGAAGGGCTTTCCGGTACCGGTAGTGCTGCCGCTGGCGTCGTTGCAGTACCGCAAGAGCGCGGTGATGGCTTCCTTCATGCCGGGCCCGAAGGGCAACGGCAATGTGCTCTTTGTATTTGGCCGTATCGCTTATTGAACGCTGCCGGCTTAGCCGGCAGCGACACGAACACCCTGTTTGAGGAATGCAGATGAAAATCCTGGTAATCGGCTCTGGTGGCCGCGAGCACGCCCTGGCCTGGCGCATTGCCCAGTCGCGCCGTGTATCCAAAGTGTTTGTGGCACCGGGTAACGCCGGGACCGAACTGGACCCGAACCTGACCAATGTGGCCATCACCGCCATTCCCGAGCTGGTGGCCTTTGCCCGCGACGAGAAAATCGAACTGACCGTGGTCGGCCCGGAAGCGCCGCTGGCTGCCGGGGTGGTAGACGCCTTCCGCGCCGCCGGCCTGAAGATCTTCGGCCCCACCCAGTACGCTGCGCAGTTGGAAAGCTCCAAGGATTTTGCCAAGGCCTTCATGCAGCGCCACGGCATTCCCACCGCCGGTTACGAAACCTTCAGCGACGCCGCTGCCGCCCACGACTACGTTGGCCGCAAGGGCGCGCCGATCGTGATCAAGGCCGACGGCCTGGCCGCCGGCAAGGGCGTGGTGGTAGCGATGACGCTGGACGAAGCGCACGCTGCCATCGACGACATGCTGGTGGGCAACAAGATGGGCGACGCCGGTGCCCGTGTGGTGATCGAGGACTTCCTGCAAGGCGAGGAAGCCAGCTTCATCGTGATGGTAGACGGCGAGCACGTGCTGGCCATGGCCACCAGCCAGGACCACAAGCGCCTGCTGGACGGCGACATGGGCCCCAACACCGGCGGCATGGGCGCGTACAGCCCGGCACCGGTGGTGACGCCGGAAATCCACGCCCGCGTGATGCGCGAGATCATCCTGCCAACGGTACGCGGCATGAAAGCCGACGGCCACACCTACACCGGCTTCCTGTACGCCGGCCTGATGATCGACGCCGACGGCAACCCGTTCACCATCGAGTTCAACTGCCGCTTTGGCGACCCGGAAACCCAGCCCATCATGGCGCGTTTGAAGTCCGACTTCACCGTGCTGCTGGAAGCCGGCGTCAACGGCAAGCTGGATACGGTTGAAGCCGACTGGGACCGTCGCGTGGCACTGGGCGTGGTACTGGCCGCCGAAGGCTACCCGGAAGCGCCGCGCAAGGGCGACCTGATCAGCGGCATTCCGGCGCACACCGACGACACCATGACCTTCCACGCCGGCAGCACCTTTGACGCCGACAAGCAGCTGGTGACCAACGGTGGCCGCGTGCTGTGCGTGGTAGGCCTGGGCGACAGCGTGAAAATGGCGCAGCAGAAAGCCTACGCCGTGGCCGACCAGATCCAGTTTGCCGGCAAGCAGCTGCGCCGCGATATCGGCGGCAAGGCGCTGAACCGCAACAAGTAAGCCGCGTGCTACCGCCCATGCGGGCGGCCCCGCTATCGACACCCTGTTTGCCCGGCAAGCAGGGTGTTTTCTTTGGTGGCCGTGGGTTAGCCGAACCACTTTAGCGGGCAGCGTGACCACAGCAGCGCCTACACTGGTAAAGGAACCCGGTTGTAGGAGGGCTAGGCATGAAGACGCTGATGCTGGCGCTGCTGTGCTGTGGCAGTAGCGCACTGGCCGCCGATGCGGCACACCTGACACTGCTGACCGAAGACTACCCGCCGTTCAATATGGCCGACAGTGGCGGCCGCGTTGTCGGCTTATCCACCGATATCGTGCGCCAGCTGCTGCAGCGCGCCGGCATCAGCCACGATATCGAGCTGCTGCCATGGGTGCGGGCTTTCAACCGCGCGGTGCTGGAACCTCACACCTGCGTGTATTCCACCACCCGCACCGAGCAGCGCGAGCACCAGTTCAAATGGATAGGCCCGGTAGTGGAGAACCCGTGGGTACTGTACGCCCGCAACGACAGCAAGATCCCGGTGCCGGCTCTGGAGGCGGTGCGACCCTACCGGTTGGGCGGCTACAGCGGTGACGCCATCGCCCAGTTCCTGATCGGCAAGAACTTCGAGGTAGACCTTGCCAGCGCCGACGTGCAGAACGTACGCAAGCTACTTGCGGGCCGCATCGACTTCTGGGCCACCGGCAAGTACAGCGGCGCCTTGCTGGCCGAGCGCGAAAAAGCCGGCGCCAGCATCCGTCCGGTGCTCACCTTCAATACCACGCTGATGTACCTGGCCTGCAATCCGCGCATGGATGACCGTACCGTCAGCCTGCTTAACGACACGCTGGAACGCATGCGCCGTGATGGCAGCGTGGCGCGTATTCAAGCCAGATACCAGCAGCTACAGCCCTGAAGGTGGCTTTGGCAGTGCACAACACTTGCCCAGTCGCTACAATCGGCAGCCGTGACTCTCTTGGCCAGCCGGAACCCTGTTGTTTGCCGCCGGTCTGTTCACTACCGCTAACCATTGCCGTTTACCGTGAAAACACCGTTTCCCCGTTTGCCCGCCCGGGCGCAGGTGGACGCTGCTCGCGGCCGCTTGCGCGCCGGGGGGGTGCTGGCCTACGCCACCGAGTCCTGCTTCGGCCTGGGCTGCAACCCGTTCGACGTGCGTGCCATCCGCCGCATCCTGGCCATCAAGGGCCGGCCCACGCACAAGGGCCTGATCGTGATTGCGGCCAACCTGCAGCAGCTACGGCCGCTGATCCGCCCGCTCACGCCGGCGCAGCTGGCCACCGTGCAGCGTTACTGGCCCGGCCCGTACACCTTTTTATTGCCGGCGTCGCGCCGCGTGCCCACGCTGCTGCGCGGGCGGCATGATAAAATTGCCGTTCGCATCAGCGCCCATGGCGAAGCCGCCGCGCTGTGCCGCGCGCTGGGGTCGCCGCTGGTGTCTACCTCGGCCAACCGTGCCGGGCAGAAGTCGCTGAAAACCGCCCGCGCCTGCCGCCAGGCTTTCGGCCGCGAACAGGTACTGACCCTGCAGGGCCGCATCGGCAAGCGCCGCAAACCGTCTACCATTATCGATCTCGACAGCGGGCGCGTACTGCGCTGACGCTGCAAGGAGCCACCCGTGCAGGAAATTTCCGTTCTCAGCCTGATCATGCTCGCCAGTCTGCCGGTTCAACTGGTGATGGCCGGCCTGGTGCTGTTGTCCCTGGTATCGTGGGGCATCATCTTTAACAAACTGGCGGTGCTTGGCCGCGCCCGCCGTGCCACCCAGGATTTCGAGCAGCAGTTCTGGAGCGGCACCGACCTGAACAGCCTGTACGAGAAAACCCGTGGCAAGGGTGACGCTCAAGGCACCGAAAAACTGTTTCAAGCCGGTTTTGCCGAATTCGTGAAGTTGCGCCGCCAGCCGGGGGTGGACATCTCCGACCAGCTGGACGGTGCCCGCCGCGCCATGCGCGCCGCCGCCCAGCGCGAGCTGGACGCGCTGGACCATCACAACAGCTTTCTGGCTACCGTTGGCTCGGTCAGCCCCTACATCGGCCTGTTCGGTACCGTCTGGGGCATCATGCACGCCTTTATCGGCCTGGGTAACGCCGGCCAGGCCACGCTGGCTACCGTGGCACCGGGCATTGCCGAAGCGCTGATCGCCACCGCCATCGGCCTGTTTGCCGCCATCCCCGCCGTGGTGGCCTACAACCGCTTTGCCGCCGATGTGGACCGTCTGGCTGGCCGTTTTGATTCGTTCATGGAAGAGTTTTCCAACATCCTGCAGCGCCTGGCAGCAAAATAAGCTGGGCAGCTACCACGCAAAAGCCGCTTCGATGGATAGCGGCTTTTTGTTTGCCAGGCGGCACAAGGTTGGCCGCAAGCGCCGCTCAGGCCGCCTGCAGCTGGTCGATCAGCCGGTGCAGCGCGTCGGTCAGCGCGCGTACCGAGCCGGGCAGGTCCCAGTTATCGTCGCCCGGCTGCACCACGTTGGAGATGGCGCGCAGCTGCAGAAAGCGCTGCTGCTCCTGCAGGCAGACGTGGAAAAACGCCGCGCCCTCCATGTTTTCGATGTCCACCGCGCTGCTATCGATAAACGGTGCCATCGCCACGTTCAACGACGCGCTGCGCGCCGTGCGCCAGCCGCCCTCTGCCGGCAGGTGCGGGCAGGCCAGCGTGTGGCGGCGCTCGAAATCCATGTCTAGCGGCAGGTGCGACAGGTGTACAAAGCCGTCCGGCGTGTGAAAGCCCAAATCGGCCTCCACTTCGCTTTCCACCAGCACCACGTCGCCAATGGCCAGGTTGGCGTGCGGGTAGTAGCCGGCTACACCGGCCAGAATCAGCCAGTCCGGCCGCCCGGCGTGCAGCGTTTTCAGTGTCTGGTAGGCGGTAGCGGTCAGCCCCACGCCGCTGACCAGGGTGGTAACGCCGTCGCGCTGGAACAGGCTGGCTTCGGTGGCAGTGGGGAACAGCACGGTGATTTGCATACAGGTTGGCCGCAATAAAAGGGGACAGGCGATTCTAGTGCCGCCGCGCTGCGGCCAACAGCCACCGCCGCGCTACAATGCCGCATGGCAGACATCAAATACCTGGCGGGCTACCCGCCGCACCTCATCGAACAAGTGGCCGGCCTGCTGCAGGCCGGCAAGCTGGGCGCCTGGGTGGCCAGCCGCTACCCCGACAGCCACGACATCCAGACCGACCGCGCGCTGTACGACTACGTTACCGAGCTGAAGCAGCGCTACATGAAAAACGCCGGCGCGCTGGCCAAGGTGGTGTACGACAACAACCTGCACCCGATGCGCGGCACGCTGGGCACCAACGCCTTTGTGTCGCGGGTGCAAGGCGGCAAGCTCAAAAGCAAGAACGAAATCCGCATCGGCAGCCTGTTCCGCGACGCACCGGAAGCCTTCCTGCGCATGATCGTGGTACACGAGCTGGCCCACCTGAAGGTAAAAGACCACGACAAGGCGTTCTACCAGCTGTGCTGCCACATGGAGCCGCACTACCACCAGCTGGAATTCGACATGCGGCTATGGCTGCTGGCGCGCGAGGCGGAAGCGTAGCCGTTTGGTGCTTTGGTAGCCCGGATAAGCCGCAGGCGCATCCGGGGAGGGCAGCGCATAGCGACCGAGCCAGGTGGGTGCCGGAGATAACCCCGGATGCGGCTATGCCTTATCCGGGCTACGGGCTGAAGGTAGAAGACCACGACAAGGCGTTCTAGCAGCTGTGCTGCCACATGGAGCCGCACTACCACCAGCTGGAGTTCGACATGCGGCTATGGCTGCTGGTACGCGAGGCGGAGGCGTAGGGTGGGCAAAGCGTAGCGTGCCCACCACGACGTCTGGCCGGTGGGCACGGCCTGTGGCCTTTGCCCACCCTACTTGCTGATTTCCCCCGGATGCGCCTGCGGCTTATCCGGGCTACGGCTGGGGTGTGTACCTCGTGCGCCGTTGCCCAAGCGCCAGCGTCAGCGCCCAAACAAAAAACGCCCCGTCTCGACGGGGCGTTTTGCTGTGGCAGGGCCAGGTTGGCCGCAGGCTTAGTGGCCGGCGTTGGCGCGGCGGTAGCGTTCGATCAGCGCGGTGGTGGAGCTGTCGTGCGGCGCGCTCTTGAGCTTGCCGGCCAGCTCGGCGTGGATGGTTTTGGCCAGCTGTTTGCCCAGCTCCACGCCCCATTGGTCGAAGCTGTTGATGCCCCAGATCACGCCTTGCACGAAGATCTTGTGTTCGTACAGCGCAATCAGGCTACCCAGGTTGCGCGGGTCCAGGCGGTCCATCAGCAGCGCGTTGGTAGGGCGGTTGCCGCCAAACACCTTGTGCGGCACCAGCGCTTCCAGCGCCTCGCCTTTCAGGCCTTGTGCGGTCAGCTCTTCGCGCACTTCTTCGGCGGTTTTGCCGCGCATGAAGGCTTCGGCCTGGGCAAACACGTTGGCCAGCAGGATTTCGTGGTGGCCCGGCAGGCTGGAGCTGTTTTTCAGCGAGCAGATCAGGTCGATCGGCGAGATGTGGGTGCCCTGGTGCAGCAGCTGGAAGAAGGCGTGCTGGCCGTTGATGCCGGTTTCGCCCCAGATGATGGGCGCGGTTTCAAAGTCGACCGGGCTGCCGTCCAGGCAGGTTTGCTTGCCGTTGGATTCCATGTCCAGTTGCTGAATGAAAGCCGGCAGGCGGTGCAGGTACTGGTCGTACGGGGCGATGACGTGGCTGCCGCCGCCGTAGTAGTTGATGTACCAGATGCCGATCATGGCCAGCAGCACCGGCATGTTCTGTTCGAACGAGGCGTTGGCAAAGTGCTGGTCCATGATGTGGGCGCCGTTCAGCAGCTCGGTGAAGTTTTCTTCGCCCAGGTACAGCATGATGGGCAGGCCGATAGCCGACCACAGGCTGTAGCGGCCGCCTACCCAGTCCCAGAATTCGAACATATTGGCCGGGTCGATGCCGAACTCGGCCACGGCTTTCTTGTTGGTGGACACCGCCACGAAGTGCTTGGCCACTGCTTTTTCGTCACGCGCGCGGGCGACAAACCATTCGCGGGCGGTGAGGGCGTTGGTCAGCGTTTCCTGGGTGGTGAAGGTTTTGGATTCCACCACGAACAGGGTGGTTTCCGGGTGCACTTTCTTCAGCGTTTCCTTCAGCTGGGCGCCGTCCACGTTGGACACGAAGTGCATGTTCATGCGCGGGTGGCCAAACGGCTTGAGCGCGCTGCACACCATCAGCGGGCCGAGGTCGCTGCCGCCGATGCCGATGTTGACGATGTCGGTAATCGGCTGGTGGGTGTAGCCCAGCCATTCGCCGCTACGTACCGCATGACAGAACTTGCCCATGCGCGCCAGCACCGAGTTCACCTTGGGCATCACGTCTTCGCCGTCCACCAGAATGGGCGAGTTGGTGCGGTTGCGCAGCGCCACGTGCAGCACGGCGCGGTTCTCGGTGCGGTTGATTTTTTCGCCCTTGAACATGGCTTTCAGCTTGGCCGGCAGGCCGGCTTCGCGCGCCAGCTGCATCAGGCCGGCGAGTGTTTCGTCGGTGATGCGGTTTTTCGAGTAGTCCAGGAACAGGCCGCCGACTTCCAGCGAATAGCGCTCGGCGCGCTGCGGGTCGCTGGCAAACAGGTCGCGCATGTGCACGTTTTTGGCTTCGGCAAAATGGTCCCACAGGGCGTGCCAGGCGGGGAGCTGGGTGAGGGCGCTCATGTTTTCTCCATCTTCTGTGTGTCTGCGGCCAACCCGTGGCGCAGCTTATTCGTCGTCGTTGTCGTTGCGCAGCCGTTTTTGCCTCAGGCTGCGTTTGGCTTTTTCCAGTTGCGTGGCCAGGCCAGGGCCGCGTTTGAGCGCCACGCCCACGGTGAGGATGTCGATCAGTACCAGGTGCAGGATGCGGCTGAGCATCGGGCTGTAGGTTTCGTTGTCTTCCGGTGAGTCCACTTCCAGCGTCACGGTGGCGCGTTCGGCCAGCGGCGTGCCCGGCACGGTGATGGCAATCACCTTGGCGCCGCTTTCCAGCGCGGCGTTGACGGCGTCCATCAGCTCGCGCGAGCGGCCGGAGCTGGAAATGGCTACCAGCACGTCGTCCGGCGTCAGCAGCGTGGCGGCCATGATCTGGATGTGGCTGTCGGCATAGGCCACGGTGGGGATGCCGAAGCGGAAGAACTTGTGCTGGGCGTCGGCGGCGATGATGCCGGAGTTGCCCAGGCCGTAAAACTCGATGCGGCGGGCGTGCGACAGCAGGTTGACGGCGGCGTCTACCGCTTGCGGGTTGACGTCGTTACGGCACTTCAGCAGCGCGGTGACGGTGTTGTCGAACACCTTGGCGGTGATCTCCGACACCGGGTCTTCCGGGCGCACGCTGGAGTGCACGTAGGGTACGCCGCCCACCAGGGTGCCGGCCAGCTTCAGCTTGAAGTCGGACAGGCCGGAAAAGCCCATGCTGCGGCAGAAGCGGATCACCGTCGGCTGGCTGACGCCGGCGCTGGCGGCGATGTCGGACACCGCCGATTGCATCACGGTATACGGTTGCGCCAGTACCTGCTCGGCCACCCGGCGCTCGGCGCCGGACAGCTTGTCCAGCTCGCTGCGGATTTTCTCAAGCATCGTGCTCTCCCAGATGGCTGCGCAGCGCGGCGCGCACGCCAACCAGCGCAGGGTAGGGGCTGTGGATCACGTACACCGGCATGGCGCCGGTGTAGCCGGCAAAGCGGCCGGTGGCTTCGAAGCGGGCGCGGAAGGCAGAGCGGGCAAAGAAGTCGCCCAGGCGCGGTACCACGCCGCCGCCGATGTACACGCCACCGACAGCGCCCAGCGTCAGCGCCAGGTTGGCCGCCGCGGTGCCCAGCATGGCGCAGAACAGTTCCAGCACGCGCACGCAGCGCGCATCACGGCCGGACAGGCCGCGTTCGCTGATCTGCGCTGCCGACAGCTGGCCGGCGGCTTCGCCTGCCTGCACGCTCAGTGCGTCGTGAATCAGTTCCAGGCCGGGGCCGGACAGCAAACGCTCGGCGGAGACATGCTCGCCAAAGCGGGTTTGCGCATAGCGCAGCAGCGCGGCTTCGTCGTCGTCCAGCGGCGAAAACGCCACGTGGCCGCCTTCGCCGGCGATGGCCACCCAGTCGCCGCCTGCCGGCAGCAGGCCGGACACGCCCAGGCCGGTGCCGGCGCCGATCAGCGCCTTGGCGCCCGGCTTGGCGTCGCCACCGCCCACTTGTACCAGCTCCTCGGCCGGCAGGTGTGGCAGCGACAGCGCCAGCGCGGTGAAGTCGTTCAGCACCAGCAGGGTGTGGAAGCCCAGCGCCTGGCGCGTTTCCTCGATCGAGAACGACCAGTGGTGGTTGGTCATCTGCACGCGGTCGCCGTTAACCGGGTTGGCAATGCCGATGGCGGCGTGGTGCACGGCGCGGGTGTGCGCGTTTTCCAGATAGCTGCGCATGGCGTCGGCCAGCGTGGCGTAGTCCTTGCACGGCAGCACGTCGATGTCTTCGATGACGCCCGGCGCGGTTTCCAGGGCAAAACGGGCGTTGGTGCCGCCGATGTCGGCCAGCAGGCGCGGGAAGGGATTAGGCTGCCCAGTAGACATGAAGCGGTTTCTCCGAAGGCTGCAGCAGGTAGCTGATGGGGTAGGTGGCGTCCACGGCTTGCGCGGCGGTGTCGAGCACGGCGCGTTTGCCGGCGCCGGCAATGGCCAGATATAGCTTGCCGCTGCGTTGCAGTTCGGCCAGCGTCATGCTGATGCGGCGGTGCGGTGCCGCTGGCGGCACGATGCCGATCAGCGCCTGCGGGTTGGCCGCGTCCAGGCCGGCGGCCAGGTTATCGGCAGCCGGAAACAGCGACGCGGTGTGGCCGTCGTCGCCCATGCCCAGTACCACTACGTCCGGCGTTTGCCACAGCGTTTGCGCGGTGGCCAGCTCTTGCTCGGGGTTGGCCGCGGTGTTGACCAGCGGCAGGAAGGCGGCCGCGGCGGCTTGGCCTTGCAGCAGGTACTGGCGCACCAGGCCGGCGTTGCTATCGGCGTGCTCGGGCGGCACCACGCGCTCGTCTACCAGCGTGATGGTGACGCGTTGCCAGTCCAGCGCCGTTTGTGCCAGCGCCTGGAAGAACGGCACCGGCGAGCGGCCGCCGGACACGGCCAGCGTGGCGCGGCCACGGTTGTCGATGGCGGTGGCCAGGTCGGCGGCTACCGCTTGGGCCAGGGCCGCGCTCGCGTCGGCGGCCTGGGGGAATGCGTTCAGAAGCATCTCTGTATCGTCCATGCAGGGGTCGTCTTGCGGCGACCTGATCGGCCCGGTGGGCCGGGCTCGACAGTGTTGTCGGCCACCGCCCTGCGCAAAGGTGGGGCAGGGTGATGGCCGCGTTGCTACCCGGTGCTGCCGGGTGCCAGGTTGGCCGCAGCGCGGGGGCGGGCCAGCCTTATACCTTGATTAACACTCTTCGTGCCAGCTGATGCCGTCACGGCTGAGCAGTGCGCTGGAGGCGGCGGGGCCCCAGGTACCGGCGGTGTACTGCTTGGGCGGGGTGGTGCTGCGCGCCCAGTTGTCCATGATCGGCTCGACCCAGCGCCAGGCTTCCACCAGCTCGTCGCGACGCATGAACAGCGCCAGCTTGCCACGGATCACGTCCAGCAGCAGGCGCTCGTAAGCGTCGGCACGGCGGGCTTTGAACGATTCGTGGAAGTCCAGGTTCAGGTGTACCGGCTGCAGGCGCTGGGTGTCGCCCGGCTCCTTGGACAGGAAGTACAAGCGGATGCTTTCTTCCGGTTGCAGGCGGATCACCATGCGGTTGGCGATGTTCTGGCCGGTGGGGTTGGCGTACAGGTGGTGCGGCACGTCGCGGAAATTGATGACGATTTCGGCCAGACGTTCCTGCATGCGTTTGCCGGTGCGCAGGAAGAACGGCACGCCGGACCAGCGCCAGTTGTCGATCTCGGCCTTGATGGCGACGAAGGTTTCGGTCTGGCTGCCGGCCGGAATGCCCTGCTCCTGCAGGTAGCCGATCACCGGCTGGCCAGCCACGGCGCCGGCCTTGTACTGGCCGCGCACGGTCTTGTTGGCCACGTCCTGCTCGCCGAACGGGCGCAGCGCTTTCAGCACTTTCAGCTTTTCGTCGCGTACCGCGTCGGCGCCCAGGTTGGCCGGCGGCTCCATCGCCACGATACAGAGCAGCTGCAGCAGGTGGTTTTGCACCATGTCGCGCAGCGCGCCGGTGCTGTCGTAAAAGTCGCCACGGGTGCCGACGCCCAGGTCTTCCGAGATGGTGATCTGCACGTCGTGAATCCACTCGCGGCGCCACAGCGGCTCGAATAGCGCGTTGGCAAAGCGGATGGCCAGCAGGTTCTGTACCGACTCCTTACCCAGGTAGTGGTCGATACGGTACAGCTGCTCTTCCTTGAAGTGGCGGGCGACGGCTTCGTTGATCTCGTTGGACGATTCCAGGTCGTGGCCCAGCGGTTTTTCCAGCACCACGCGCACCTTGTCGTGGTTCAGGCCGACGGCGGCGAGGTTGTCGCAGATGCCTTCAAACAGGTCGGGTGCGGTGGCCAGGTAGCAGACGGTAACGCGGTCGCCGCCGGCTTTTACCGCCTCGGCCAGCGCCGGGTAGTGTTCCGGGGTGGCAGCGTCTACTTTCAGGTATTCGATGCGCGCCAGGAAACTGTTCCAGTGTTCGGTGGAGAAGTGCTCCTTCACGTGTACGCGCGCGCTCTTTTCTACCATGGCCAGGTAGTCTTCCCGGCTCATGTCACGGCGGCCCAGCGCCAGGATACGGCCTTCTTCGTGCAGCAGGCCGGCGGCGTGGGCCTGGTAAAGCGACGGCAGCAGCTTGCGCATCACCAAGTCGCCGGTGCCCCCGAACAGCACCATATCGAAGGCCGGGGTGTGCAGGTTTGCGTTCTCCATCCTGATTGTTCTCGCACAAGGTTGTGATGTAGTTATATTACCAAACAAGCCCCGCTTGTCTATGTCGATTATTCAGGCCATACCGTTGCCTGGTGGCGTGTTGTGAGCGGCCAACAAGTCAGCATTGCATTGATATATCAGGTTTTTGTGGCAAATTTTTCCATTGGCGTCAGCTTTTTGTGGTGTAGCGCCTTGCAAACAGACTGTAGTAAAACTACCATTCAAGCACCTTCATCAGGGTCGATACCAATGAGTCTGCATCCCGTACTGCACGCTGTTACCCAGCGCATCATCGAACGCAGCCGCGATACTCGCGCGGCCTACCTGGCGACGGCCCGCGCTGCGATGCGCCAGGGCAAGGTCGAGCGTTCCCAGCTGTCCTGTACCAACCTGGCCCACGCGTTCGCCGCCATGCCGGACGGGATCAAGATCCACCTGAAAGAGGCGGCCCGCCCCAACCTGGCCATCGTGTCCGCTTACAACGACATGCTGTCGGCGCACCAGCCGCTGGAAACCTTCCCCGCCATCATCAAGGCCGAAGCGCTGAAGGCTGGGGCCACCGCCCAGTTTGCCGGCGGCGTGCCGGCGATGTGCGACGGCGTGACCCAGGGTTTCGAGGGCATGGAGCTCAGTTTGTTCTCGCGCGACGTGATTGCCATGAGCACCGCCATCGCGCTGAGCCACCAGATGTTCGACGCCGCGCTGTACCTGGGCGTGTGCGACAAGATCGTGCCCGGCCTGCTGATCGGCGCGCTGGCCTTCGGCCACCTGCCGGCGGTGTTTGTACCGGCCGGCCCGATGACCACCGGCATTGCCAACGACGAAAAAGCCAAGGTGCGCCAGCTGTACGCCGAAGGCAAGGTTGGCCGCGACGCGCTGCTGGAGTCCGAAATGGCCTCCTATCACGGCCCGGGCACCTGCACCTTCTACGGCACCGCCAACAGTAACCAGATGCTGATGGAAGTGATGGGCCTGCACCTGCCGGGCGCTGCCTTCGTCAACCCGAATACTCCGCTGCGCGACGCGCTGACGCGCCGCGCCGCCCGTGTGGCCGCCGAGATCTCGGCCCAGGGCAGCCGCTTTACCCCGATTTGCGAGGTGATCGACGAGAAAGCCATCGTCAACGGCATCGTCGGCCTGCTGGCTACCGGCGGCTCCACCAACCACACCCTGCACATCAATGCCATCGCCCGCGCGGCCGGCATCAACGTGAACTGGGACGATTTCGACGAGCTGTCCGCCGTGGTGCCGCTGATCGTGCGCGCCTACCCGAACGGCAAGGCCGACGTGAACCACTTCCATGCCGCTGGCGGCATGGGCTTTGTGATTCGCGAACTGCTGGACGCCGGCCTGCTGCACGACGACGTCACCACCATCATGGGCCGAGGCCTGCGCGCCCACAGCCAGGAAGCCTGGCTGCAGGACGGCGAGGCGGCGTTCCGCGACGCGCCGGCGGTCTCTGGCGACGACGGCGTGCTGCGCCCGGCGGCCAACCCGTTCTCCGCCGACGGCGGCCTGAAGGTGCTGACCGGCAATATCGGCCGCGCCGTGATCAAGGTGTCGGCGGTGAAAGCCGAGCACCGCGTGGTGGAAGCACCGGCGGTGGTGTTCCACGACCAGAACGAACTGCTGGCGGCGTTCAAGCGCGGCGAGCTGGAAAAAGACTTTGTGGCGGTGATCCGCTTCCAGGGCCCGCGCGCCAACGGCATGCCGGAGCTGCACAAGCTGACGCCGCCGCTGGGCGTGCTGCAGGAGCGCGGCTTCAAGGTGGCATTGGTCACCGACGGCCGCATGTCCGGTGCGTCCGGCAAGGTACCGGCCGCCATCCACGTGTCGCCGGAAGCGCTGCTGGGCGGTGATATCGGCAAAGTACGCAATGGCGACCTGGTACGCCTGGACGCCAACACTGGCGAGCTGAGCATTCTGGTGGACGCGGCCGAATGGGCGGCGCGCGAGCACGTACAGATTGACCTCAGCGCCAACCAGCACGGCGTCGGCCGCGAACTGTTCGCCGGCTTCCGCCAACTGGCCACCGCTGCCGAAGACGGCGCGATGAGCTTTGCCCACCCGCTGTGGGCGGCCCGCTAAGCGCCAGAGCCCGCTGCCGTGTGGCGGTGGGCTATAAAAACTGCATCGATCATTGACCGGGTTGGCCGCGGCCAACCCCTGCAAAGGACACACAATGGACGCACTGTCTCTGCTTCGCCAAGGCCCGGTAGTACCGGTTATCGTGGTTAACGACGCCGCCGTGGCGGTAGACCTGGCGCATGCGCTGGTTGCCGGCGGCATCCGCACGCTGGAAATCACGCTGCGTACCAAGGCTGCGCTGGCCGCCATGCGTCGCATCCGTGACGAGGTGCCGGACGCGCTGGTAGGTGCTGGTACCGTGCGTACCCGTGCCCATCTGGAGGCGGCGCTGGACGCCGGCGCCCAGTTCGGCATCAGCCCGGGCCTGACCGCCGAGCTGGCCGCTGCCGCCCGCGCCTCGGGCGTACCGTTCATCCCCGGTATCGCCACCCCGTCCGAAGCCATGCACGCGCAGGACGAGGGCTTCAATATCTTGAAACTGTTCCCGGCCGAAGCCGTCGGCGGCGTGAAGCTGCTGAAATCGCTGGCCGGCCCGCTGCCGGAGCTGCGTTTCTGCCCCACTGGCGGCATCGACGTGAACAGCGCCCCCAACTACCTGGCCCTGCCCAATGTGCTGGCGGTGGGCGGCAGCTGGCTGACCCCGGACGACGCCATCGCTGCGCAGGACTGGGACCGCATCACCGCACTGGCCCGCGCGGCCAGCGCGCTGGCGGTACGCTAAGGCCCCAGGGCCGTGCCATCCGGTTGCCGGTGCCCTCGCGGGCCTGTGGCGGCAACGGGACGGAAGCACGCGGCCGCAAGGTGAGGCGTACCCCGTGATCGCTGCCGGTCGTTGCGACGCGACTGGCGGGCTGTAGTTTGTTGCTTTCTTGTAGCGCTCTGCCGATTCTCCCCGGCAGAGCGTTTTTTTTATTGCCATCGCATGTCTTAGGGATTGTCTTGCTGTGCTATCGGGGCTGTCACCGGTACCGCGGCCCGATAGCCTTATGGTGGCTGCTGTTCACCTCGGCTCTTCCCGAGGGTTTTATTGCCGGGCTGTTTATAAGACAAGGCTACCCTGGCCGGCATCTGCCTCGGCGATCTCAATAACCAAGTGCAGGAAGGCGGCGGTGTGAGACTGTAGCTTGCGAGGACGTCGTCGCTGCTTTGCCTGACGCCTGGCGACTGCCGCATCGTAAGCTACGGTTGCGGTGGTATGGCGACGGACCTTGCGACTGATCGAACTGGGTGCACACCGCAGCAGCACAGCAATCTGGGGCATGGTGCGCCCTTGAGCAGTCATCTACATGATGCAGGCGCGTTCTTCTGCGCAATGTTGGTGGTAGTGGTATGCCATGGCGACACCTTATCAGAGTGTTGCACTTGGTTACTGAGACCGCCGGGTGTTGCACATGCTTCATGAGACCGCCCTTCCCATCGGTCTGGCCAAGAAGACTCGAATCGAATGTGTCGGTTTTGCCGAGCAATTAGTTTTTATTCATAGAATATAGGGGTTCAGAATTATGTATTCTTATAGCGGTGCGATAAAGATACATACTAGTTAGGCCTGATAAGCAGGCCTTTTTATAGATGTCTTGAGTGGGGTATTTTTACACGCTTACATTGCAGCGATGAATGATGTTTGGATTGAGAGTAATGATCAAATCCAGCGCTGCAGTGCTGATGTGCACATACAATGGTGCAAAATTTTTACAGCAGCAATTGGAATCTCTGGCGTCGCAAAGCTACGGCGACTGGGCGCTTTGGGTTTCTGATGATGGCTCTTTCGATAATACGTCTGAAATAATAAGAAAATTTTCAACGCATGTCAGACAGCCGGTGACATGGCTGGATGGCCCTTGCCAAGGGTTTTGCCGAAACTTTCTTTCCTTGCTAAGTCAGCCGCAAATTGTAGCCGACTATTATTTTTTCTCGGATCAGGATGATGTATGGCACCCGGACAAGATGCGTCGTGCCATCGAGTGGTTGCAGCTGCAGCCAGCAGACCAGCCTGCCCTGTACTGCTCCAAAACCCGCCTGATTGACGAGGCAGGCCAGCCATTAGGGTACTCACCATTATTTTCGCGCACGCCAGCCTTCGCCAATGCCATGGTGCAGAGCTTGGCCGGTGGTAATACGATGGCGATGAACGATGCCATGCGCAGGGTGCTGGTAGTGCTGAGCGAGGGAGCCGCGCTGCGCTCTCATGATTGGTGGGCATATATTGTGGCAACGGCGGTTGGTGCTGCTTGCTATTATGATTCGGAGGCCTTTGTTGATTACCGGCAACACGAAAATAACCAGGTAGGTTCCAATAAAGGAATGAGGGCATTTTTTTCAAGGTTGCAGCTGCTGTTTTTGGGAGAGTTTTCTGATTGGAATAAAAATCATATCGAGCAATTGGAGCGTTATGCTCATTTGTTGACCCCGAGTGCGCGCCGGCAGTTGTTACTTTTCAAGAAAATAAAAACAGCACGTTTCGCTTCCCGGTTATTTTTTTACCTGCGCAGCCCATTTTACCGGCAGACAATAGTGGGTAATGCCGGTTTGCTACTTGCCGTATTACTGAGGCGGTTATAGTAAATCGGGCCGGAGAATGGTTTTATTCTCATGGTGTTGCTACTGTGGTGAGGGTCTGCTCGTAATGAGCTGGCTATTTGCTGTGGTTTTCGGATCATGCATGGCCAGCTTTGGTAGCGTTGTAAGTTGTGCGCAGGAGGATGGCTTGCCTACTGGCAAGTGAAAACAGGTGATAACAACTGTGGGCACAAAAGGCATGTCCGGTTTTGCCTGGGATGGGTATTTCAATGCTGGCTGGATTGTCGGCTTGTCTCGCCTCATGCATGATGCAGTGGAGATTCCTGACGACACATGGTGCATGCTGGCAAAGCATTGATTGCCTGCTGCCAGCCTGATTTCTGGACTAAATACTGATTTTAGGGCTATATAGAATGACAATTTTAGTAACCGGAGGTGCCGGCTTTATTGGTGGCAACTTCGTGCTGGACTGGTTGGCCGCACACGATGAAACCGTGGTCAATCTGGACAAGCTGACCTACGCAGGCAACCTGCAAACGCTGGCCAGCCTGCAGCAGAACCCGCACCACGTGTTCGTACACGGCGACATCGGCGACCGTGAGCAGGTAGCCGGCTTGCTGGCGCAGTACCAGCCGCGCGCGGTGCTGAACTTTGCCGCCGAAAGCCATGTGGACCGCTCCATTCACGGCCCGGGCGACTTCATCCACACCAACGTGCTGGGCACCTTCAATTTGCTGGAGGCCGTGCGCGGCTACTGGGACGCGCTGCCGGCAGAGGCCAAGGCTGCGTTCCGCTTCCTGCATGTGTCTACCGACGAAGTGTACGGCACGCTGTCGCCGCAAGACCCGCCGTTTGCCGAAGACAACCGTTACGAGCCCAACAGCCCGTACTCGGCCAGCAAAGCCGCCAGCGACCATCTGGTGCGCGCCTGGCACCATACCTACGGCCTGCCGGTGCTCACCACCAATTGCAGCAACAACTACGGCCCTTACCACTTCCCCGAGAAGCTGATTCCGCTGGTCATCCTCAATGCGCTGGCCGGCAAGCCGCTACCGATTTACGGCGACGGCCAGCAGGTGCGCGACTGGCTGTACGTGAAGGACCACTGCAGCGCCATCCGCCGCGTGCTGGACGCCGGAAAGCTGGGCGCGACCTATAACGTCGGCGGCTGGAACGAAAAAGCCAACCTCGACGTGGTGCACACTATCTGCACGCTGCTGGACGAGCTGCGACCGCGCGCCGACGGCCAGTCTTACGCCAGCCAGATCACCTTCGTGCAAGACCGCCCCGGTCACGACCGCCGCTACGCCATCGACGCGCGCAAACTGGAACGCGAGCTGGGCTGGAAGCCGGCCGAAACCTTCGATAGCGGCATCCGCAAAACGGTGCAGTGGTACCTCGACAATCAGGACTGGGTGGCCGGCGTTACCAGCGGCAGCTGCCGTGACTGGCTGCAGCAGCAGTACGGTGCTTGAGCATGCCGACGCGCATTCTGATTACCGGTAGCAGTGGCCAGGTCGGTTTCGAGCTGAAACGGGCGCTGGCGCTGCACGGCGAGCTGATCTGTCCGCTGCGAGCCGAGTTCGACCTGTCGCAGCCGGCCAGTCTCGTCGCCGCGCTCGACGCGTGGCAGCCCGACATTATCGTCAACCCGGCGGCGTACACCGCCGTCGACAAGGCCGAAGACGAGCCGGCGCTGGCGCAGGCCATCAATGCCGACGCGGTGGCGGTGATGGCGCAGTGGGCAGTGGCGCACGACGCGCTGCTGCTGCATTACTCCACCGATTACGTGTTTGACGGTAACAAGCCAGGTGCCTGGCGCGAAGACGATGCGGCCAACCCGCAGTCGGTGTACGGCAGCAGCAAATGGCAGGGCGAACAGGCCATCCGCGCCAGCGGCTGCCGTCATTTCATCCTGCGTACCTCGTGGGTGGCCGGCGTCTACGGTCAGAACTTCCTGAAAACCATGTTGCGGCTGGCAGCCAGCCGCGACAGCCTGGCGGTGGTGGCCGACCAGTTCGGCGCGCCGACGCCGGCCAGCCTGCTGGCCGACGTGGTGGCCAACCTGGTACAGCGTACCCGCTCCACGGCAGACCAGCCCTACGGCACCTACCACGTGGCGGCACAAGGGCGCACCAACTGGCACGAATACGCCAGTTACGTGATCGACTTGGCGCGCGAAGCCGGCTGGCCGCTACAGTTGGCCGCCGCGCCGCAGGCTATCCCCAGTAGCGCTTACTCGCAGAAAGCCAGCCGCCCGGCCAACTCGCAGCTGGATTGCAGCAAGCTGATGCAGACTTTCGACCTGCAATTGCCACACTGGCAGCAGGCGGTGAAACAGATTTTCGATACGCTGGACAACCTCAAATGAGCACAAAAGCACGCAAGGGCATCATCCTGGCCGGCGGCTCCGGCACCCGGCTGTACCCGGCCACGCTGGCGGTGAGCAAGCAGTTGCTGCCGATCTACGACAAGCCGATGATTTACTACCCGCTCAGCACGCTGATGCTGGCCGGCATCCGCGACATCCTGATCATCTCCACGCCGCAGGACACGCCGCGCTTCCAGCAGTTGCTGGGTGACGGCAGCCAGTGGGGCATCCACCTCGAATACACGGTGCAGCCCAGCCCGGACGGCCTGGCGCAGGCCTTTATCCTGGGCGCGGCCTTCCTCGACGGCGCACCGTCGGCCTTGGTGCTGGGCGATAACATCTTCTATGGCAATGATTTCCAGAAGCTGCTGAAACGTGCCACTAGCAAAACGGATGGCGCAACGGTGTTTGCCTACCATGTCAATGATCCGGAGCGGTATGGTGTGGTGGATTTTGATGCCGATGGTCAGGCCGTTAGCATCGAGGAAAAGCCGGTACAGCCGAAGTCCAATTACGCCGTCACCGGCCTGTACTTCTACGATGAGCAGGTGGTGGACATTGCCAAGGCAATCAAGCCGTCAAAGCGTGGCGAGCTGGAGATTACCGACGTCAACGCCACCTATCTGGCGCAAGGCACGCTTAATGTGCAGACCATGGGCCGCGGTTACGCCTGGCTGGATACCGGTACCCACGAGTCGATGCTGGAAGCCAGCCAGTTCATCGCTACCGTGGAAAAGCGCCAGGGGCTGAAAGTGGCTTGTCCGGAAGAAATTGCCTTCAACGCCGGCTGGATCAGCGCCGAGCAGCTGGCCAGGCTGGCGGCGCCGCTGAAGAAAAATGCCTACGGGCAGTACTTGTCGGCCTTGCTGTCCTGAGCTGCAAGGCCCGTTGGCCGCCTGCAAAGAGTAGGGGTACCTGCTGCATGAACATCATCGATACCGCCATCCCCGACGTCAAAATCATCGAGCCCAAAGTGTTTGGTGACGAGCGCGGCTATTTTTACGAAAGTTTCAGCCAGCGTCTGTTTGACGAGGCGGTTGGCCGCCATGTGGTCTTCGTACAGGACAACCACAGCCGTTCGGTGCGCGGCGTGCTGCGCGGCCTGCATTATCAGCTGCCGCCGTTTGCCCAGGGCAAGCTGGTGCGCTGTACCGTTGGTGAGGTATTTGACGTAGCGGTGGATATCCGCCGTAGCTCGCCTACCTTCGGGCAGTGGGTCGGCGTCAATCTGTCTGCCGACAACAAGCGCCAGCTGTGGATTCCGGAAGGTTTCGCCCACGGCTTTATCACCCTCAGCGAGCACGCCGAGTTTCTTTACAAAACAACAAATTACTATGCGCCATCTCACGATGCTGGGATTCTGTGGCATGACTCATCGCTAGCCATTGCATGGCCGCTAGCTGTTAATGTGTGCTTGTCTCCAAAAGATGCTGCGTTACCCTTGTGGCAAGACGCTGAGGTTTTTGCATGAGGTTGCTGAGCAGAATTGTGGCGCAAATACCGCACGGAGATTTGTTCTGGCGCTTATTGCAGCGCGAAATCGGCCTGAAGTACAAGGGCTCATCATTTGGTTTGATATGGGCCATTTTGCATCCAGTATTTATGTTGGTGGTTTACACCTTTTTTTTTGGGCTGATCTTCCGTTCTAGCTGGACTGGGGTGACAAACAGTACTGGAAGCTTTGCATTGATTCTGTTTTCCGGTCTGATGGTTTTCAACTTTTTTTCCGAGTGCCTCACCCGCTCTTGTAACCTGATTGTCAATCACGGTAACTATGTAAAGAAGGTGATCTTTCCAGTTGCCATTCTGCCGGTTGTATCAGTATTCTCAGCCTTATTCAGTTTGTTGCTGAGCCTACTGGTCTGGATAGTATTTCACATATTATTGCAAGGTTGGCCGCCGATTTCAGCACTGTTATTTCCATTGGTGCTGTTGCCGGTGCTGCTTGCCACGTTGGGAATTTCCTGGTTGCTAGCCGCAATTGGTGTGTATTTTCGCGATGCCAGCCAAATGGTGAATATGCTGGCTATGGCGTTGTGTTTCTTATCTCCTGTGTTTTATCCCTTGTCCATGCTTCCGGCAGAATTCCGTCTCTTGGCGTACTTGAATCCGCTTGGCTTGGCCATAGAGATGTGTCGTAACACGCTCTATTTCGGCCAAGCACCGTATTGGCCTGCTTACGGTTTACTACTGCTAGTGTCTTTTCTACTCGCTTGTGCGGGTTATGCAGCCTTTCGCAAACTGCAGCGAGGTTTTGCAGATGTACTCTGAGTCTGTCATTGATGTATGCGAGGTTAGCAAGTGCTACCAAGTATTTGCAAAGCCTAGCCACCGCTTTTATCAGTCATTATTCCGCCATCGCAAGTGGTATAAAGAATTCTGGGCTAACCGCGATGTCAGTTTTTCCGTGGCGCGTGGTGAGGCTGTTGCAATCATCGGTAAGAACGGTTCCGGTAAGTCTACTTTGCTTCAGCTTATTTGCGGCACGTTGCAGCCAAGTACTGGTAGTATTCGTGTGCAAGGTAAGATTGCAGCACTGCTAGAATTGGGTGCGGGTTTTAATCCGGAGTATACAGGTCGAGAAAATATCTATTTGTCGGCAGCCATCTACGGCCTGTCACAGCAAGAAACAAAGGCGCGCTTTGATAATATCGTAGCATTTGCAGACATCGGTGATTTTATTGAACAGCCGGTTAAAACTTATTCTAGTGGCATGTTTGTGCGTTTGGCCTTTTCGGTAATTGCCCACGTTGATGCGGATGTGCTTGTAATTGATGAGGCTTTAGCAGTCGGTGATGTTTTTTTTACTCAGAAGTGCATGCGTTTTATCCGTGACTTCATTAAGAAAGGCACTCTACTGTTTGTATCCCATGACACTAATAGTGTTATGAGTTTGTGTGACAAGGCAGTATGGCTGGAAGGAGGCAGGGTAAGGCTGTATGGGTCGGCTCGCCAGGTTTGTGAGCACTACCAGCAGGCACTGCACCAGGCCAGTCATGTTCAGGCGACATCCGCTCCCTCTGTGCGAAGCCGGGTTGTCGTGCCAGAGTACTTCCACGATATGCGCCGTGACTTCATGTTGCACCATCCCCAGCGTAACGAGCTTGCTTTTGAGTTGTTCAAGCCGGAAGCAGAACGCTTCGGTACTCAGGGCGCCAGCATTATCGATGTCCACATCGAAAGTACTGATGGCCGTGCGTTGTCCTGGATCATCGGAGGAGAGGTCGCCAGGTTGGTGGTACAGGGGACGGTGCAGACAGATATTGCCCGTCTTATTGTTGGCTACGTAGTGAAAGACAAGCGTGGTCAGAACCTGTTCGGCGAGAACACCGTGTTGTTTTCGCAAATGGGGCACATCGTGAGCAAGAGCGCCGGGGAGTCCTTCCTTGCGGTATTTGAATTCCTGATGCCGGTGATGCCTGGTGGGGATTATGTGATCTCGGTGGCGGTTGCTGATGGTACTCAGGAGCAACATACCGTGCATTGCTGGATCAACGACGCGCTGGTGTTCCGCTCACACTCGACCTGTGTCAGTACCGGCCTTCTGGGCGTGCCCCATTTTAAAATGATAATGGAATGATCTGGGCGTGGAAAAGTACAATTTTGCACTGGAAGACGTCAGCGTCTATTCCAATGTGTTGAGTCTGCTAGCGCGACACCGCAAGGTAGCAGGACTGCACTTGGATTTTGGTTGCGGCCATGCTGCGATTGCCGCGAAAATCATGGAAGATGGCTGCCATTATATCGGTTTTGACAGTAATCACGATACCGTTGCCACCTTGCATCAGCGTGGTATTGAGGCGCATCTGCTTGATCTTTCTGATACGGAGGCGGTGAGGCGTGAAGTCGCCGCAGTTGTGGCCGGTCGCACGATTAGCTCGGTTAGTCTGCTTGATGTCATCGAGCATCTGCCGCAACCACAGCCTTTGTTGCACACCCTGCACAGCTTGCTGCCGGAGGACGCGGTGTTGGTGCTCAGCGTTCCCAATTTCAGCCATTTCGACGTGGCGGTGAAGTTGTTCCACGGGCGCTGGCATTACGCTAAGACTGGCTTACTGGACGATACCCACCACATTGTTTTTACCGAAGGCCACTTGACGCAGCTAATGCTGGTGACCGGTTGGCGGGCGTTGTCTGCTTGTGACTACAAGCTGGAAATTTCAGAGCAATATAACTTGGCGCCAGATTACCTACTTAATCGCGAGTTGGGCCTTGGTGGTCTGTTACGGGATTTGAGCGGGCGGCTGCGTCACTCCGCCGATACTTATCAGTTTGTCAGGGCATTCCGCAAGCAGGCTTTCCCTCAAGCCTTGCCAGTGCCTATCCCGGTTATACAGCCGGGGTTGTGTCTGTTGTTGTTGCTACCGCATGCGGAAGACCTAGCGGTTGCTCGCGCGTTTCTTCAGCAGCACGCTGCCCCGCTGCCTTGTGCAATTGTGGTTGGCGAGTCTGGTTTTGCATCTGAGCCACGACAGCAGATTTTTGCCCGTGAGGATCGTACCAATCTGGCAGCGTACTTGGCAGGTTTCAGCTATTTTGTCCCTGTCGACATGAGTATGGGCATTGCGGCCGCTACCTGCCTAGCACTGTGGCAGCAGCATGCGGTCCGCATCCACTCGCGGCCTGTATTCCGCTCTTCTCACAGTGATGATTTGCGGCTGCGCGACATGGCGGATCGGGGCATGTACCCGCTCGACTTGCAAGAAGGGTTGTTGTTTCCTTGTGAGTTGGCGGCAGACCCGCATTTTGACTTGAGTGCCTTGCTCGCTGGCCAGCGTGAGATGCTGGTGTTCACAGCGTTGCTGTGCGGTGTGGCGGATTTGCCGGCGTTTGTTAATCCGATGCCGCCTCGTGCCGAGGAAGAAACGTTGTGTCTGTGGCAGACGCTGTCATTGTCCCGCTTTCCATTATTGTTCCGCCTCATTCTACAGGGAGCCTGCTCGCGTTCTGTGCTTCGGGAGGCGCTACCTTCCGCTGAGTTACTTCAAGCATTGCAGTCTCTCGATGCTGCACTGAACCTGCTGAATCAGACCCTGGAAGCCAAAGAAAGCAGTCAGGAGCAGTGCCGCATTGCAGTGGAGGAGGGTCACTGGCTGCGTCAGCGTTATGCCATTGCTATCAATGACAAGGTTATGATCGAGCAACAACTGCAACGATGCGAGCAGCAATTGCAAGCTTTGGAGCAGGAGGCCGCATCGCAGCGCGAGCGTTATGCTAATGCTATTGATGACAAGCTTGCGGTCGAGCAGCAGCTGCAGCAATGCAAGCAGCAATTTCAGGCCTTGGAGCCGGAGGCAGCATGGCTGCGTGATGAGTTGTATCGTGTACACCATACCTTGTCTTGGCGCATTACCCGGCCGATACGCTTCGTGCGGCGTTTAATGGTTGAACCGCGTGACGTGGCTCGTCGCATCTATCAGCGTTTCCGAGGGCTAGTACAAGTCAGGATGCTGGCTCGTCATGCGTTGCAGAATGTGCGCAACGGCTTGTGGTATCTGGTGGACTCAGCTGACAACAGTAGACAACTGCGTGCGATGGCGATGCGGCGTGACGTGTCCTGGGACAGCCTTCAGCCGCAGCCGGTACAGGACTGGCCTGCCGTGGACATTACCGTCGTGGCCTACAATAATGCGCGCTGGCTGGATAATTTTCTGAAAAGTCTGGCTGCGCTCGACTATCCTCGTTCCCGATTATTCCTGCACTTGGTGGATAACGGCTCCGACGCCCAAAACTTGGCTTTGCTGCAGGCGGGCGTCCACGCTTATCAAGGGCAGTTCGGCGGTTTTACCTTGCGGCAACAACCTAACCTAGGTTTTGGTGCTGGGCATGACCTCGCGATATCCCAAGGTAGTGCAGACTACGTGCTAGTTAGCAATATGGACCTAGAGTTCGAGCCCGACGCCTTAAAGCAGGTTGTGCGTCAAGCGATGCATGATAGCGCTGGTCGTTATGCTTCATGGGAGTTGCGCCAGTTGCCTTACGAGCATCCCAAGCATTATGACCCCGTTACTTTGGAAGTCAGCTGGTCATCTCATGCTTGCATCCTAATGCGGCGTTATGCATACCAGCAGGTGGGGGGCTACGATGAACGCATCTTCATGTACTGCGAGGACGTGGAGCTATCCTATCGCTACCGTTCGCACGGCTATCTGCTGCAGTACTGCCCATCGGCAATCGTACATCACTTCAGCTATGAGAAGGCGGGCGAGGTCAAACCGGTGCAGTTTAGTGGCAGCACGCTGGGCAATGCCTACTTGCGCCTGCGTTACGGAGCGCTGAAAGACCGGCTGGCGATTGTGCCGCTGTATGCCGCCTTGCTGCTGGCACCCGCACCATACCATGGTGCCCGTCGTACCGTGCTGGGTAATATGCGCAAGATCGTGAGAAATTATCGCCACTTCCGTCGTGGTGCCGGCCCGGTGCGCGGTGTGTACCCTTTCCGTGCTTTCGATTACGAGATGGTTCGGGAAGGGGCGTTCCATACCGGTACCCGTTGCAGCAGTGGCCCCCGGGTCAGCGTCATTATGCGTACCTATCGCGATCGTCAGTACTTACTACAGCAAGCTATTCTCTCGGTGTTTAACCAGACTTACCAGAATATCGAACTGTTAGTCGTTGAGGATGGTGGGGACACTCACCGTGCACTTGTGACGCAACTGGCGGCCACTACCGGCCACACGATTGTGTATTTGGCCTGCGATAAGGTTGGCCGCTCGGTCACCGGTAACCGTGCCATGGCCGCAGCGAGCGGTGACTACATGATGTTTCTGGATGATGATGACCTGATTTATCCTGATCATGTTGAAACGCTGATGGCAGAGTTGTGCCGTGATCCTGCGCTGGATGGCGCCTATGCGTTGGCTACTCAGGTTTTTACCAATGTGGCGCCGGACAAACGCAGCTATGTAGAGGTAGAGTTCGATTGTCCCGCAACCTTCCATCAGCCGTTTGATTATGAGGTGCTACGTGACCATAACTTCCTGCCGATTCAGTCTGTGCTGTTCAAGCGCAGCATTTTCCTGGAGTGTGGCGGTTTTGAGGAAGACATGGACTACCTGGAAGACTGGAACCTGTGGTTGCGCTTCTGCCATGGCCGCCAGTTCAAGTATATTGCCAAAACCACTTCGCTGTTCCGCGTACCGGCGGACCTGGCGGTTAGACACGAGCGGCATATGCAGTTGCATGGTGCGTACGAGCAAGCCAAGGCACGAGCCTTGGCTCGTATTGAAAAGCTGAACTCATCGAAGGGTGTGGAGTGAAACTGCTGATCGCCGAAGACGATACCGTCCTGGCCGATGCGCTGCTGACGCGGCTGGATCGGCTGGGTTTTGCCACCACCCACGCGCCGGATGGCCTGCAGGCGCAGCAACTGCTGCTGGCGGAGGCCTTCGACGCCGTCATTCTCGATATCGGCCTGCCCGGCCTGGACGGTTTGCAGGTGCTGCGCAACGTGCGCGTGCACAAACCGGCTTTACCCATCCTCATCCTCACCGCGCTGGACAGCATGGAAGACCGCGTTGCCGGCCTGGATGCCGGCGCCGACGACTACCTGGTCAAACCATTCGAATTTCCCGAGCTGGAAGCGCGCATCCGCGCCCTGTTGCGTCGCCATCGCGTGGCCGAGGCGGTGCGGGATGAACTGCACTTTGCCGGCCTGCGCCTGGACCGTGCCGGCCAGCGCGTGTGGGCCGGCGAGCAGGCGCTGGACCTGTCGGCGCGCGAGCTGCAGCTGATGGATATTCTGATGAGCAATGGCGAACGCGTGGTGACCAAGGAGCAGATCGCCGGCGAGTTGGCCGCAGACGGCGAAGAGGTGGGTGTCAACGCGGTGGAAGTCTACGTGCATCGCCTGCGCAAGAAGCTGGATGGCAGCGGCGTCGGCATCCGCGCCGTACGCGGCCTCGGCTATTTGCTGGCCGCTACCGACGATCACTAAGCCGCCTGCCGCCGTGGCGGCTAACCTTGTATTCGCGAGAGTCTGCCATGCCCCGTCGCCGTGAACTGTCGCTGCGCCGTCAGCTGCTGATGTGGCTGCTGCTACCGCAACTGGTGTTGTGGCTGGCCGCCGCCTTTCTGGCCTACAACATGGCGCTGGCCTACACCAACGAGGTCATCGACCGCACGCTGGCCAAATCCAGCAGCGCGCTGGCGCGTCAGGTCAAACCGTTCGGCAACGGCTTTTACGTCGATTTTCCCAGCGCTGCCCGTGATATCCTGGAGCAAGACCCGGACGACCGTGTTCATTACATGGTGAGCTCGCCGCCTGAGGCGTTCCTGCTGGGCGAGCCGGCGATGCCGCGCCCGCCGGCCGGCACCCCGGCCAAAGCCGGTGACAGTTTTTTCTACAATGCGCGCATGAAAGGCAAGGAAGTGCGCGTCGCCGCCCAGTACCTGATGGCCGGTACCGCCGAGCGGCCGCAGCTGATGCTGGTGCAAGTGGCCAAAAGCCGGGCGCTGAACGCCGAGCTGGCGCGCAAAATCCTGGTCGACATGGGCCTGCCGTTGCTGGGCATGATGCTGCTGACCAGCGTGCTGGTGTGGGCCGGCATCAGCCGTGGCCTGTCGCCGCTGCGCAGCCTGCGGCGGCGGGTGGAAGACCGCAGCGCGCGTGATCTGGCCCCCATCGAAGTAGACAACGCGCCCAACGAAGTACGATCGCTGACTGCGGCCATCAATGCGCTGCTGGGCGAGGTGCACGCCCAGGTGGCGCAGCAGCGCCGCTTTATTGCCGACGCCGCCCACCAGTTGCGTACGCCGCTGGCCGGCCTGAAGTCGCAAACCGAGCTGGTACGCACCGAGCTGCGTGAAGCGCAGCCTGATCTGCCACGAGTCAGCCGGCAGCTGGCGCAGGTGGAAACCAGCGTCGCGCGCTCGATCCGGCTGGTAAACCAGCTGCTGGCGCTGGCCCGTGCCGAGCCGGAAGCCGGCCTCAGCTTGCAGCCGCTGGACTTTGCCCAGTTAGTACGCGAAGTGACCACCGAGGCCGTACCGCGTGCGTTGACGGCACGTATTGACCTCGGGTTGGAGGCGGAGCCCGGCAGCATGCTGGTCAGTGGTCACGCTGGCCTGCTGCGCGAGCTGCTGGCCAACCTGTTGGACAATGCCATCCAGTACACGCCAGCTGGCGGCGAAGTGACGGTATTGCTGCAGCGCCGTGGTCCCGGTTTACAGCTGACCGTGCGCGATAATGGGCCGGGTATTCCGCCTGCCGAGCGCGAGCGCGTGTTCGAGCGCTTCTACCGTGGCAGCGCCGAAGGCAAGGGCAAGGGCTGCGGCCTGGGCTTGGCCATCGTGCAGGAGATCGCCCGCCGTCACGGCAGCAGCCTGCAATTGACTGACACTCCGGGTGGCGGCCTCAGCGCCGTGCTACAACTGGCCTTGCTGCCGGACTGACAACTGCCCATAACGGGGCATCGTCGTGTAGTTGCCACATTACAGCGCGCCGCAATGGTGCGCTGCCGCATTGCTTGCATACCTTGTATCTGCTTGATTCAGCTGGATGTCATGTTGTGCTGCGGGCCAGGGTGGTGCAAAACTTACGTCTTCTTCACTTAAAACTTACACAACACTTACAGCTTGCGGCTATAGTTCAGCCAACTGCAGCGGCGCCAGGAGAGTGGCGCCCGTAGTTGACCACACAGAGCCGCCGGCAACCCTCAACGGCACGGCGGACAGATGCGACACAAACACGGAGATAAACATGAAGCTGAAGCGCCTGACCGCGGCCGTTCTCGCCGCCTCCCTGCTGCCCGCCGCTGCCTTTGCCGGTGACGTTGAAGTCCTGCACTGGTGGACTTCCGGTGGCGAGGCCAAATCCGCTGCCGAACTGAAAAAGATGATGACCGCCAAGGGTCACACCTGGAAAGATTTCGCCGTAGCCGGTGGTGGTGGTGACAACGCCATGACGGCGCTGAAAACCCGTGTTGTATCCGGCAACCCGCCGACCGCCGCCCAGATCAAAGGCCCGGCCATCCAGGAATGGGGTGCCGAAGGCGTGCTGGCTGATATCGATGCCGTGGCCAAAGCCGGCAACTGGGACAAACAGCTGCCCACCGTGGTCAGCAACGTGATGAAGTACAAAGGCAAGTACGTAGCCGCCCCGGTGAACGTACACCGCGTGAACTGGCTGTGGGTGAACCCGGAGGCGTTCAAGAAAGCCGGCGCTACCGTACCGAAAACCTGGCCGGAATTCTTTGCTGCCGCCGACAAGCTGCAAAAAGCCGGCATTCAGCCGATCGCTCATGGTGGCCAGCCGTGGCAAGACGCCACTCTGTTTGAATCGGTGGCGCTGGGTGTAGGTGGTGCCGACTACTACAACAAGGCCTTCGTGAAGCTGGATCGTGCCACCGTTGGCGGCCCCACCACCGTGAAGGTGTTCGAGACCATGGCCAAGATCAAGACCTACATTGACAAGGGCGCCGCTGGCCGCGACTGGAACCTGGCCACCGCCATGGTGATCAACGGCAAGGCCGGCATGCAGTTCATGGGTGACTGGGCCAAGGGCGAATTTACCGCCGCTGGCAAGGTACCGGGCAAAGACTTCATCTGTACCGATGCACCGGGCACCCAGAATGCCTTTACCTTCAACATCGACTCCATGGCCATGTTCCAGCAGAAGTCTCCGGCTGCGGTGAAAGCCCAGGCCGACCTGGCTGCCACCATCATGAGCCCGGCCTTCCAGGAAGTGTTCAACCTGAACAAGGGTTCCATCCCGGCGCGTCTGGATACCCCGATGGCCAAGTTTGACGTGTGTGCCAAGAAGTCCAGCTTTGACATGAACGCTGCGGCCAAGAGCAACAAGCTGGTGCCCAGCTTCGCGCACAAGATGGCCATGCCGTCGGCTACCGAAGGTGCCATGGTGGACGTGATCTCCCAGTTCATGAACTCCAACATGACCCCGGCTCAGGCTGCCGAGCGTCTGGCCAAGGCCAGCGCGGTACGCTAAGTGCCGCCACCCTGCCGCCGGTGCGGCAGCAGGGTGTTGCCTGAATTGTGTCACGACAGGCCGCCTGGCGGCCTGTAACCCGCCCCCCCATGTCCGTCGTCCGTCCCGTCATGCTGCATGCTTGCGGCAGGGCGGTGTGTTGCCGGCTGCCGGGCAAGCGGGCGTGTTTTCCCTAAACGAGACAGCAAGGAATCACACATGTCTGCCTCCGCATCGCAAGGCCGTCTCAGTGCACTGGCCGACCGCTGGCTGCCCAAGCTGGTGTTGTCGCCCACGTTGCTGGCGAGCCTGGTGTTCGTCTACGGCTTTATCGCCTTTACCGGCTGGCTATCCTTTACCGAATCCCGCCTGATGCCCCGCTTCGAGTGGGCCGGGCCGGTGCAATACCAAGCGCTGTTCGAAAACGAGCGCTGGTGGACCGCTGCGGCCAACCTTGGCATCTTCGGCGGCCTGTTCATCCTGATCTGCCTGCTGGTAGGCCTGCTGATGGCCATCCTGCTGGACCAGAAAATCCGCGCCGAAGGCGCACTGCGCACCATCTACCTGTACCCGATGGCGCTGTCCTTCGTGGTGACCGGTACCGCCTGGAAGTGGATGCTGAACCCGGACATGGGCCTGCAAAAGGTGATGAACGACCTGGGTTTTGCCAACTTCACTTTCGACTGGCTGGTGAACCCCGACATGGCCATCTACACCGTGGTGATTGCCGGTGTGTGGCAGAGCTCGGGCTTCGTGATGGCGCTGTTTCTGGCCGGTCTGCGCGGCATTGACGACTCGATCATCAAGGCCGCCCAGGTGGATGGCGCCAGCCTGCCCACCATCTACCGCCGCATCCTCATCCCCAGCCTGCGCCCGGTGTTCTTCAGCGTGCTGCTGATCCTGTCGCACATCGCCATCAAGAGCTTCGACCTGGTGATGGCGCTGACCGGTGGTGGCCCGGGTACCTCGTCCGACGTGCCGGCCATCTTCATGTACCAGTTTGCCTTTACCCGTGGCCAGCTGGGCCAGGGTGCCGCCTCGGCCATGATGATGCTGTTCACCATCGTCGCTGTGCTCGTACCGCTGATGTATCTGGAAACAAGGAGTGCCAAACGTGTTTAATTCTGCACAAAACACGGCTGCGCAGCCCGATAGCGGCGTTGCGCGCTGCTCGGGGTCTCGCCGTACTCCATGTACTGTCTCGACCCCTGCGCTGCGGGCGCCTGGCTCTCGAACTGCGCAGGCCGGTTTTATCCGTTTGCCAAACCTCACCGTTGGCCGCGCGCTGGTGTACGCCGCGCTGCTCCTGATGGCCATTTACTACCTGCTGCCGCTGTACGTGATGCTGACCACCTCGTTCAAGAGCCTGGACGACATCCGCGCCGGCAACATGCTGTCGCTGCCGCAAGCGTGGGAAGGCGGTGCCTGGGTCAAAGCCTGGGCCACGGCCTGCACCGGCGTGGAATGCAACGGTATGCAGGGCTTCTTCTGGAACTCCATCAAGATGACCGTGCCGGCAGTGCTGATCTCCACCTTGATTGGTGCCGTCAACGGCTACGTGGTGTCGATGTGGCGTTTCCGTGGGTCTGATGCGCTGTTCACCATGCTGCTGGTGGGCTGCTTCATCCCGTTCCAGGTGGTGCTGCTGCCGATGGCACAACTGCTGGGTACCCTCGGCATCGCCAACACCACCACCGGCCTGGTGCTGGTGCACGTGGTGTACGGTACCGCGTTTACCACGCTGTTCTTCCGTAACTTCTACATCACCGTGCCGGACGAGCTGGTGAAGGCGGCGCGCATCGACGGCGCCGGCTTCTGGACCATCTTCCTGCGCATCCTGCTGCCGATCTCGGGCCCCATCTTCGTGGTGTGCGTGATCTGGCAATTCACCCAGATCTGGAACGACTTCCTGTTCGGCGTGGTATTCGCCAGCGGCGAATCGCAGCCCATTACCGTGGCGCTGAACAATCTGGTGAACACCTCTACCGGGGTGAAGGAATACAACGTGGACATGGCCGCAGCCATCATTGCTGCGCTGCCGACTCTGTTTGTTTACATGGTTGCTGGCCGCTACTTCGTGCGTGGCCTGACAGCCGGTGCCGTGAAAGGTTAATGCGATGGCTGCACTTTCCATCAATAACGTCTGCAAGACTTACGCCAACGGCACCGACGTGCTGAAAGGCATCAATATCGCCATCGAAGACGGCCAGTTCCTGATTCTGGTGGGCCCGTCCGGCTGCGGCAAATCCACGCTGCTGAACATGATCGCCGGCCTCGACGACATCACCAGCGGCGATATCGAAATCGGCGGCAAACGGGTCAACGACCTGTCGCCGAAAGATCGCGACATCGCCATGGTGTTCCAGAGCTACGCGCTGTACCCGTCGATGACCGTGCGCCAGAACATCAGCTTCGGCCTGGAAATCCGCAAGGTGCCGCAGGCCGAGATCGACGCCACCGTTAACCGCGTGGCCGAGATGCTGCAGATCACCCACCTGCTGGACCGCAAGCCGGGCCAGATGTCCGGTGGCCAGCGTCAGCGCGTGGCCATGGGCCGTGCGCTGGCCCGCAACCCGTCCATCTTCCTGTTCGACGAGCCGCTGTCCAACCTGGACGCCAAGCTGCGCGTGGAGATGCGTACCGAAATCAAGCTGATGCACCTGCGCCTGAAGTCCACCATCGTGTACGTGACCCACGACCAGATCGAGGCCATGACGCTGGGCGACAAGATCGCGGTGATGAAAGACGGCATCGTGCAGCAGTTCGGTAGCCCGCAAGACATCTACGACAACCCGGCCAACCTGTTTGTGGCCAGCTTCATCGGCTCGCCGTCGATGAACTTCATCCCGGCCACCGTCATCCAGACCGGCGACAGTATCGGCGTGAAGATCTGCGACGACAAAGGCTGCGTGGTGCTGCCGCTGCCGCACGACAAGACCAAGCTGGCGCAGTTTGTCGGCCAGGAAGTGATCTTCGGCATCCGCCCGGAGCAGATCACCGACGCTCGCACCGCGCACCGCGAAGGCCTGCCGGTGATGAGCTGCCACATCGACGTGATCGAGCCTACCGGCCCGGACACCCTGGTATTCGTGTCGCTGAACAACACCAAAGTGTGCTGCCGTACCCACCCCACCGAAGCCAAGCGCCCGGGGCAGAGCATGGACCTGGTGTTCGACGTGTCCAAGGCGGTGCTGTTCGACCCGAAAACCGAAGCCCGGATCGTGTAATGACGGCGCTGGGCAAGCAAGGGTTGGCCGCATCGGGGCCGCTGCTATCACCGGTGGCGGCCGGCGTCTGGCGTCTGGACGAATGGGGATTTGACGACGCCGCGCTGGCCGCCTGGGTGGAGTACGCCCTGGCGCTGGGCATCACCACCTTCGACCACGCCGACCTGTACGGCGGCTTCACCTGTGAAGCGCTGTTCGGTCGCTGGCTGAAGGCCCACCCCTCGCGCCGCGACCACATCCAACTGGTCAGCAAGTGCGGCATCAAGCCGCCGATGGCTGAGCGCGGCTGGCAGGTAAAGCACTACGACACCTCGGCGGCGCACATCACCGCCAGTGTCGAGGCCTCGCTGCGCCACCTGGGCACCGACTACCTCGACCTGCTGCTGATCCACCGCCCCGACCCGCTATTGGATGCGGATGACGTGGCCGACACCTTCCGCCGCCTGTTCGAGGCCGGCAAGGTGCGCTACTTCGGCGTGTCCAATTTCACGCCGTCGCAGTACGCGCTGCTGGCCAGCCGTTTCCCGCTGGTGACCAACCAGGTGGAGGCCTCGCTGCTGCACCTGGACCCGCTGTTCGACGGCACCTTCGACCAGTGCCAGCAGCTGCGGGTGCGCCCGATGCTGTGGTCGCCGCTGGCCGGCGGCCGCCTGCTGGACGCGGCGGCCAACCCCGTGCTGCACGCTGCCCTGCAGCAAGTAGCTGGCGAGCGGGGCGTCAGCGTGGCCACGGTGGCGCTGGCCTGGCTGCTGCAGCAGCCGTGCAAGCCGCTGCCCATTATCGGCTCGCGCCGTCTGGCTTCGCTGGATGAGGCGGCGGCGGCCTGCCGGCTGGAGCTTGACCGCCAGCAGTGGTTTGCGCTGCTGCAGGCGGCACGCGGCCACGAGGTGGCCTGATTTTTCTGTTGTATCGTTGTGTTGTTGCGTTAGGCGGCCCCGCGTGGGCCGCTTTTTTTTATGGCGCTAGACAGCGGCCATGCCAGCCGCTTACGATGGCCCTTCCCCTGTGTCGGGGGAACGTCGCTCGGACGGTTCCGGGCGCTTACGTTGAAAGGTTTCCCATGTCGTCTACCGGCAAGCGCCGCTTTGCGCGCATCGATCGTCTCCCCCCTTACGTTTTCAACATCACCGCCGAACGCAAAATGGCTGCCCGCCGCCGTGGCGACGATATCGTCGACATGAGCATGGGCAACCCCGACGGGGCCACGCCGCCGCACATCGTGGCCAAGCTCACCGAAGCCGCGCAGCGGCCCGATACCCACGGTTACTCGGCGTCCAAGGGCATTCCGCGCCTGCGCCGCGCCATTGCGCGCTGGTACCAGCAGCGCTACGCGGTGGATATCGACCCGGACAGCGAGGCCATCGTCACCATCGGCTCCAAAGAAGGCCTGGCGCACCTGATGCTGGCCACGCTGGACCGTGGCGACACCGTGCTGGTGCCGGACCCGAGCTACCCCATCCACATCTACGGCGCGGTGATCGCCGGCGCCGACATCCGCAGCGTGCCGATGGTGCCGGGGGTGGACTTCTTTGCCGAGCTGGAAAAAACCATTCGCGGCAGCTACCCCAAGCCCAAGATGATCGTCATCGGCTTCCCGTCCAACCCCACCGCGCAGTGCGTGGAGCTGGACTTCTTCGAGCGCGTGATCGCGCTGGCCAAGAAGCACGACATCTTCGTGGTACACGACCTGGCCTACGCCGACATCGTGTTCGACGGCTGGAAAGCGCCGTCCATCATGCAGGTGCCGGGCGCCAAGGACATCGCGGTGGAGTTTTTCACCCTGTCCAAGAGCTACAACATGGCCGGCTGGCGCATCGGCTTCATGGTGGGCAACCCCGACCTGGTGGCCGCGCTGGCGCGCATCAAGAGCTACCACGACTACGGCACCTTCACCCCGCTGCAGATTGCCGCCATCGCCGCGCTGGAAGGCGACCAGCAATGCGTGCTCGACATTGCCGCCACCTACCAGAAGCGCCGCGACGTGCTGTACAAGGGGCTGATGGAGGCGGGCTGGCAGGTAGACCTGCCCAAGGCGTCGATGTACATCTGGGCGCGTATTCCCGAGCACTACCGTGAGTTGGGCTCGCTGGCGTTTGCCAACCTGCTGCTGGACAAGGCCAAGGTATCGGTGTCGCCGGGCGTGGGCTTTGGCGACTACGGCGACGAGTACGTGCGCTTTGCGCTGATCGAGAACGAAAGCCGCATCCGCCAGGCCATCCGCGGCATCAAGGCGATGTTCCGCGCCGACGGCTTGTTGCCACCGGCTTGAGCTGGTGCTGCCACCAGTAAAACGCCGCCCTCGGGGGCGGCGTTGTCACGTGCGGCCAACGTTGGCCGCATCAAACGCCCAGGCTCAGGAACGGGCCGCTCACTTCGTAGGTAATGCCGCCACTGCCGCTGCCGGTAGTGCCGCGTTGCGAACTGAAGTACAGCCGGCTGCCATCCGGGCTGAAGGCTACGCCAGTCAGTTCGGATCTGGGCTGGTTAACCAGTTGCAACACGGCTGCCGTTTTGCCGTTCTGACCCAACAGGCAGACCTGCATATTGCCGCCATCTTCAGCGACGTACAGCACGCCGTTTGACGCGGCAACCAGGTTGTCAACGCCATCCAGGATCGGGCTGGCGTGGCTGGCGGCGTCGTAGATTTTCTGTACCCGGTTATGTTTGACCTCCAGTGACCAGACGCAGTCGTCACCTTTGGTGGTGAAGTAAACCGTGCCCTCGTGCCACCAGCAGCCTTCACCCCCGTTGAAGCGGCGAGCGCCTGCCACCTGGTTGCGGGTACTGTCCCGGCTGCTGGTGGAGCGCGGTACCGGATAGGGCACGCGCTTCCAGGTCACCGTATCGGCGCTGGCGGTGCATGCTACTTCCAGCGTGCCACTGGCCAGGTTGCCGAATTGCGTCGGCACAAAGCGGTACAGGCAACCATCGGGTTTGTCTTCGGTAAGGTAGACGTAGCCGGTTTGCGGATCGACTGCGGCGGCTTCGTGCTCAAACAAGCCCATGGCATCGCGGCGTTGCGCCGCTTTTTTGCCTAGCGGGTCGCACTCGTACACACGGCCGCGCGACACTTCTTCACAAGACAGATAGGTACCCCAGGGCGTCATGCCGCCGGCACAGTTGCGACTGGTGCCGCTACAAATGCGATAGGCGTCAGTGATTTCGCCATGGCGATTGAAGACCAGTGCCGATGCGCCGCCTTGGCCTTTGTCGACTTCGCTGTTGCCGACATAAATCCAGCCACCTTCGGGGCGTGCCAGGGTGGCCCCGCCATCCGGTGTTGAATGCCAGGTGTAGTGGGTGCCGGCTACGCGCTGGCCGCTACGGGCAACGATACGCGAGGTAAAACCTTGTGGCAGGCGCACGCCATTGGCATCTGCGGCTTGCAGCGGGCCAACGGCGCGGCTGGGGCTGATTTTCAGCATGCTACCGTTGGCCGCTTGCAGATTGGGCGGTGTGGGTAGCAAGCCGGACGCCCAAGCTTGGTGTGTGGCGATACCTGCCAGGCTGGCTCCGCCCAGTGCGCGCAGCAGTTTGCGACGATCGGCATCAGGCTGATGGGATGGCTGACTCATGTACAGTTTCTCTGTGGTGGTGGGTAAAAATGGGGTGATGGCCTACACCTAGCGCTATTCGCCTGCGTTTCGCGACTGCAACACGGTACTTCTGAGCAGCTCACGGAAACGTACTTCGGGAAACCAGGCTTGGTTGGCGATTGCCATTTGTTGCCAGGCGGTATTGCCGGAAACCGACAGGGGGTGGAAGTACAGCGCACCGCCGGGCTGCTGCCGGGCGGTGACAAAGTAGGCATCGGTTTCTTCGACGTGAGTCCAGTGCTGGGCTGCAAGGCCTCCCGGCAGGGTATTCAGGCTCTGTTGCAGGGCCCGCGCCAGGTTGACCATGCCCAATCGCCCGGCTTCGGCCTGGCCGTCATGTTCAAGTTCGACTTGTAGCAGGCCTGCTACCTGCTGCTGTTCGCTAACCAGAAATTGCCAGCGTTGCGCGGGCTGGCTGAGTTGCGCGATCGGGTCTTGGCTGCTTATCAGCCTGTCGCTGTCTAGTGCGTGCAGTGCCAGCGCTGGGCCAAGCTTTGCTGCTGGGCGTTGCAGTTGCAGGTTTTCGCTGGCGATCTGCTTCAGGCTGGTCCAGTGCGTTAGCTCAGCAGGGCGCGTTTCCACTGCAAGCGGCATTCTGGTATGCGGGCCGGTACGGCCACTTGGCCATACGTGGCTGTCTGCATTGGGCAATAGCCTACGATTGTGGTCGACATCGTATGTGATGGCATGCTGTTGCTCACTGGGTTGAACCGCCGGCGCTATCAACAGATACACAACAAGTAGCACTATTGCGGCAATGAGTGCCCATCTGGCATGAGGGGTGACCATCGCAGTCTGCCTGTGAGGGAAATGGCGAAGACCCCAAGCTAGTCAGCCTGTGTGACGATCAGGTGAATCTGTTAGCGAAAGCTAATGGTTATGATCACAACATCTTATAGATATGTTGTTTTGAGGCTACCGGGCAACGGGTCTTATGTATGCGCTGCCCGATGGCACAGGTGCACTTTGCCTAGCCCTGGCGGTCGGCCGGGTGGTTGACGCCGTCGTTTACCGGGATATCGCCCAGCAGATAGGGGTTCACCCCGTCCAGACAGCCGACGTTGTAGCCGTATTCGTCCGGATGCGAGCGGCGCTGGTGGTGGGTGTAGATGCCGCATACCGAGCAGAAGTAGTGCTTGGCGGTGTGGGTATTGAACTGGTACAGCCGCAGCAGCTCGGCGCCTTGCTCGATGCGGATGCCGTCCAGCTTTACCGACGCCACGATGGCGCCCTTGCGGCGGCAGATCGAGCAATCGCAGCGGCGCGGGCGTTCAATGCCGTTGGGCAGCGTCAGCGCCAGCACCACGCCGCCGCAGTGGCAGCGCGCGGTATGCACCGGCTGGATCAGGGTGTCGCCTACTTGCTTGATCATGACGCATGCTCCTGTGGCTAAAGCGCCAGTATCGGCTGCGGCCAAGGCTTTGTCATGCACGCGGCGGCCAACGTTGGCCGCAGGCTTAGAACAGCTGCGGCTGGGTGTCGCCAAAGCGGCTGCGCTGTTCGTGCGCCAGCAGCCAGGCTTTGCGCTGCAGGCCGCCGCCGTAGCCGGTCAGGCTGCCGTCTTTGCCGATGACGCGGTGGCAGGGCACGATGATGGCGACGCGGTTGGCACCGTTGGCGCCTGCGACGGCGCGGATGGCGGCCGGTTTCCCCAGGCGGTCGGCCTGCTGCTGGTAGCTGACGGTATCGCCGTAGGGAATGGTTTGCAGCGCCTGCCATACCTGTTGCTGGAAGGCGGTGCCGGGCAGGTGCAGCGCCACGTCGAAGCGCTGGCGGCTGCCGGCAAAATACTCGCCGATTTCGCGCTCGGTCTGGCGCGTGTGCTCGTTTTCGCCGGCCACGATGCGGCAGCCCAGCAGCCGTTGCAGGTCGGCAAACTCGCGTTCCTTACGCTGGCTGACGGCAAACTCCAGCAGGCAGACGCCCTGTTCGCTGGTGCAGACAAACATCGGCCCCAGCGGGCTGTGAAAACGGTGTAACACCAGGGTGTGGGGAGCAGGCATTGGTCGTATTGGGGCTGGCATGGCTGCTTAGTGTAGCGTGGTTCCGTGGGTATGTAGCGCTGTGCGTGTGTTTTGATACAAAGCGACAGCATGCCTTGCATGCTGCTGGGCTAGTCTGTTTGTTACCGGCGCACGGGGTGCCGGGTCAGCATGGAGGTGCACATCATGAGTATTTCCGGCATGTCGGCAGCAGCATCCACCATTTACGCCGGCTACAGCAATATCGGCACCGGTGTCGGCAAGATTGCCGACGGTGCTAGCGATATCGCAGGTGGCGTGGTGGATATCGGCAGTGGCATCGTCAGTGGTATCGAGGAGGCAGGCGATACCGTGGTGGAGGCGTTTTCTGTCAGTGGCGAGGCAATCAGCAAGGCGGTAGGCAGTGCCATTGACCTGATTGTGTAGGGCCCAGGCCGGGCCTTGAGCCAGCCCGGCCGGTAGTAGTAGCAAAGTAGCATGCTGTGTTGAGTTGTTATGTACCTTGGGCCGGTAGCCCGACAGTGTCATGCCTTGTGCATGGTGGTGATCGGAAAATACCGGCTGTTTTTTTGCCGTTCCTTGCCTAAGCTCACTGAGAGTCGCTAAGAAAACTGCGCGGCCAGGCCTCGCTGGCCCGGCGGTTTTGTTAGCGGCTTCTGTATAGGCCCATCACGACAAGGAGACCGATCATGCAGGTGGCAGAGCTATTCGATAAGGCATCCGGCAAGCTGCCGATGGTGCCCAAGGTAGTGCAGGAGCTGATTGCCAGCTTTAGCGACAACAATGTCAATATGGACGACGTGGCCGACAAGGTGGCGCATGATCAGGTGCTGAGCGCCCGTGTGCTGCGGCTGGCCAATACCGCGCGCTTTGGCGGTAGCCGCAAGATCGGCTCGCTGGAAGACGCGGTAGTGATTCTGGGGTTTGACAACCTGCGGGTACTGGTGATCGCCTCTGGTGTCAGCGGCGCCACGGCCAACATTCCCGGTTTCGACATGAAGGCGTTTTGGGGCCGCAGTTTTGAGATGGCCAATACCAGCAAGGCGCTGGCCAAGCTGGCAGGGCTGGAGCCACAGCTGGGGTATACCTGTGGCCTGATGTCGAATATCGGCGAGTTGGTGCTGCATGTGGCCGAGCCGGAAAAAGCGGTGCAGATCGACCGCGTGGTCGATGGTGGGGCCGACCGCCTGGCTACCGAGCGCATGGTGCTGGGCATGGATCTGACCGAAGTCGGTGCCGAGCTGGCCCGGCGCTGGAACTTCCCCGATGCCATCCAGGACGCCATCCGTAACCAGCACAATCTGGTGCCGCCGGCCGATGCGTCGCCGTACGCGCTGCTGATCGGCCTGGCATCGTACATCGTGGCCGGTTTCAACCGCGGGATGAGCGAGCAGGACATGCTGGAAACGGTACCGCAGCGCGTGGTGTCAGCGTTGAACATCAGCGCCGAGCAGCTGGAAGGCGCCATCGGTCACCTGAAGGAAATGAGTACCCAGATCGACAGCCTGCTGTAGGCGCTGTCCGGCAGAAAAAACAAGGCCCCGCATCGCGGGGCCTTGTGCATTCTCAAGCTGGCTGCTCGGCGTTGTCCGCCGGCGGTGTCTTGCGCGAAATCACCGCCACAAAGCGGCATTCCAGCTCCAGAATCAGCTCGTCGATGCGGATGATCTGCAGCTGGATGCGGTCGCCGTTTTCCAGCTCCGGCAGGCCGGCAATGCGCAGGCGCAGCGGCACGCCGTCGATGCGTACCAGGTCTTCCTTGATGAAGGTGGCGGTCGGCTCGGTGACGCCTTCCTGGCTGAACCAGCGCAGGCACCAGAAGTGCTCCATCTTGTCCTGGAAGCCCAGGTAGGCGCTGTAGGCGGCGTCGAAGTCGCGCAGCAGCGCAAACAGCATGGCATCGCCTTGCGCGTACTGCGGGTCTTCGCCGCGGATCATCGCTACCAGCTGGCGCTGGTTCACAAAGTCGGACGCACGGCGCAGCGGCGAGGTGCTCCACGCGTACTGTGCTACGCCCAGGCCGATATGCGGCTCGGGGCGGGTGGTCATGCGTACCTTGCCCATGCTTTGCGCACGGTACATGGCCGGGATGTCGGCTTCGGCCAGCATGCGGCCCCACTCGCTGTTGGCCAGGATCATCAGCTCGGAAACCAGCTTGTCCATCGGCGAACCGCGCTTGCGGATGGTGATGCGCACCTTGCCGTCTTCTACGGCAAAGTTGTAGTCCACCTGCGGCGGGCGGTTCGGGTCCGGCGTCTTGCCGCGGAAGGCTTCGCGGGCGTTGGCAAACTGCCACAGCCAGACCAGCTCGCGCTTGAACGCGTAGTCGGGGCCGAAGCCGGGTGCGGCCAACGTGTCTTCGTTGAACACCTGCTCCAGCTGATCGTGGCGCAGGTTGGCCGCAATGTGCACGCGCTCGACGCGGTTTTCGAAATCCACCAGCTCGAAGGCCGGGCTCACTTCCACGTACAGGCTCAGTGCAGGGCAAGCCTGGCCTTCCTGCAGCGTGAACTGTGCCACCACGTCGTCGGGCAGCATGGTGATCTTGTCGCCGGGGAAGTACACGGTAGACAGGCGCTGGTGCACGATCTTTTCCAGATCGCTACCCGGCGCAATGCCCAGCGTGGGCGCGGCAATGTGGATGCCGACGCGGATATTGCCGTTGTCCAGCCACTGTACCGACAGCGCATCGTCGATTTCGGTGGTGGCGGCGTCGTCAATGGAGAACGCCTGTACCTCGGCCAGCGGCAGCGCCTCCGGCAGGGTGGCGGGGGCATAGTTGCCAAACCCCAGCCCTTTGGGGAAGTGCTCCATCTGGAAGCCGGCCATCAGGTAGGCCGGTACCGACGGAATGCCACCCACTTTGTCGGCCAGGCGCAGCGGCGGCAGGCTGGTGGCGCGGCTGGCCTGGTCGAAGGCCTTGTATTCCAGCGTGTTCTTGTCCGGGCGGTACAGGATGGCCATCAGGTGGCTGCGGATGGCGTCCGGTAGCGTACCGGCGGCCAGCTCGGCGGCCCAGGCGTCGATCTGTTCCTGTTCGCGCTTTTTGCGCTCGATACCGGCCAGCGCGGCTTTCAGCGTGTCTTCCGGTGCAGCCTTGAAGCGGCCCTTGGCCTTCTTGTAGAAGTACATCGGCGCGGCGTACAGGCGCAGCAGGATGGCCGCGTTTTCCAGCGCATTGGGGGCGTGGCCAAAGTAGTCGGCGGCCAAGGTGTCGAAACCGAATTCGTCGTCGCCGCAACATTCCCACAGGAAGTCGACGTCGATGTCTGCGGCAATGGCTTCAGCCGCTGGCAGAAAGTCCTGCAAGGCGCTGCTGAACTCCAGGAACACGTTAGCCGCCTTCAATTTGGTGCGTTTGCCGTGCTGGGTGTCGATTTGCAGGCTGGCGTCAGCGCGGGACACCACGCTGCCTACCTTGAAGCTGCCGCTTTCTTCGTAAAAGACGTTCATACTGCCTCTGGCGGGACCGGGGCTGCCCCGAGCTATCAATGAAACGGAAGATTATAACAGCAGCCTGCGTCATACCGCTTTACTGCCGGTATACTGCGAGCGTTTGTATAAATGTTCATTTAACATAACCATGTCTGCTCAGACGCTTCCGCAAACCCTGCTGGGCTTGTCCCAGGAAATGGACCACGTTGGCCGCCAGCTGCTGGATCGCTGGGACCCGGAACTGGCCCGTCGTTTTACTGCCCTCAGTCAGTGTTTGCAGGGCGTGGCCGAGCAGGCCGCCGCTGATGAGCTGTTGCGTGCCAACGAAGAGCTGGCTACGCAGTTGCGTGCTTGGGTCAAGCGCCGTCGGGCGCCCGATGACGTGCTGGGTTTGCGCCAGCAACTGTCGCTGGTGACACAGTTGGCCAGCATGCCGGCTCCGCCCAAAAGCCAGGCCACGGCCTTGTCGCCCAGGCAGAGTCATCGCTTGTTCTTGTGGGCTGGCGAGCGCGAGATGGATGACTATCTGATCGAGCAGCTGGCCTGCTTTGGTTACCGGCTTGACGTGTTCCGTGACGCCTTGCAACTGCAGCAGGCTTTGCGTCAGCACACGCCGGGAGCCTTGATCGTGTACAGCGACTTTGTTGGTGACGAGGTGCTGTTCCCTGCCGGCAACCCGTTGCCTTGCCCCCTGCTGTACGCCAGTCCACGTCGTGATTTCGAAGCCAGGCTGAAGGCAGTGCGTCATGGCGGGCAGGGTTATCTGAACTGGCCGCTGAGCATACGCGAGTTGCTGGACGCGCTGGCGGTGCCACAGCCACAAGACCGCCGTAACCCGCTGCGTGTGTTGCTGATCGAGGACATGGGTTCGCTGGCCGGGCTGTATTCGGCAGTGCTAGGGCAGCACGGCATCCTCACCGAGCAAGTGACACGTCCCAGCCAGGCGCTGGAAGCAATCGAGCGTTTTCGCCCCGACCTCATCCTGATGGACATGTACATGCCGGAGTGCGACGGCAAGGATCTGGCGCGCATCATCCGCCAGCAAGGCCTGATGGACGGTATACCCATCATTTTCCTGTCGATGGAAAAACGGCAGGACATCCAGCTGGACACGCTGGCGCTGGGGGTGGATGGTTACCTCACCAAGCCGGTGTCCAGCGACGAGCTGGTCGTCACCGTTACCACCCGCGCCCGCCGCTACCGCAAGCTGCGGTCCTACATCAGCACCGACAGTCTTACCGGCCTGCTGAACCACACCCACCTGTTTGCGCGGCTGGAGTACGAGTTTGCCCGTGCCCAGCGCGAACGGCTGCCGCTGGCGATGGTGATGCTGGACCTGGACCACTTCAAGCGCATCAACGACAACTACGGCCACCAGGCGGGCGACGAGGTGCTGGTTAACCTGGCGCGCTTCCTGCGCGAGCGCCTGCGTCGCAGCGACCTGATCGGCCGCTACGGCGGCGAGGAGTTTGCGCTGGTGTTGCCGGGCATGACGGTGGACCAGGCTTACCGGCTGATGGAGGAAATTCGTGCTGATTTCGAGCGCCTTGATCAGCAATCGCCTCGAGGTCGTTTTCGCCAGACTTTCAGCGCTGGCGTCTGCGGTGTGGACGGTGTGCCGGATGTGGTGGCGCTGGTGCAACGCGCTGACGCCATGCTGTACCGCGCCAAGGAGCTGGGCCGTAATCTGGTTGTGGCGTGGAGTGCCGAGCAGCAGGACCGTTTGCCTGCCGCCTTGCCCCGCATGCCTTAGTGTGTCGGCCAGTAGCAAGCAACAAGGGCGCCTGCGGCGCCCTTGTTGCTTGCTACAGCGGCCAACCTTATACCGGGTCGGCCAGGTACATGCGTACGTTGTGGTCGTCCAGCAGCTTCTTCAGGCTTTCCGGCGGCATGGCGTCGGTAAAGATGGCGTTGAACTCGCTGATATGGCCCATGCGCACCAGCGCATTGCGGCCGAACTTGCTGTGGTCGGCGGCCAGGAAACGATGGCGGGCGTTGTTCATCATCGCCTGCGCCACGCGCACTTCGCGGTAGTCGAAGTCCAGCAGCGAACCGTCAGTCTCTATGCCCGACACACCGATGATGGCGTAGTCCACCTTGAACTGGTTGATGAAGTCCAGCGTGGCCACGCCGGTAATGCCGCCGTCGGAGGCGCGTACCACGCCCGAGGTGATCATCACCGTGAAGTCGGGGTTGGCCGACATGATCGACGCCACGTGGATGTTGTTGGTGATGACGCGCAAGCCCTTGTGGCTGGCGGTCAGCGCCTGCGCCACCGCTTCGATGGTGGTGCCGATGCTCATGAACAGCGAGGCATGGTCGGGAATGTTTTCCGCGATCATGTCGGCAATGTGCGCTTTCTCGCTTTGCAGCTTGCCCTTGCGCGAGAAGTAATCCTCGTTCTCCACGCTGTTACCCAGCGCCGCGCCACCGTGATAACGGCGTAGCAGGTTGGCCTCGCACAGCTGGTTGATGTCGCGGCGGATGGTCTGTGGCGTCACGTCCAGAATGCGCGCCAGCTCCTCGATGGGCATAAAGCCATTCTCGCGCACCAACTGCAGGATTTTGTCGTGTCTAGGTGATCGGCTCATGGGGCTAAGTTCGGAATCGAAAATTACCTCGAGTCTTTAACATATTTTTGCTGCATACGGCAACTTTGCCTTGTCATAAACGAATACTTGCGGTGAAAAAGCGCCAGTACGTCGCGTGCTTGTTGCAGCGGCATTGACAAGGCAAGCCAAGCTGCGGGCGTAAAAAAACCTGCCCAGCGTGGCCGGACAGGTTGCAGAGTCGATGCTGCCTTCCCTGCGCGCTACAGCTGCGGCCGGCCGGTGGCCATGCGGCCCACCGCCAGCCTGCCGCAGTCGCCGCAGGCCGCAGACAATCAGAAGTTGTACTTGATGGTGGTGATCAGCGCGCGCTGGTAAGTGGCGGAGCCCAGCTTCTGGTCGGCGTAGCGGTAGGTCAGGCCACCGGTCACGCTCTTGGTAGCGTTCCACCACAGCGACACGGCGCCGTTATTGGCCAGTTTGCGGGCATTCACTACCTTGCCGTCCTTGGCCATGGCCAGGTAGCGGTCTTCACGGTCGAATTCGATTTCGTGCCACTGGGTCACCATCAGGTCCTGACCGGCGGCCTTGAACGGGAAGCCCAGTACCCAGCCGGCCATCATGCCGTTGCGGTGTGCGCCAACACCCTGTTTGAATTCCTGGTGCGCGCCCAGGAACGGCTTCACCCACAGGTTGCCGGCGGAGAAGCTGGTGCCCAGACCCAGTACGCGGTTCTGGTCGTAGAACTTGCCTTCACGGAAGTCGTATACGTGGGCGTAAGCCTGTACCGGCAGGTTGCCGATTTGGGCCACATTCACGCGGGCGACCACTTTGGAAGCGTAGCGACGGTTCTGGCCACCTTGCTCGCGGGTGTTCTGATCCGGGTTCTCGATATCGACGAAACCGTACACATCGCCCCAGTTGCCGCCCATGCCGCCTTCGGCTTCCAGGTAGGCGAAGTCGGCCTTGCCGCCGAACGGGCCCTTGTTGGTGCGGTCCTGGGTGTTGGACGACCAGTCCAGCCAGTTGGCGCTGACGTTGCTGAAGGTGTAATCGGCGTGTGCGAAGCCGGCACAGGAAGCCAGTGCCAGGGCGATCAGAGTAGTGCGAGTTGTCATGTTGTTCTGCTGCTAAGTCGTTAAAAAAGCAAACCGTTTTGCTGCTGATGCCGGCGGGTAGCCGGTTGGCGGCAAAACGGGGACGCGGAGCATAGCAGAAAGCGGGCGCGATGCGCAGTCAAACACCCGTTTAGGACAAATGCTGTGTGATTCCTGCACGATCGCCGTCATAACATGACGATGGCTCATGATTTTTGCATGAGTCTTACTCGCCGGCCACCGGCCAGCCGTAACGGCGCAAATCGATACGGCCGTTGCGGCCAACCTCGACGCCGTCTTCTTCCAGCAGCAGGCGCTGGTAATCCGCTTGCGGCGTGCCGGGGCGGGCAATGTGGCCACTGCTGCTAACCACGCGAAACCACGGCCAGCCGGCGCCGTCGGGCGCGCTGGCCAGCAGCTTGCCCACGTGGCGGGCGTGGCGCGGGTAGCCGGCTAGCGCCGCCAGTACGCCGTAGCTGCTGACCCGCCCCGGCGGGATGGCCAGCAGTTGCGCCAGCACGGCGTTTGTGAAGGCGGCGTCCATCAGCCGTAGCGGCGGTCGGCCACGAACGGGTTGCTGCGGCGCTCGTCGCCAATGGTAGTGAACGGGCCGTGGCCGGGCACCACGGTCATGTCATCCGGCAGCGCGAACAGCTTGCTGCGGATGGCGTCGATCAGTTGCTCGTGGTTGCCCATCGGGAAGTCGGTGCGGCCGATACTGCCCTGGAACAGTACGTCGCCGACGATACAGACGTTGGCCGCACGGCTAACGAACACCACATGGCCAGGGGTATGGCCCGGGCAGTGCAGGACTTCCAGTTGTTGCTGGCCGACGGTGACACTGTCGCCCTCGTGCAGCCAGCGTTCCGGCGTCAACGGCTCGGCCCGCGGAAAGCCGAACATGGTGCCCTGGCTGGGCAGCTGGTCAAGCCAGAAGCTTTCGGCCGGATGCGGCCCTTCAATGGCCACGCCCAGCGCATCTGCCAGCTCGCGTGCGGCGCCAGCGTGATCGATATGACCGTGGGTGAGCAGCAGCTTTTCTACCGTCAGCCCTTGGGCATCGATGAATGCGCGGATGCGGGCGATGTCGCCACCGGCATCGATCACCGCCGCCTGACGCGTTGCATCGCACCAGATCACCGAACAGTTCTGCTGGAAGGGTGTGACTGGAATGACCTTTAGTTGTAAAGCCATGGTTATAGAATCCTGGTGGATTTAAGGTGTATGAAATTTTGACAGCGCGCAGCGGTCGGCAAAAGTGCTTTTGTTGCTTGCCGCCAGCGAGGGAAACGGGGATGCTACCGACAGCAATCACCGCATTACTGTATTCATCATGCCCGATTTTTCCGAGAAAAAGCCGTATTTACTGCAGCACCGGCGCCGTTTCATGCTGGTCTTGGGTATTCTGCTGTTGGCTGAAATCCTGTTTCATCTGCTGTGGTTGCCGTGGTTGCCGCAGAGCTGGCTGTTCAGCGTCGGGGGCCTGGCTGAGCTGACGGTACTCGCCATCATCGTGTTGATGTTCTGGGGTGCCCAGCGCGAACCCTTACCCGACGCCGCCTATAACTGGCTGACTTGTGGCCTCAGCCTGTGGCTGGTCAGCGCGGTGGCCGACATCATGGATGAAGTAGTGGAACAGCCGCGCTGGCTGTCGGCTTTTGGCGAAGACCTGATGCGGGTATTCGGCATGGTGCTGGTAGCGGGCGGTGTGTTCAGCCTGATGCGCCACGCTCGCCGTGTGCACCAGCAGCTGCAAAGCCTGGCCAATACCGACGAGCTGACCGGGCTGTTCAATCGCCGCCATTTCAATCGGCTGGGGGCAGACATGCAGCGCCATGGTCTGGCTTTGCTGCTACTCGATCTTGATCACTTCAAACAGGTAAACGACACTTTCGGCCATAGCGTGGGCGATGAAGTATTGCAGGAGCTTGGTCGTATTCTCAGCCTGCATTGTCCGCCAGGGGGGTATCCGGCACGTTTGGGTGGCGAGGAGTTTGCTGTGCTGCTGCCGGCGATGACGGCGGGCAGGCTGCATGACCTGGCCGAGCAAATACGCTTGGCGGTAGCGGCAATGTGCATCAAGCCCGGGGTGCGGCTGACTACCAGTGTCGGCATGGGGTGCCTGCGCAGTGGCGAAACGCTGGAGCAGCTGCAGCAACGTACCGACCGCGCCTTGTACCGCGCCAAGGCATTGGGCCGCAATCGCAGCGAGTGGGCGGATTGACGGCACTGCTACAATAGCGGCAACCCCTATTTGCGGAAGCCGTCATGAGCCTGATCCCCGAAATCAAACCGCAGCAGTCGATCGAACTGCTGAAAGAGCTGCACATCCTTACCCGCGACGGCAAGATCAACCAGGATACCCGCCGCAAACTGAAGCAGGTGTACCACCTGTACCAGTTCATCGAGCCGCTGATGGCGGACGTGCTGGCGCAGAAAGGCAGCCTGAGCCTGGCCGACCACGGCGCCGGCAAGTCTTACCTCGGTTTCATCCTGTACGACCTGTTCCTGAAGGACAAAGCCGACGCCACCGTTTACGGTGTGGAAACGCGGCAGGACCTGGTGGACAAGTCGGTCGAGCTGGCTAACCGGCTGGGTTTTGCCGGCATGCAGTTCCTGAACCTGACCGTCGAGCAGTCCATCACCTCCGATGCCTTGCCGGCCCAGGTCGACATCATCACCGCGCTGCACGCGTGCAATACCGCCACCGACGACGCCATTCGCTTTGCGCTAGCCAAGGACGCCCGTTACATCGTGCTGGTACCGTGCTGCCAGGCCGAAGTGGCCGCCGTCCTGCGCCAGAAAAAGAACGAGACTTTCGGCAAGACGCCGCTGTCCGAGCTGTGGCGCCACCCCATCCATACCCGCGAGTTCGGCAGCCAGCTCACCAATGTATTGCGCTGTCTGCAGCTGGAGGCGCGCGGCTATCAGGTGACCGTTACCGAGCTGGTAGGCTGGGAACACTCGATGAAAAACGAGCTGATCATTGCCAAGAAGGTAGGCGGCGGCAAGAAGAGTGCCCGCGAACGTCAGGAAGCGATCCTGCGCGAGCTGAACCTGGAAGCACTGCGCGAACGCTTCGCCTACTGAGCCCGCCACCATGTTGCCGCGCCGCCTCGACGCCAGCCTGCTGGCCGACCTGTGGTTCTTTCACGCTGTGGCCGAAGCCGGCGGCTTTCGCCGTGCGGCGACGGTACTGGCCATCACGCCGGGCGCCGTCAGCCAGCGCATGCAGCGGTTGGAGGCAAGGCTGGGCCTGGTGCTGATGCAGCGCGGCCCGCGCGGTTTCGTGCTGACCCAGGCGGGGCTGCAGCTGTACGCCGTTACCCAGCAGGGCTTTAGTGCACTGGGTGATGGCTTGACTGCTTTGCATAATCAGGCCGCCAGCGTTCAGCTGGTGGCACCGCCTTCACTGGCGCTGGGCTGGTTGTTGCCGCGGCTGGGTCGCTTTGCCCGCCTGAATCCGGATATCCGTGTCGATCTGCAAGCAGAGACTGTCGCGCCACCACCGTCGTCCGACCCGGCGCGTTTACTGTTGTGCTACTTGCCTCAGCCGCCGCAGGACGACGTACCGCACTGGCCGGAGTATGGCTTTCCGGTACTGGCACCGGCCGCACTACAGGCAGGGCTGGCCTTGCCCTTGCTGCACGATGATAGTCCGTGGGGCGTACCGGCCAGCCCCGGTAGCGAATGGGCGCGCTGGCTGGCAGTTCACGGCCGTCCCGCCTGCTGCAGCCGTGACGAGCGGCACTTCAACCAGGCGCAGTTGGCATATCGTAGCGCGGAGGCTGGCGCGGGCGTGGCGCTGGGGCGCTGGCGATTGGTGGCAACAGCCTTGCAGGCAGGCAGTCTGTGCCGGGTGGATGACTACCCGCCACTATTGCTGGGCTTTTATGCGCTGTATGGCGGCGCGGGCAATCCGGCTGCGGCCACGCTGGCCAGCTGGCTGGGCGAGGAGTTGGCCGCCGACGCGGCCGGTTTTTGATTCAGTCTGCCAGCAACGGCAGGAATACCTCGTCCGGCAGCCCGTTGCCGCCGGTCGTCCACACCACCGGTATCACGTCCTGCGCCCATTGGCTGGCGGCCAAGCGGTGGGCCACAAAGCCGGCGGCTGCCGACGGCTCCAGCCTCAGGCCATATTGTTGCCATTGATGGCGTACTTCGGTCAGCAAGCTGTCGTCGCTGACGGTGACTACGGCATCTACCAGGTGTTGCACGATGCCGGCTACGGTGGCAGACGCGCGTGGCACGGCCAAACCGTCGGCCAGCGTACGGTTATTGAGGCCGATATCGTAGACCGATAGCGCGTCGTCGCCGCTAGCCAGCCGCAGCAGGAAGCACGGCGATGCCACCGGCTCCACGAACACGATTTGCACCGCGTCGCCGTACAGGCACTTCAGCCCGAACGCCACCCCGCCAGGTGCCCCGCCGACGCCGCAGGGCATGAACACCCGTAGCGGTTTTGCCTGGGTGGGTTGCAGGCCGCTGGCGTCCAGCTGGGCTTTCAGGTCGTGGGCGGCTGCCGCGTAGCCGAAAAACAGCAGCAGCGAACTCTCGTCGTCGATGAAATAACTGGCCGGGTCGGCGGCGGCCAACGTACGGGCGCTGGCCACGGCGGTGGCGTAGTCGCCGGCGTGCTCCACTACACGGGCACCCAGTGCCCGCAGGCGGTCTTTCTTCCAGGCCTTGGCGTCGCTGGACATGTGGACTTCCACTTGTAGCCCCAGCGCCCGCGCCATCACGCCTACGCTGTAACCCAGGTTGCCGGTGCTGCCCACCAGAATGGTGTGGCGGGCAAACAGTGCGCGGGCCGCGTCATCCGCCAGCATGGCATAGCTGCAGCCCGCAGGTAACAAGCCGGCGGCGTGTGCCAGCGTCTCTGCCTGGCATAGCACCTCGTAGACGCCGCCGCGTGCCTTGATGCAAGCGGTAACCGGCAGCGCGTGGTCGGCCTTGACCAGTACCTTGCCATGCTGACGCAACAGCGGCGAGTCAATGCGGCCGTCGGCTGCCACGCTGTCTGGAAAGCAACGTGCCAGCAGCGTGGCAAAGCGCTGCCAGCGGGTAATGGCAGTGGCGATATCGGTGTAACCGTAGGGCAGGGCGCGCAAGGCGGTGGCAGCAGTTTGACGCGTCGGGTTGTGCCACAGGAACGGTACTGCATTAGCGAGTTCTGGCGGCAAGGTGGGGCAAGACATGGCAGTCTCCAGAGAGGCGGATGAAAGCCAGTGTGCTGGGTCAGCATGGGGGCAACAAGCCAGCATTACTGCTGCTACTGTTTAGTTATTCTAAACATGGGCTAGGTCGATTGTCGTGCCAGCTTTTATAGCACTACCCCTTGGCTGGCTATGCTGACAGCTATCACCCTTACCCCGTGGCATCGCCATGACCCTTTCCGACCTGAATGCGCAGTTGCTGTCGTCGTTGCCCAGCTTGCCCCTGTTCGCGTTGCAGGCGGCAGCGACCATCGGCATGGTGGGCGCCATGCTGGTGCTGACGCGCCAGCATGGTTTGCCCGTCCGTTATCGCCAGTTTCATCTTGGCCTGACCCTGGGCCTGGCCCTGTACCTGATTGCCTGGTTCGTGTCGGAATCGATGAAGGGGCCGGTGAAGCTGAATCTCAGCACTGACCTGTTGCTGCTCAGCGGTTTGCTGGGTGGCTGGCCCGGGGGGCTGACTTGCTATCTGCTGCATACCCTGGCGCGGCTGCAATTTGCCGGCACGGAGCGACTGTTGGCGAGCATGCTCGATACAGCAGTACCGGTACTGTGCGGCTGCCTGTTGCACGGCTACGTGTGGCCGCGCTTGCGCAAGGCGTTCCATATCCGCATGGTATTGCTGGTGTGGCTGGTGCGCATTGTCGCCACCTACGCCGGTTTGGCACTGGGCCTGACCGTCATCGACTTGCCAGCCACACTGATCGAGCAGTTTGTCGTGCTGCGCTTGCTGGTGTTGCCGTTGTCGTTCTGCATTTTGTACCTGACTTTGCGCATGATCTACATGGACGCCCAGGTTGACGAGCAGCGCCGTCGTGAACACCGCTTGACGCGGAGTGACGCGCTCAGTGGTCTGCCCAACCGGCTGGCGCTGGACGAGTACCTGGCGACTTTGCCGTCCCCTGCTGGCTGCCTGTTGGTACTGGAATTGCGCAATCTGCGCGAGTTCTTGTTGCGCTACGGCCCACAGTACGGCAGCCGCTTGTGGGTTGGCATGGATGACACCCGACAGGCGCACCGGTTGTGGCTGCCACTGCAGGTCTACCGGCCACAGGTGTTCCAGTACGGTGATTTTTCACTGGCGATCGTGTTGCATGATGCCCGGCTGTCTGCCCTGGAGTGTTCCGGCGAGATCGATGCCTTTCTGGATGGCATCGTTGGCCGCATTGTGGCCGACTGGCCACGCTTTGCACCGCAGTTCTGTTGCGCCGTGGTACAGCTGGAAGAAGGGGCTACCGTACAGGCACTGGCCTATCGCAACATTACGCTGGCCTTGAGTGCCCGCGATGCGGGTATTGCCTACTTCAATGATTTACTGCGCGATGACAGTGCCATCGACGCACACATCGACACCGCACTCGATCGCTGGCAGCGCTTGCCATACACCATGCCGATGTATCTGCAGCCCAAGGTTAACCTGTCCGATGGTGCACTGGTGGGCGCCGAAGCCCTGCTGCGCATGCGCAATGACAATGGCTTGGCTATTGGTGCCATGCGGGCCATTTCTCTGTTTCGCGAGCGCGGGCGGCTGGCCGAGTTCGAATGGCTGTCGCTACAGACAGTGGTTGGCATGCTGGCAGGCATCCGCAACCGTTTTCCCGGCCTGTGCGTGTCGGTGAACGTCTCTACCGAGTCACTGTGTCGCACCGATTTTGTCAGCGGCTTGTGTCAGCTGATGGCACGCCACGGCCTGCCGGCCAGTGCCTTGCGGCTGGAGGTGGTGGAATGGTCTGACACCCTGCAGCGACCACAGGTGGAACACACCATGTTGCAGTTACAGCAGGAAGGCTTCAGCCTGTCGCTGGACGACTTCGGTGTGGGTTATTCCACGTTGATGTTGCTGACACGGTTTGCTTTTTCCGAAGTAAAGCTGGAACAGTCGCTGGTGGCCGACCTGGATAACCCGCGCGCCAGTAATGTGGTGGCGCTGGCTGTGGAGGCCGCCCATCGCAGCGGCGCACTGGTCGTCGCCGAAGGCATAGAATCGCCAGCCATGGCACAGCGTGTTGCGTTGCTGGGTGTCGACATGGCCCAAGGCTACCTGTATGCCCCGGCGCTGGATCTGGCCAGCTTCCTGCAGCTGCCGGCTGCCATGCCCAACGAGGATCAGCCGGCCTGACGCTGTGCCACCAGCCACGCGTGCTTCTGTGCGGCGGTCATTGCCTTCACCGCATGTTCTGCCGCTAGCGCTTCCCCTTTGTTGTCAAACTGTACGACCAGTGCAATGCCCAGCGGCGGAAAGCTACGCGTATAGCGTGCACCCTTGCCGGCGGCGTGCGCCGCGTAGCGTTTTTCTACATCGGTGGTAATGCCGGTGTACAGGCTGCCGCCTCGGCAGTGCAGCACGTACAAAAACCACGGGCGGCCAGGGTTGGCCGCAAGCGCCGCGTCAGTCACGCCAGCGCCTGTGCCAGGTCGGCAATGATATCGCGCACGTCTTCAATGCCCACCGAACAGCGTACCAGCCCGCCCGGAATGCCCAGCGCCACCCGTTCTGCCTCGCTGCATTCCACGTGGCTGGTGGTGCTGGGAATCCCCAGCAGCGTATCTACCGAGCCCAGCGTGGCGGCGCAAATCAGTAACTGGCAGCGCGGCAGCATGGCCTGCACCGCGGCAAAGCCGCCGGCCAGCTCGAAGCTCAGCACGCCGCCAAAACCCTGCATCTGGCTGGCGGCCAGCGCGTGCTGCGGGTGGCCGGGCAGGCCGGGGTAGTTCACCTGTGCCACGGCCGGGTGGCTTTGCAGCCATTGCGCCAGCGCCAGCGCGTTGGCGTTGTGCTGGCGCATGCGCAGCGCAAGCGTCTTGATGCCGCGCAGGATCAGGAAGGCACTCATCGGGTCGAGGCAGGCGCCGTGGATCTCGCGGTAGTGGCGCAGCTTGTCGGTCAGCGTGCGGCTGCCGCAGGCGATACCGCCCATGGCGTCGGCGTGGCCGCCCAGAAATTTGGTGGCGCTGTGCAGTACTAGGTCGGCGCCTAGCGTCAGCGGCTGCTGGTTCACCGGGGTGGCGAAGGTGTTGTCGATCACCACCACGGCCCCGGCAGCATGGCCGGCGGCGGCCAGGCGGCGGATGTCCTGCACTTTCAGCATCGGGTTGGTCGGCGATTCCAGGTACAACAGGTCGCAGCCCTGCGCCATGGCGGCGGCAAAGGCGTCGGCGTCGGTGGTGTCGCACAGCGTGACCTGCACACCCCAATGCGGCAGCGTGTGCTGGAACAGGTAATGGCTGCCGCCGTAGGTGTCCTTGCCGGCCACCACGCGGGCGCCGGGGCGCAACAGCGCCAGCAGCGTGCTGCTGATGGCGGCCATGCCGCTGCTGAACGCCACGGCTGCCTCGGCGCCTTCCAGTGCGGCCAACCTCGCTTCCAGCGCCAGTGTGGCCGGTTGTGCGGTGTTACGGCTGTACAGCGGGCCGGGCGCGTCGCCGCGTGCCACTTGCTCCCAGCTGGCCACGTCGGGGTAACCGTGGGCGATGGCAAACTCCACCGGTACGGCCAGTGCGTCGTGCGGGCGGAACGGGTCTTCGCCAGCGCGGACGGCCAGCGTATCGGGGTGCAGGGTGGGGCGGGTCATGGCAGCTCCGGGCGCAAACATGGCGGCATGCTGCGTGGCCGGCAGGGCCACTGTCAAGCCTGGCCCGACGGGCTGGCGCGGGATGACCCGGCCTGTTCGCAACGCAAACAAGCCGGGTCTTGCAAGCGGGTCGCGGCGGATAGGGTGCGGCCCGGCGTTGCCGAGGCCGATAAAACCCTGCTTGCTACGGTGTCAGCCGCCGCTAGCCCGCTGCCGGGCGCTTAGCGCTGGTAGGTGGCCGTCAGGCTGGCTTTGCCCAGACTGTTGGCGTTGAGCATATAGCCCACCAGCGCCGGCATGGCCTTGCTGTCCAGCCCCAGCTTGTCCACTTTCAGCGCGTGAACGGTGAAGATGTAGCGGTGCGGTTGGTCGCCTTGTGGCGGGCAGGCGCCGCCGAAGCCGGGGCCGCCGAAATCGGTCAGGCTCTGGATGCTACCGGCCGGGCGTTTGCCTTTGGCGTTACCGGCGCCGCTGGGCAGACCCTGGCTGCTGGCTGGCAGGTCGAACAGCACCCAGTGCCACCAGCCGCTGCCGGTGGGCGCGTCCGGGTCGTACACGGTGACGGCAAAGCTCTTGGTGCCGGCCGGGGCGTTTGTCCAGCTCAGGGCCGGCGATACATTGCCGCCATGGCAGCCGAAGCTGTTGAACTCCTGCGCCTTGGCCAGCGGCTGGCCGTCTTTCAGGTCGGGGCTGCTCAGTTCGAAGGCAGTGGCCGGAACGGCCAGGGCGGCCAGCAGGCTGGCCAGAACAAGACGGGACATGGTGCGCTCCGTTGCGGTGGATGATGAAGACATCATCGCGTATCCCGCTGGCGGTGGCGCGCCGTGAAGCGGCAGCCACTGTGCCGTAACGCTCACGTGTCAGGCGGCGTGGTCGCGTTGCTGGCGCAGCTGGCTGGGGGTAACGCCGAAGCGCTGGCGGAAGGCGGCGGTAAAGCGCGACGGCGACAGGTAGCCGCAGGCGGCAGCCACGTCGCTCAGCGGCTGGTTGCCGCTGTTGACCAGACCCAGCGCCCGCTCCATGCGCACCTCGCCCAGCAGGGTGGAAAACGAGGTGTGCTCGGCGGCCAACCTGCGCCGCAGCGTGGCCGGGCTCATCGCCAGATGGCGGGCGATATCGGCCGCCTGCCAGTCGCGGGCCGGGTCGAAGGCCAGCAGGCTCTGGATTTGTGCACGCACGTCCTGCCGCGGCTGGCGGAACAGGCCGGCACCCTGACCGGCGGCGGCCAGCGCCAGCATCAGGCCCTGCCAGGCGTGCTCGGCACGCGCTTCACCCAGCGTGCCGGCCTCGGCCTGCGGCAGCAGCGTTTGCAACTGCTGCAAGGCGGCGACGGCGTCGGCGTGCGGGCGGAACACGGGGGGAGTTTCCTGCCACGGCGGCGCCGGCAGCTGGCTGCCGTACTGGGCCAGCAGCCGTTGTAGCCAGTGTTGCGGTTGCACCAGCGTCCAGGCGCGGTAACCGTGGCGGTCGGGCTGGTTGATGATGTCCACCTCCTGACCGCCGGGAATCACCAGCCAGCTGCCGGGCGGGCAATGCCAGCTGCCGTTGCGGGTAAGCAGCTGCTTTTCGCCGTGTTCGACGGCCACCAGCAGCGTGGACAGTACCGGTACGCGCGCCAGGCGCTGGCGTTGCAGGCTACGAAAGATATACAGCGGCAGGGTGGACATGGCGGGCTCCTGGCAGGTTGGCCGCATCATGCCGTAGTGGGGTGCTGTCCGCGAGGGGCGTGAGCGGCTGCGGCCAACGCTTGCGCGTTGCGGGCGGGTGTCAGGCGGCGGTAAGCCAAGCGCTGACGCTGGCCTGCCAGCCATCGGGCTCGCCGGCCGGCAGCGTGTGTTCGGCACCCGCCAGTTGCAAGCGTGCGTGGCTGGCGTCGAACCACAGCTCGCCCTGGGCAAAGCGGCGGTACTGTACCGGCTCGGTCTGCATGGCCGCGAAATCCAGCCGCTGCCAGCTATGGCTGGCCGCCGGTTTCCACAACCAGTAGTACACCTGCTCGGGCGGGCTGCCCGCTGGCAGGTCCAGACGCTTGATTTCCAGCAGGCTGCCGGTAGCGCCGTGGAAGGCAAACAGACAACGCAGTGGCAGCATCACGCCCCCGTTTTGTGCGCCATATCCGGGCGGTGCTTCATCGCCAGGCCCTTGAGCAGGTAGCGCAGGAACTGGTCGCCGCAGACGCGGTAGTTTTTGTGGCCGGGTTTGCGGAACAGCGCGCCCACTTCGGCCGACGATACCTGGAAGCCGGTACGGGTGATCAGCGCTTCGATGTCTTCCTGCTTCAGCTCGAACGCCACGCGCAGTTTTTTCAGGATGTCGTTGTTGTTCAGGCGCAGCGCCGGTGGAGGCAGCGGGGCGTCGTCGCGGCGACCGCGGCGTTCGATGATCAGGCCGTCCAGGAAGGCGGACAGCAGCTCGTCGCTGCAGCTGTCAAAGCCGTCTTCGTCGTCTTTTTTCAGCAGGGCGGCAAAGTCGTCGTCGGCGTACGGCTCCACATGCTGCAGGATGGCCAGCATGCGTTTGTCGCTGATATTGAGGATGAAGCGCACGCTGCGCAGGATGTCGTTGTTGAGCATGGTGGTATCACAATCAAGGTTGGCCGCAGCGTGCGGCCAACGGGGGGTTTCAGGGCGCCAGGCGGCTGCGTGCCCAGCTGGCGTCGGCGGCCAGCGTGTACAGCACGCGGTCGTGCAGGCGGCTGGGGCGGCCCTGCCAGAATTCGATGCGGTCCGGCACGATGGCGTAACCGCCCCAGTGCGGCGGGCGCGGTACCGACAGCGGGTGTTTCAGGCCAAAGCTGGCGGCACGGGTCACCAGCACGGTCTTGCTGTCGATCTCGGTACTCTGTTCGCTGGCCCAAGCGCCGATGCGGCTGGTGTACGGGCGGCTGGCGAAGTAGGCGTCCGATACCTCGGGCGCCACTTGTGCCACGCGGCCTTCAATGCGTACCTGGCGCTCCAGCTCCGGCCAGAAGAAGGTCACCGCCACATAGGGGTTGGCCGCCAGCTGGCGGCCCTTGCGGCTAAGGTAGTTGGTGTAGAACACCAGTTGGCCGTTTTCCACGCCTTTGAGCAGCACGATGCGCGCCGACGGGCGGCCGCTGTCGTCTACGGTGGCGATGTGCATGGCGGTGGGTTCGTGCACCTGCGAGGCGATGGCTTCGTTCAGCCACACTTCAAACTGGGCTACCGCGTCCGGCAGGCAATCGTCGGGCGACAGTTCTTTCTTGCTGTATTCGAGGCGGATATCGGCGAGGTTCAGCGACATGGTCGGGCTCCACAGGCATGAGGGCGGCGTTGGCGCCGCCCGAGATCGATAACCCACCCGCTTGGCAGCGCAAACCGGGTGGGTCTTGAAAACAGCAAGGCTGCGGACGCAAGGACTAAGGTGGTGCGGCCCAGCTTTGCCGGGGCCGGTACGCGCTAGCCGGTGCCTGGCGCTGCAGCCTGGTGCGGCACAGGCGCCGCACGGGGTTGGCCGCCATCATACGCCGGCTGCTGGCGGCTGGCCCAGACTGTTTGCCAGGAAATCCACCAACATGCGCACCTTGGGCGATAGCTGGCGGTTGTGCGGGTACAGCGCCCAGATGCCTTCTTCCGGCGGCTGCCAGGCGGTCAGCAGCGCTTGCAGTGCGCCGCTGGCCAGGTGCGCGGCCACGTAGTAATCGGGTAGCTGCACGATGCCGTGGCCGGCCAACGCCGCCTGGGTCAGTGCGTGGCCGCTATTGCAGCGCAAACGGCCGTGTACCCGCAGCGGGCGGCGCTTGCCGTGTTCGCCGATGAACCAGTGCTCGTGGCTGCCCAGCAGGCAGTTGTGCTGCTCCAGCGTGGCCAGGGTGTGTGGCGTGCCGTGCGCAGCCAGGTAGGCCGGTGCGGCGCAAATGTGCAGGTGGCGGCCGGCCAGCCGGCGCGCGATCAGGCTGGAGTCGGGCAGCTGGCCGATGCGGATGGCCAGGTCGTAGCCGTCGTGTACCAGGTCCAGCACCTCGTTGCTCAGCTGCAGCTTGATGTCCAGCGCCGGGTAGCGCTGGCCGAACTGCAGCAGCAGCGGCGCGATGTGGCTTTCGCCGTAGGCTAGCGGCGCGGTCACTTTCAGGCTGCCTTGCGGCGTGGACAGGTGCTGCGACACCGCGCGCTCGGCCTCGCCCAGCGAGTCCAGCAACTGGCGGCAGTGCTGCAGGTAGAGCTGGCCGGTGTCGGTGAGCGTGACGTGGCGGGTACTGCGGTACAGCAGCTGGGTGCCCAGCCGCGCTTCCAGCCGCGTCAGTTGGCGGCTCACCTGCGATACCGACAGCCCCAGCACCTGCGCGGCGCGGGTAAAGCTGCCGTGTTCCGCTACGGCGGCAAATTCGCACACCCCTTCCCATGCCAGCATTATTGCACCCTGTAAAAAATCATTTGCCGATAGCGTGGATTATCCCGCAATCAAAGCCCAATACAATGCGGCCAACCTTTTTACTGACGGGAAACCACCATGACTGCCACCACCATTACCTGTAAAGCCGCCGTTGCCTGGGCTGCCGGCCAGCCGCTGTCCATCGAAGAAGTGCAGGTGATGCCGCCGCAAGCCGGCGAAGTGCGCGTCAAGCTGGTGGCTACCGGCGTGTGCCACACCGACGCCTTTACGCTGTCCGGCGACGACCCGGAAGGCATCTTCCCCTGCATTCTGGGCCACGAAGGCGCCGGTATTGTGGAATCGGTGGGAGAGGGCGTCACCAGCGTGGCGGTGGGCGACCATGTGATTCCGCTGTACACGCCGGAATGCGGCGAGTGCAAGTTCTGCAAATCCGGCAAGACCAACCTGTGCCAGAAGATCCGCGCTACCCAGGGCAAGGGCCTGATGCCGGACGGCACCACGCGCTTTTCCAAAGACGGCCAGCCGATCTACCACTACATGGGCACCTCCACCTTTGCCGAATACACCGTGCTGCCGGAAATCTCGCTGGCCAAGGTGAACCCGACGGCACCGCTGGAAGAAGTGTGCCTGCTGGGCTGCGGCGTCACCACCGGCATGGGCGCGGTGATGAACACCGCCAAGGTGAAGGCGGGCGACACCGTGGCCATCTTCGGCCTGGGCGGCATCGGCCTGTCGGCCATCATCGGCGCGCGCATGGCCGGTGCCAGCCGCATCATCGGCATCGACATCAACGAGAGCAAGTTCGCGCTGGCGCAGAAGCTGGGCGCGACCGACGTGATCAATCCGCAGCACTTTGCCAAGCCGATCCAGGACGTGATCGTGGAGATGACCGACGGCGGCGTGGACTTCTCATTCGAGTGCATCGGTAACGTGAACGTGATGCGCTCGGCGCTGGAATGCTGCCACAAGGGCTGGGGCGAGTCGGTGATCATCGGCGTGGCCGGTGCCGGCCAGGAAATCAGCACCCGCCCGTTCCAGCTGGTGACCGGCCGCGTGTGGCGCGGCTCGGCCTTTGGCGGCGTGCGTGGCCGCTCCGAGCTGCCGCACTTCGTGGAACGCTACCTGAACGGCGAATTCCGCCTCGACGACTTCATCACCCACACCATGGCGCTGGACGACATCAACACCGCCTTCGACCTGATGCACGAAGGCAAGAGCATCCGCAGCGTGGTGCACTACCAGTAACCCATCGCCTTGCGGCCAACCTGGGGTTGGCCGCAGTCAGGAAACCACCATGACCCTGCAACAGATCAGCTGCAATCGCAGTTTTGGCGGCGAGCACCGCCAGTACACCCACGCCTCGGCCGTGCTCGGCTGCAGCATGCGCTTTGCCGTCTACCTGCCGCCGGCGGCCTTGGCCGGTGCACGCGTGCCGCTGCTGTACTGGCTGTCCGGCTTGACCTGCAGCGACGAAAACTTCATGCAGAAAGCCGGCGCCCAGCGCGTGGCAGCCGAGCTGGGCATCGCCATCGTGGCGCCGGATACCAGCCCGCGTGGCGACGGCGTGGCCGACGACCCGGCGTACGACCTGGGGCAGGGCGCCGGTTTTTACCTGAATGCCACCCAGACACCGTGGGCGGCGCACTACCGCATGTACGACTACGTCAGCCAGGAGCTGCCGGCTTTGCTGGCAGCCCACTTTGATTTTGGCCCCGCGGCGATTGCCGGCCACAGCATGGGCGGCCACGGCGCGCTGCTGTGCGCGCTGAAACGGCCGCAGGATTACGTATCGGTATCGGCGTTCAGCCCGATTGCCAACCCGGTGAACGTGCCGTGGGGGCAGAAGGCGTTTGCCGCCTACCTGGGCGACGACCCCAGCGCCTGGCTGGCATGGGACGCCAGCGAGCTGATGGCGACCGCCACGCCGGCGATGGCCTTGCCGTGCCGGGTGGACGTGGGGCTGGCTGACAGCTTTCTCGATAGCCAGCTGCAGCCGCAGGCGCTGGAAGCGGCCGCCGCCAACAGCGGCTACCCGCTGCAATTGCACCGTCACCCGGGCTACGACCACAGCTATTACTTTGTGGCCAGCTTTATCGAGACGCAGCTGCGTTTCCACGCGGAATACCTGCAAGCAGCAACGCAATAGCGCGCCATGCTTTGGCGACGATCAAACGCCATCGTCGCCCCTTCCCCTCTCCGGCGGCGGGTTTTCGGCTAGAATAGCCTGTTTCCCATAGCGGATTTCTCTCGCCACCATGCAGCTGGTTGCCATCGGACTCAATCACCACACCGCGCCCCTCACCATTCGTGAGCGGCTGGCCTTTCCGGCAGAAACGCTGCCGGCCGCACTGGGCCAGCTGGTCGAGTCGCGGGCGGCGCGCGAGGCCACCATTGTGTCCACCTGTAACCGCACCGAGCTGTACTGTGCCACCCAGCACCCGGAAGAAGCGCTGCGCTGGCTGGCGGCCTACCACGGCCTGACGCTGGACGAGGTGCGCCCCTACCTGTACCTGCTGGACGCGCCGGAAGCGGCCCGCCACGCCTTCCGCGTGGCGTCGGGGCTGGACTCCATGGTGCTGGGCGAAACGCAGATCCTGGGCCAGATCAAGGACGCGGTGCGCACCGCCGAACGCGCCGGCACGCTGGGCAGCCTGCTCAACGGCCTGTTCCAGAAAACCTTCTCGGTGGCCAAGGATGTGCGCAGCCAGACCGCCGTCGGTGCCAGTTCGGTGTCGATGGCGGCCGCCGGGGTGAAGCTGGCCGAGCAGATTTTTGCCAGCGTCGGCGGCCTGAACGTGCTGTTCATCGGTGCCGGCGAGATGATCGAGCTGGTGGCCACCCACTTTGCCGCCCGCCAGCCGGCGCGCATTACCGTGGCCAACCGCACGCTGGAGCGCGGCCAGCGCCTGGCGGCCGAGTTTGGCGGCCAGGCTATCACGCTGTCCGAGCTGCCCGATCAGCTGCAACACTACGACGTGGTGGTCAGCTCTACCGCCAGCCAGCTGCCCATCATCGGCAAGGGCATGGTGGAGCGTGCCATCAAGGCACGCCGCCATCGCCCGATGTTCATGCTGGACCTGGCCGTGCCGCGCGATATCGAGGCCGAGGTTGGCCGCATGGACGACGTCTACCTGTATACGGTGGACGACATCGCCGGCATCGTCGAGGTAGGCCAGCAGGCGCGCAACCAGGCGGCGGAAGAAGCCGAACTGATCATCAGCCACCGCGTGGCCGAGTTTACCGACTGGCTGAAACGCCGCGAGTCGGTGCCGCTGATCCGCGCGCTGCGCGACGAGAGCGAACGTATCCGCCGCCACGCACTGGAAGCCGCGCATAAGCAGCTGGCCCGTGGCGACGACCCCGAAAAAGTGCTGGAGGCGTTGTCTGTCCAGCTCACCAACAAACTGATGCACCCGCCGACGCAGGCGCTGTCTAGCGGCAGCGGCGCGGCGCACGACGCGCAGGTCGAACTGATCGCGCGTTTGTATCGCTTACACCCGGAGCAGTAATGAAACCGTCGATCGCGGCCAAACTCGCCCAGCTGGTAGAACGGCTGGAAGAGGTTACCCACCTGTTGGCAACAGAAAACGCCACCGCCGATATGGATGCTTTCCGCAAGCTGACGCGCGAGCACGCCGAACTGACCCCGGTGGTGGAAACCTTCAACGCCTACCGCCAGTGCGAGGCCGACATTGCCACCGCCAGCGAGCTGCTGGACGACCCGGACATGAAGGCGTTTGCGCAGGAAGAAATCGCCGAGGCGCGTGAGCGGATCGAGGCGCTGGATATCGAGCTGCAAAAACTGCTGCTGCCGAAAGACCCCAACGACGACAAGAACATCCTGCTGGAAATCCGCGCCGGTACCGGCGGCGACGAGGCGGCGCTGTTTGCCGGCGACCTGCTGCGCATGTACACCCGCTACGCCGAGCGCAACCGCTGGCAGACCGAGATCCTGTCCGCCAGCGAGTCCGATCTGGGCGGCTACAAGGAAGTGATCGTGCGCATTGCCGGCGACGGAGCCTACTCGCGCCTGAAGTTCGAGTCCGGCGGCCACCGCGTGCAGCGCGTGCCGGCCACCGAAACCCAGGGCCGTATCCACACCAGTGCCTGCACCGTGGCGGTGATGCCGGAAGCGGACGAGATTGCCGAAGTGGTGCTGAACCCGGCCGACCTGCGCATCGATACCTACCGCGCCAGCGGCGCCGGCGGCCAGCACATCAACAAGACCGACTCCGCGGTGCGCATTACCCACTTGCCCACCGGCATCGTGGCCGAGTGCCAGGACGGCCGTTCGCAGCACGCCAACAAGGCCAGCGCCATGCGCGTGCTGGCAGCACGCATCTACGACATCCAGCTGCGTGCCCAACAGCAGAAGGAAGCCGCCGAACGTAAAAGCCTGATCGGCTCCGGCGACCGCTCCGAGCGCATCCGCACCTACAACTACCCGCAAGGCCGCATTACCGACCATCGCATTAACCTGACGCTGTACAAGCTGGATTACGCGATGGACGGCGACCTGGAAGAGCTGACCAACGCGCTGATCGCCGAACAGCAGGCCGAGTTGCTGGCGCAACTGGCCGAATAAGCCGCCACCTGCGGCCAACCATGCCTAAGCCCTTTCCCGCAGGAAGGGGCTTTTTGTTGCCTGCTGTTTGCCGCAGTGTGGCATGGCGGGTACAGCTGCGTGGCCTGGCGATCGGAATGGCAGATGATGCTTGGTTTTCAATTTACTTAAATGTATATTGAAAGCGTCAGTTCAACCGCATAGGTGTCATCATGTTCCAACGCAATATCGGCAGTACCGAGCGTGTCATCCGTATCGTGGCCGGCCTGGCTATCACGGCGCTGGCCTTTGTCGGCCCGCAAACGCCGTGGGCGCTACTGGGCCTGGTGCCGTTGGCCACTGGCCTGATGGGCTGGTGCCCGCCATATGCGATCTTCGGCATCAACACTTGCAAGGTGGCGCCCAAGCAAGAGCAGTAAGCGGGCAGCAGGCGCAAAAAAAGCGAGGCAGAAGCCTCGCTTTTTGTTTGCTGCACGGTGTCAGCGGGTGATCACCGGCGGTACATCCAGCGCCAGCGCGGCCTGGATGGCGTCGCTGTCCTGGCTGAACGGGCCCATGCGCACGCGGTACAAGCCCTGCTGGTTCACGATCGCCAGCTTGTCGTTGTAGCTGCTGGCGTCGTTGCTGAGCAGCTCGCGCAACTCGGCTTCTGCCGTAGCCAGGCGGTCGTAGGCGCCCAGCTGCAGGTAGTAAGGCTCACCGCCTGCCGGCTTTTGCATCGAGGCCGGCTTGGTAGCGATACGGTCGCTGCCCTCCACCGGGAACACGCGTTCCACCACCACATTGCCGTAACCGCTGCGTACGATACCCAGTTTGTGGGCGGCGGCGTAGCTCAGGTCCATCAGGCGGCTTTTATGGAACGGGCCGCGATCATTGATACGGACAATTACCGACTCGCCGTTCTTCACGTTGGTGACCCGGGCGTAGCTCGGGATCGGGAGTGTCGGGTGAGCGGCACTCATGGCGAACATGTCGTAGCGTTCACCGGACGAGGTCTTGCGACCGTGGAACTGTTTGCCGTACCAGGAGGCCTTGCCGGTCTGGCGATAAGGCTTCTCCGAGGCATCCGGGCGGAAACTCATGCCCAGCGCCGAGTACGGCTTGTTGGCGGAAGCGATCAGGGGTTCGGTTTGCGGTATGGCATCCGGCACCAGATCCAGGTTGACCGGAATCCGGTCTGCCGGGCCATCATTCTGGAAGTAAGCCCCAGAGTTGCTGCCCGGTTTCTTCACGTTGGCCTTGGCGGACTGCGTCGCAGTTGCCGGCCTGACAGTGGTACAAGCTACCAGAAAAATGCTGGCACACACGAGCCACAGCCATCGGTAAAAAGGTTTCATGACCTCTCCTTATGCTGTTGTGCCAACCGTGAATTGCTAAATCCCTCCGGCAAAACCGTGCTGGCGCCAGGCTTCGAACACGAGCACGGCGACGGCGTTGGAGAGATTCAAACTGCGCGATTCGGGCTGCATGGGCAGCCGTACCCGCTGTTCCGTGGGCAGGGTTGCCAGTATGTCGTCTGGCAAGCCGCGGGATTCGGGGCCGAACAGCAAAACATCGCCCGCTTGGAAGGCGATGTGGTCGTGCCGCGTCGCGCCTTTGGTGGTGGCCGCAAAGATGCGGCGACCGGTGCCCAGGTGGGCAAGGCAGGCTTCCCAGTTCTCGTGGACCACCATGCGTGCGTACTCGTGATAATCGAGGCCGGCGCGTTTCAGTTTGGCGTCTTCGAGCGGAAAACCCAGCGGTTTGACCAAGTGCAATTCACAGCCGGTGTTGGCACAGAGTCGAATAATATTGCCTGTATTAGGCGGTATTTCCGGCTGGTAGAGAACAACGGTAAACATCGTTGCGGGGCGAATATTCCAATGAATCAACAAGTTGGTCAAGTGCGACGAAAAATGGCCCTGGCCAGCACCCAGGCATCGACCTGTCTGGCCCCTGCTTTTAACAGGGTTTTGGCCAGTGCGTGCAGGGTGGCGCCGGTACTCGCCACGTCGTCCACAATGGCGATGTGAAGCCCGTCACAGCGGTGTTTCACGCCAAAGGCATCGCGGACATTACGCAGCCTTTCGCGCCGGTTGCGCCGGGTTTGGCGGCCCGTGTTGCGTTTGCGCCAACACAGCGTGTTGTCGAAACGGACGCGCATTGTAGCAGCCAACGACCGGGCCAGGGCGTCAGGCAGGTTGAAGCCGCGTTTTCGCAGGCGTTCGGTTGCCAGCGGCACCGGCACGATCAGGTCGGGCACGGCAGCGTCTGGCGCGCGCAGGTGGGCTTGCCGCATCAGCGCGGCCAGTGTGCCTTGCAGGCTGGCATCGGGCAGGTATTTGCAGCGGGTAATCAGCGCGTCGAGCGGGTAATCGTAGTCAAACGCGCTGTACAGGTGCAAGAAGGCGGGACGCAGTTTGCCACAGTCTTGGCAGGGGGTGAGCGGGCTGGCAGCCGGGCACTGGCAGCGTGGGCAGCGGTGCCCGGCATGCCACGGCAGGGCGGTATGGCAGGGAGTACACAAGCCATCAATGACTGGACGTTGGCCGCATAGTACGCAGTTCTGTTCAAATAATGGGCAATTGTCAATTGTGATGCGCAACAGGTTTGACAGCATGACCGCCCTCCCGCAAGATTCGCTTGGTGTTTTTACTCAGATGACAAACGGAAGCCCCGCATGAACCAGGCCACCATCGCATTCCACCGCCCCGCCTCCCCGCACGCCGAATCCGGCCTGTGGACCCAGGAAGAAGTCGAGGCCCTGTACGACCTGCCTTTCATGGAGTTGGTCTTCCGTGCTGCCGAAGTGCATCGCCAGCACTTCGACCCCAGCCGCGTGCAGCTGTCCACGCTGGTATCGATCAAGACCGGCGGCTGTCCGGAGGACTGCGGCTACTGCCCGCAGTCCGTGCACCACGACACCCCGGTAGAAAACCAGCCGATGATGACCGTGGACGAGGTGGTGGAAGCCGCCCGCCTGGCCAAGGCCAACGGTGCCGGCCGCTTCTGCATGGGCGCCGCCTGGCGTGGCCCCAAGGACGCCGACCTCGAAAAAACGCTGGACATGGTGCAGCAGGTGAAGGCCTTGGGCCTGCAAACCTGTGCCACCTTCGGCTTGCTGAAGGACGGCCAGGCCGAAAAGCTGAAAGACGCCGGCCTGGACTTCTACAACCACAACCTGGATACCGCGCCGGACAAGTACGCCGACATCATCCAGACCCGCGAGTACGAAGACCGCCTCGACACGCTGGGCAAGGTGCGTGGCGCCGGGCTGTCGGTGTGCTGTGGCGGCATTGTCGGCCTCAACGAAACCCGCGAGCAGCGCGCCGGCCTGATCCTGCAGCTGGCCAACCTGGACCCGCAGCCGGAATCGGTGCCGGTCAATAACCTGGTCAAGGTCAGCGGCACGCCGCTGGACGGCGCCGACGCGCTGGACTGGACCGAGTTCGTGCGCACCATCGCCGTGGCGCGCCTGACCATGCCGCACAGCTACGTGCGCCTGTCGGCCGGCCGTCGCGAGATGCCGGAAGCGATGCAGGCGCTGTGCTTCCTGGCGGGTGCCAACTCCATCTTCTACGGCGACAAGCTGCTGACCACCGGTAACCCGGACGTGGACGCCGACCGCGCGCTGATGGACAAACTGGGCCTGCAACCACTGTAAGCCGGTTTCAGCGTCTGGTTAAATGCAGAGCACCGTGCACGACGCCGGTGCTCTTTTTCATGATTCTGCAGAAAGGTTGGCCGCATGCGCCCAGACCAGCTCGATGCCGCCCTGGCCGCCCTGGCCGATGATCACCGCTTGCGCCAGCGCCACGCGCTGCATACACCGCAAGGCCCGCGCGTGCGTATCGACGGCCGCGATTACCTGGCTTTTGCCAGTAACGATTACCTTGGCCTGGCCAATCACCCGGCGCTGAAAACCGCCATGCAGCAGGCCATCGCCGACTGGGGCGTCGGCGCCGGCGCCTCCGAACTGGTGGCCGGCCACTTCGCCATCCAGCAGCAGGCCGAAGCGGCGCTGGCCGACTGGGTAGGCTGCGAGGCGGCGCTGGTGTTCGGCTCCGGCTATGCGGCCAACCTGGGGGTGATTACCAGCCTGGTAGGGCGGGGCGATGCGGTATTTGCCGACAAGCTCAACCACGCGTCGCTGAACGACGCCTGCGTGCTGTCGCGAGCCGATTTCCAGCGCTTTCGCCACAGCGACCTCGACCATCTGGCCACACTGTTGCAAAAAACCCCGGCCCGTACGCGGCTGATCGCCGTCGATGCGGTGTACAGCATGGACGGCGACGAGGCGCCGCTGCGCGAGCTGCTGGCGCTGGCCGAACGCTACGATGCCTGGCTGTATCTGGACGATGCGCACGGTTTCGGGCTGCTGGGCGAAGGGCGCGGCGCGCTGGCGGAGTACGCCCTGCATCACCCGCGGGTGGTGTACATGGCCACGCTGGGCAAGGCTGCCGGGGTAGCGGGGGCCTTTGTGGCGGGCAGCCGTGCTTTGGTGCAGTGGCTGGTGAATAGCGCGCGGACGTATATTTTCACCACCGCGCATCCACCGGCGCAGGCAGCTGCCGTGATGGCCAGCCTGCAGCTGATGCGTGATGAGCCCTGGCGGAGGGAACGGATACAGCAGCATATTGTTACATTAGCGGCATTTATGCAGGATAAATCTTTGCACTTGCGCTCTTCCCGTTCGCCAATTCAAGCGATTATTATTGGCAGTAATGAGGCAGCTGTAAGCTATTCCATGGCTTTGCGCGAGCAAGGCGTATGGATACCGGCGATACGCCCTCCAACGGTTCCGGCAGGCACGGCTAGATTGCGCGTGTCCCTGACGGCAGGTCATACCGAAGACGACATCAAGGCGCTGTTGGCAGCACTGGATCAGGCAATAGGCTAAGGCGGCCCGCTGTTCGTCAGGTTGTGACCACACGAAAATAATAGCCACCGCGCTGATGTTGACGAGTGGGTTACCAAATCACTGTTATGAACAGTACGGCTGATTTTCTGTTTACACCAGAAGAAGCTGCCGAAGCGGCACTGGATTTCCTGTTCCGCTTGCAGGCTCCTGAGGGTGCAACAGTCTGGGGGAAAAAGGGCCCTGTCTGGCAATGTCTTGCCAGCCGGGGTAATTGCGCTGGTTTGCCAGTGCCGACGGCGCTATCGGGCGAGCTGGCGTGGCAGGCCCCGGTGCAATGCCATGCACTGGGTAGCCCCGGCCAGTCGCTGGGCTGGCTGGTGTGGCAGGGTGGCCGCCAGGCCGACGAACTGACACAGCGCCTGGCGCTGCTGCTGTCCGGCCACCTGGTCAGCACCGCCATGCGCGACGAGCTGTCCATCGCCCGCACCACCCACGAAACCCTGCTCGAGATCAGCCGTCTGGCCAACCACGCCGACAGCGTGGACGACTTCCTGCCGCGCATGCACCGCGCCGTGTGCCGCCTGATGCCGGCCGACAATTTCTACATCGCGCTGTTCGATGAAGAGGCCGGGCAAATCCGTTTCCCGTACTTTGTCGACCAGCGCGACAGCCAGCCGCCGCAACTTGGCCGTGCTTACCCGGTACGCGGCCCCAGTGCGTCGCTGACCGCGTGGCTGATCCGCGAAAACCACTTCCTGATGCTGAAAGGCGACGAGCTGGCCACGCTGTGCCAGCGCGAGCGCATCCGTTTCATGGGTACCCAGCCGCAGTGGTGGATGGGCATGCCGCTGGTCAGCGGTGTCGGCAAGGTGATGGGCGCCGTGGTGGTGCAGGGTTACGACAGTAGTTTTACCCCGATGCTGGCCGACGAATCCACCTTCCTGTACGTAGGCCACCATATTTCCTGCGCGCTGGACCGGCTGCTGTACCGCGCCCACCTGGAGCAACAAGTGTGGCAGCGCACCAGCGAGCTGGAAGGCATCAACGCCCGCCTGCGTGCCGAGGTGGCCGAACGCCAGCGCAGCGAACAGTTGCAGCACATGCTGTTCCGCATCGCCGAGCTGTCCAATACCAGCTTGTCGATGGAGGCCTTTTTTGTCGGCCTGCACCGGCTGCTGTCCGAATTCATCGACGCCAGTAACTGCATGGTGGCGCTGTACGACCAGAGCCGCGACGAGCTGAGTTTTCCGTATTGTTCCGATCTGCGCCTATCCGAGCTGTCGCCACGCTCGCCCGGCCGTGGCCCGGTAGAGCAGGTACTGCACAGCGGGCGGCCGCTGCTGCTGGCCGACATGCATAGCCACCCGCTGTTCGGCTTGCAGAACGATAACGGCACCCCGCCGCACAGCTGGCTGGGTGTGCCGCTGTACAGTGGTAACCTGCTGCGTGGCGTGCTGTCGGTACAAAGCTATCAGGACAACACCCGCTATAGCTGGCGCGACCAGGAGCTGCTGGAGTTTGTGGCCAACCATATCGGCAGCGCCTTGGCGCGGGTACAGGCGCTGGACGACCTGCAGCGCGCCTACATGGACCTGGAGCAGCGCGTGCGCGAGCGCAGCGACGCGCTGGACGCGGCCAACGCCCAACTGCAGCACGACAGCCTGCACGACCCGGTCACCAAGCTGCCCAACCGCAACCATTTCACCCGCGTGCTCAAACGCAGCTGGGACCACTTCCAGCTGGCGCCGGAGCAGCGCTTTGCCGTGATCCTGATCGACCTTGACCGCTTCAAGCTGGTTAACGACACGCTGGGCCACCTGATCGGCGACCAACTGCTGGTGGAAGCCGGCCAGCGCATCCGTCAGGGCCTGCGCTTTGGCGACTTCATGGCGCGCCTGGGCGGTGACGAGTACGCGGTATTGCTGTCGTCGGTGGAATCGATGGACGAGTGCGAGCAGCTGGCGCGCGAGCTGGTGGCCGCGTTCGAGCGCCCGTTCGTGCTCTCCGGGCGCGAAGTGTTTTCCACCGTCAGCCTGGGCGTGGTACTGGCCAGCAAGGAACACTACAGCCGCGAAGAAGACCTGCTGCGCGATGCCGACCACGCCATGTACCGCACCAAGCAGAACGGCCGTCACGGTTACACGCTGTTCAACCACGAGCTGCGCTGCAATCAGGCCGACCAGCTGGCGCTGGAAGCCGAGCTGCGCCACGCGCTCAGCAATGAAGGCGAGCTGGTGCCGTATTACCAGGCCATCGTCGACAGCCACAGCGGCCGCCTGGCCGGCTTCGAGACGCTGGTGCGCTGGCATCACCCCGAGCGCGGCCTGATCCCGCCCGGCGTGTTCCTGCCGATGGCCGAAGAAAGCGGGCTGGTGCTGAAGCTGGACCGTTACATGATCGAGCGCGCCTGCGCCCAGCTGGCCGCCTGGTACGCCGACGGCACCATCAACCACGAAGTGTGCCTGCACATCAACCTGTCCAGCGCCCACTTCCACGACACCAAGCTGGTGGACTGGATGCTGCGGCTGGTGCGCGAGCACCGCCTGCCGCCGGGTACCTTGCACCTGGAGGTGACCGAAAGCGCGCTGATCGACGTGCCAGACGTCGCCATCGAAGTGATGCGCCAGCTGAAGACCCACGGCATCTGCCTGGCGCTGGACGATTTCGGCACCGGCTACTCGGCGCTGTCCTACCTGCACCGCTACCACTTCGACGTGCTGAAGATCGACCAGGCTTTTGTGCGCGAAGTGCACTGCCAGGAGGAATCCATCGCTATCGTGCGCGCCATCGTGGCGCTGGCCGAGGCGCTGGGCATGGAGGTGGTGGCCGAGGGTGTGGAAACCGAGGTGCAGGTGCGTGCGCTGCGCGAACTGGGCTGCCCGCGCCTGCAGGGCTACTACTTTGCCCGCCCGGCGCCGGCCGCCGAGCTGGACTGGCTGCGCCTGGCCGGCATGCCGGCCGAACTGGCCCGCAGCGCCTGATCCCGCCCCCTGTCTGGCTGCCTGCCGGGCGGTGGCGGTATCTTTCCGGCGCCGTTATTGCGAAAATGCCGCTTTGCCCCCACATGGCTGTTCCATGAGCCTTTTTATCGAAACCTACGGGCGCGGCCCGGACGTGGTGCTGCTGCACGGCTGGGGCCTGCACGGCGGCGTGTTCGACCGCGTGGCGGCCAACCTGGCTAACGATTTCTGCGTGCATCGGGTCGACCTGCCCGGCCACGGCGCCAGTGCGGCCGCCGCCGTTTTCCACCCCGACCCCATCGCCGCCGAGCTGGCCGCGCGCTTTCCGCTGCCGGTGCACGTGGTGGGCTGGTCGCTGGGCGGTCTGATCGCGCAGCATTGGGCGGCCCGCCACCCGGCGCTGGTGAAGAGCCTGGCGCTGATCGCCACCAGCCCGCGCTTTGTGCGCGACGACAGTTGGCCGCACGCGCAGCAGCGCAGCGCCATCGAAAGCGTGGGCGCCAGCCTGGATACCGCCTTCGAGCTGACGCTGGAACGCTTCCTGGCCTTGCAGATGCTGGGTGCGCCCGCCGCGCGCCAGACGCTGGCCGACCTCAAGGCGCAGCTGTTCTCGCACGGGCGCCCGCAAGGGCTGCTGCCGGCGCTGGAGTGCCTGCTGGCGGCCGACGCGCGGGAACTCGCGGCCAGCATTCACTGTCCAGTCGGGCTGTTCTTCGGTGCCCGCGATGCCATCACCCCGATCGGGGCAGGCCGCTGGCTGGCCGACGCGCTGCCGGACGCCACCTTGTACGAATTTGCCCACGCCTCGCACGCGCCGTTTTTGTCGCACGAGGCAGAATTCATCGCGCAGCTGCGCCACCACCTGGAACAACACGCATGAGCGAAGCGTTTTACACCGACAAATCCCGCGTTCGCGCCTCGTTCGAGCGCGCCGCCGCCAGTTACGACTCGGCCGCCGTGCTGCAACGCGAAGTGTGTGACCGCATGGCCGAGCGCCTGGACTACATCAAGCTGCAACCGCAAGTGATCCTGGACGCCGGCAGTGGCACCGGCTACGGCAGCGCCGCCCTGCGCCAGCGTTACCCCGACGCCCGCGTGCTGGAGCTGGACCTGGCCCACGCCATGCTGGCCGCCTCGCGCGAAAAACAGCGCGCCGGGCAGGGCATGCTGTCGCGTTGGTTCAAGCCGCAGCAGCCGTGGCAGCTGTGCGCCGATATCGAGCGCCTGCCGCTGGCCGACAACAGCGTGGACATGATCTGGTCCAGCCTTACCATCCAGTGGGTGAACGTACCGGACCAGGTGTTTGCCGAGTTCCAGCGCGTGCTGAAACCGGGTGGCATGCTGATGTTTGCCACGCTGGGTCCGGACACGCTGTTCGAGCTGCGTGACGCCTTCCGCCACGCCGACGGTGCCACCCACGTCAACCAGTTCATCGACATGCACGACCTGGGCGACGCGCTGATGGCGGCGCAGTTCAGCGAGCCGGTGATGGACATGGAAAAGATCGTACTCACCTACGACCATGCCCGCGACGTGATGCAGGACCTGAAAGCCATTGGCGCCCACAACGCCACCGCCGGCCGTGGCCGCGGCCTGATGGGCAAGCACGCCTGGCAACGCGTGGTGGACGCCTACGAGCAGCGCCGCCACAACGGCCAGCTGCCGGCCAGCTACGAGGTGCTGTACGGCCACGCCTGGAAGGGCGAACCGAAGAAAAAGCCGACCATCCTGCCCGACGGCAGGCAGGTCATCGAATTTACCCGTAACGCGCCCAAGCGCTGAGATAGAGAGTTTATGTCGTTCCTTCGTCGCCTTGCTGCCGTCGGCGTACTGGCCGGCCTGGCCGCGTGCACCACGCCTTCTTCCGCCCCGGTGGTGCAGCCGCCGCTGCCCAAACCCAAGATTGCCTTTGCCCTCGGTGGCGGTGCCGCCAAAGGCTTTGCCCACGTTGGCGTCATCCGCGTGCTGGAACAAAACGGCATCAAGGCCGACATCGTGACCGGCACCAGCGCCGGCAGCATCGTGGGGGCCATCTACGCCAGCGGTGTGGACGGCGAAGCGCTGCGCTACCGCGCCATGCGCATCAACGAAGACGACCTGAAAGACTTCACCTTCTCCACCAGCGGTTTTCTGAAGGGCGAGAAGCTGGCCGCGCTGGTGAACCAGCAAGTGGACGGCAAGCGCATCGAACAGCTGCCGCGCAAATTCGGCGCAGTGGTCACCGACCTCGATAGCGGCGCCCGCGTGGTGCTGAAAAGCGGCGACACCGGCACCGCTGCCCGCGCCTCGGCTGCCATCCCCAATGTGTTCCAGCCGGTCAGCCTGAACGGCCGTCGCTACGTGGACGGCGGTCTGGTGAGCCCGGTGCCGGTGATGGCCGCCCGCGAAATGGGCGCCGACATCGTCATTGCGGTAGACATCTCGGCCAAGCCCACCGGCAAGGCTAGCAGCGGTTTTCTGAGCCTGCTGGACCGCAGCCTGAACATCATGAACCTCACCGCGCTGAACCTGGAACTGAAGCAGGCCGACGTGGTGCTGCGCCCGGCGGTACTGCACATCGGCGCGGCCGACTTTGACGAACGCGCCAGCGCCATCGCCGAAGGCGAGAAAGTGGCCAAAGCGATGTTGCCGCAAGTAAAAGCCGCCATCGATAACTGGGTGAAACGCAAGCGTGCCGCCTAAGCTGCTGCCGCGCAGCCTGCGCGCCCTCGCCCCGCTGCTGTTGGCCGCGTGTACCAGCGTCACGCCGCCAGCCCAGCCACCTGCGGTAACGCTGCCGGCCACGCCGGCCAGCGCGCCGGTGGCCGAGGCGCCGGTGCCGCAGACACCGCCTGTCAAACCTGCTGCGGCCAACCCTGCACCGGCCAAGCCCGCTGCGCCGAAAGTGCTGCGCCAGCCGCGCATTGCGCTGGCGCTGGGCGGTGGCGCCGCCAAGGGCTTTGCCCACGTGGGGGTGATCCGTGTGCTGGAGCAGCAGGGCATCGTGCCCGACATCATCACCGGCACCAGCGCCGGCAGCGTGGTGGGCGCCATCTACGCCAGCGGCATCAGCGCCGACAAGCTGCGCCGCCGCGCGCTGGCGCTGAACGAAGACGAATTGAAAGACTTCACCCTGTCTGGTGGCGGCTTTCTGAAAGGCGACAAACTGGCGGCGATGGTAAACCGCGAGGTTGGCCGCAAGCGCATCGAACAGCTGCCGCGCACCTTCGCCGCCGTGGCTACCGACTTTGATAGCGGTGCCCGCGTGGTCTTCCGCAGCGGCGACACCGGCACCGCCGTGCGCGCCTCGGCCGCCATTCCCAATGTGTTCCAGCCGGTTACCATCCGTGGCCGCCGCTACGTGGACGGCGGCCTGGTCAGCCCGGTGCCGGTCAGCGCCGCGCGCGAACTGGGCGCCGACATCGTCATCGCCGTCGATATCACCGCCAAGCCGGCGCAGCGCAAAAGCGGCGTACTGGGCACCTTCGACCAGAGCCTGTCCATCATGACCCAGGCCGCGCTGGCTAACGAACTGAAAGGCGCCGACGTCATCCTGCGCCCGCAGGTGCTGGGCCTGGGTGCTGCCGATTTCGACCAGCGCCGTCGCGCCATCCGCGAAGGCGAACGCGTCGGCAAACAGGGCGTCCCCGCCATCCGCCGCATCATCGCCGCGTGGCAGCAGCGGCAGCGTTAAGGCGCGGGCTTTACGGCGGCAGCGTGCTCGGGCAAGCTGCCGTTTTCCTTGCTGCATGCCGTTTCCATGTCTGCTTACCGCATCCTGCTGGCCGAGGACGAGCCGGCCATTGCCGATACTTTGCTGTATGCCCTGCAACGAGAGGGCTGGCAGGTGCAGCACTGCACGTTGGCGCGCGACACCGAAGCAGCGCTGGCGGCCGAGCCGCCGCAGCTGCTGATCCTGGATATCGGCCTGCCAGACGATAGCGGCCTGGCGCTGCTGGGCCGCTTGCGCCGCCACAGTGAGCTGCCGGTGATGCTGCTGACCGCCCGCGCCGACGAAGTGGACCGCGTACTGGGGCTGGAGCTGGGCGCCGACGACTACGTGGTGAAGCCGTTCAGCCCGCGCGAGGTGGTGGCGCGGGTGCGTGCCATCCTCAAGCGCAGCCAGCCTGCCGCGGTGGCGGCGGCCAACCCTGGCAGCCTGTTCTGTCACGAGGCGGCGGCGCGGCGCATCCGCTTTGCCGGCCAGGCGCTGGCGTTGACGCCGTCCGAATACCGCCTGCTGGCCACGCTGTTGGCACGGCCGGGGCAGGTGTTCAGCCGCAGCCAGCTGCTGGACGCGCTGGGCGAGGCGGCCGAAGACAGCTTCGAGCGCACCATCGACAGCCACATCAAGACCCTGCGCGCCAAGCTGCGCCAGGTGCGTGCCGACCTCGACCCCATCGTCACCCACCGTGGCTTCGGCTACGCGCTGGAGCAGGGCTGATGCGCTTTTCCTGGCGCATTTTTGCCGGCTACTTCCTGCTGCTGGGGCTGTTGGCCGCCTACGTGGTGAGCGTGGTGCGCGACGAGATCAAGCCGGCGATGCGGCGCTCGGCGGAGGCGGTACTGCTGGACACCGCCAACCTGCTGGCCGAGATGGTGCAGCCGGACATGGTGGCCGGCCGGCTGGACGACGGCCGCCTGGCGGCCACGCTGCAGCGCTTTGCTGCTCGCCAGCCGCAGGCCGAGGTGTGGGGCGTACGCCAGGATCACACCCAGCTGCGTGTCTACCTCACCGACGCCCGTGGCATGGTGCTGCTGGATTCCGCCGGCCAGGCGGTGGGCCAGGACTACAGCCGCTGGCGTGACGTGGCGCTGACGCTGCGCGGCCAGTACGGTGCGCGCAGCACGCTGGCCGATGCGGCCAACCCTTTATCTACCGTGATGTACGTGGCGGCGCCGGTGCGCGATGGCCAGCGCATTATCGGCGTGCTCACCGTCAGCCGGCCCAATCTGGCGATGCAGCCGCATATCGAACGCAGCGAGGCCAAGCTGGGGCGGCTGATCGGCGTGGTGCTGTTGGCCGCGCTGTTGCTGGGAGCGCTGTTTTCGTGGTGGCTCAGCCGTGGCATTACCCGCCTGACGCGCTTTGCCGACAGCGTCAGCGCCGGGGGCAGCGCACCGGTGCCGCATTTCGCTGCCAACCGCGAGCTGGACACGCTGGCGCAAGCGCTGGGCCGCATGCGCAGCGAGCTGGACGGCAAGGCCTACGTGGAACACTACGTGCATGACCTCACCCACGAGCTGAAGTCGCCGTTGGCCGGCCTGCGTGCGTCGGCCGAGCTGCTGCAGGACGATCTGCCGCCGGCCGAGCGCGCCCGCTTTCTGAACCACATCGAAAGTGAGAGTGTTCGACTGCAGCAGATCGTGGACCACCTGTTGCAGCTGGCGTCGCTGGAAGCAGCCGGCCGTCTGAAGCAGCCGCAAGCGCTGTCGCTTACCGAGCTGTTGGCTGGCGAACTGCAGGCGCTGGCGCCGCAGCTGGGCGCGCGCCGTGTCACGCCGGTGGCCACGCTGCCGCAGGCCATGGTGGCGGGCGATGCTTTCCTGCTGCGCCAGGCGCTGCGCAATATCCTGCAGAACGCCATCGACTTTACCGCCGACCAGGGCAGCATCAGCCTGCAATTACAGCCGGTAGCCAACGGCTGGCAGCTGCAGATGGCCAACGACGGCCCGCCGGTGCCGGATTACGCGCTGCCGCGGCTGTTCGACCGTTTCTATTCGCTGCCGCGCCCGCAGGGGCCGAAGAGCAGCGGCCTGGGCCTGGCGCTGACGCGCACCATCGTGCAGCTGCATGGCGGCGACATCACGCTGGCCAACCAACCGCCGGGTGTGTGCGTTACGCTGCGGCTGCCTGCCATGGATGCGGCCAACCCCTTGGCGCGGGTGCTGGGCTGAGCGGCCGTCTTCACACAATCCCCACATAGCGCCCATTTTCCCTCCACGTGGCGGCGGCAAGCTGCCGGCATTGCCAATCACGGAGGGAGAGCATGATGAAAATGGGATGGAAAGCACTGGCCCTGGCCGGCATCGCCTTGCTGATGCTGCTGACACTGGGCCTGGTCCGCAGCCTGCTGGACGAACGCCAGCAGCGCGCCGAGGCGGTACAGCACGAGATTGCCCAGTTCAGCGCCGGCGAGCAGGCGTTGGGCGGCCCCTATCTGGTGCTGCCTTACACCGTGACTGTGAGCAAGTGGCAGCCGGCTGACAGCGGCAAGGGCGGGCGCTGGGTGGAAAGCCAGCAGAGCAAGCAGCTGTTGCTTAGCCCGTCGCAGCTGACGGTGGACGGCAAGCTGGCGGTGGAGCTGCTCAAACGCGGCCTGTTCGAGGCGCCGGTGTACCGGAGCCAGCTGCAGTTGGCCGGGCAGTTCCGCATTCCGGCGCTGGCTGGCTACGAAGAGAAGGCCAGCAGCGACAGCGAGCGGCGCAGCACACGCTGGGCCACGCCGTATCTGGCGCTGGGGGTGGACGACGTGCGCGGCATCCAGCAGCTGCAAGGCCAGGTCGGCAGCCAGACGCTGGCCTTCGTGCCGGGGGCGCGGCTGGCGCACAACCCGCGTGGTGTGCACGCGCCGCTGGCACTGGTGGCGGCCGAGCCGCTACTGGGCCAGGGCCAGACGCTGGGCTTCCGCCTGGGGCTGCAGCTGGCCGGCAGCAGCGCGCTGCTGGTGGAACCCACCGGCGACAGCACCACGGTCAACCTGGCCGGCAATTGGCCGCACCCAAGCTTTAGTGGCAACTTCGCGCCGCAAAGCCGCAGCGTGGACGCGCAGGGCTTTCGTGCCCGCTGGCAGACCACCGAGCTGGCCACCGGCGGCAACGCCTGCCTGCAAGCCAAGAGCGGCTGCGAACCCAATCGCGTCGGCCTGCGCCTGCTGGACCCGGTGGACCGCTACGTGCTGAACGAGCGCACCATGAAGTACGCCGAACTGTTCGTGCTGCTGATGATGGGCGGCGTGTTCCTGCTGGAGGTAATGCACCGCGTGTCGGTGCACCCGGTGCAGTACACCTTGCTGATGCTGGGCCTGGCGCTGTTCTTCCTGCTGACGCTGTCGCTCTCCGAGCATCTGGGCTTCCACGCGGCCTATTGGCTGGCGGCACTGGCGTCGGTGGTCTTGCTGGGCAGTTACGGCAGCAGCGTGCTGGGCAGCTGGCGTGGTGGCGGCGTGTTTGCCGGCATGTTGGCCGCGCTGTACGGCCTGATGTTCATGATCTTGCAGTCGGAAGACATGGCCTTGCTGATGGGTAGCCTCAGCCTGTTCGGCCTGCTGGCGCTCACCATGTACTTCACCCGCGGCATCGACTGGAACAGCCTGGGCGGCCGGGGCAAGCCTGACGACGCCATGCCGTCAGCGCCGGGGCCCAACGCGCCCGCTGCCTCCGCTATGGCGGCCGATACGCCAAATACGCCGCCAGCAGCGTAGCGCCCGCCGTCAGCCCGGCGGCTGGCGGTACTGCAGCGGCAGTTCCAGCTGCTGCATGGCGGGGTCGGCTTCTTGTAGCCGTACCCCCACCCCTAGCAGGCGCACGGCCTTGCCGCCGCGGGCGTAGCCAGTGTGCAGCAGCTGGGTGAAGCTGGCCGCATCCAGCTGCTGGCCGCTGCATTCCACCGTGGTCTGGGTGAAATCGGCAAACTTGATCTTGACGGTCAGCCCGCGAAAACGCGGGCTGCCAGTGCGTTCCAGCCGCTGCGCCAGCGTAGCCAGCAGGCCCGGCAACTCGGCTTCGCAGCTGGCCAGGTCGGGCAGGTCGCGGCTGTAGGTTTCTTCCACGCTCACCGATTTACGCTCGCGCTCCGGTTCTACCGCGCGGTTGTCCTGGCCACGCGACAGCTCGTACAGTGTTTTGCCCAGCTTGCCGAAGCGGCGCAGCATGTCGGCCAGCGGCAGCTGTTGCAGGTCGCCGCAGGTATAAAAACCCTGCTGGCGCAGCTTGGTGGCGGTCACTTCCCCCACGCCCCAGATCTTGTCTACCGGCAGCACGCGCACGAAGTCGGCTACTTCATCCGGCCGCACCAGAAACTGGCCGTCCGGCTTGCGCCAGTCGCTGGCGATCTTGGCCAGGAATTTGTTGGGGGCGATACCGGCCGAGGCGGTAATGCCTACTTCGCTGCGGATGGCGTCGCGGATGGCCTGCGCCATCAGGCTGGCGCTGCCCTGGCAGTGCGGTTGGCCGCTGACGTCGAGGTAGGCTTCGTCCAGTGACAGCGGCTCGATCAGCGTGGTGTAGCGCTGGTAGATGGCGTGCACCGCCTGGCTGGCGGCGCGGTAGCGGGCAAAGTCGGGGGGCACGATCAGCAGCTGCGGGCATTGCCGTAGTGCCAGCGACGACGGCATGGCGCTGCGTACGCCGAAGCGCCGCGCTTCGTAGTTGCAGGTGGCGATCACGCCGCGCTGGCCGGGCTGGCCGCCCACCGCCAGCGGCATGCCGCGCCATTCGGGGTGGTCGCGCATTTCCACCGCGGCAAAAAAGCAGTCGCAGTCGATGTGGATGATCTTGCGTTGCACGCTCAAGGCGCCGCCTTACTGCCCGCTGTCGGCGGCGCTATGGTCGCTGTGGCCCAGGTGGCGGTCGGGGGCAATGCGGTCGCGCACACGCTGTTTCAGCACCTTGATGTCGGGAAAGCCGCCGTCGGCCACGCGGTCCCAGACCAGCACGTCGTCGACATGGACGGTGAACACGCCGCCGCTGCCGGGCTGCAGCGCGACTTCGCCCAGGTCTTTTTCAAAGGTGGTGAGCAGCTCTTGCGCCATCCAGGCGGCGCGCAGCATCCAGCGGCAGCCGGTGCAGTAACGAATGGCAATACGGGGCAGGGCAGGGGGTGTCATGGAGGTTGGCCGCAACGGGTAAAGAGGGCCATGGTAATGCTGGTGTGAGGGCTTGCAAACTGCAGGGTGGGGGACGTTGCACCGCCGCCTTGATCCGCTACTTTCTGTGTTGTATGTGTTGTGGCTCCTGTGGAGCTCGTCTCTCCTCCATCACCCGGTCTTCTTTGGAAACCTGGCGCAATGCTTGGGAGGCGGGGTGCAACGTGGGGCAAGTGTGCATCAAGTTGGCATGACAAGCCAGCGCAGTGCTTGCTTGTCGGACAATATTGCGTTGCAGCATGTTACATTCCGGCAACGATTGTTGTTTTTATTGCAACCTTGATGTCATTCAATAAAAAGCAATACTGGCAACATGGATGTTAATCGTCATAGCGGTAGTGCTTCGGCATCCACCAGGAAGCGTTCCAGCGCGCCGGCCCCTAGTGGTTTGCTGATCAGGTAGCCTTGAGCGTAGTCGCAGCCGTGGCGTGCCAGGAAGCGTGCCTGCTCGATGTTTTCTATGCCTTCGCCAGTGACCGAGGCGCCCAGCGTATGGCCCATGGAGACGATCATGCGCACCAGGTTGCTGCCGGCCTCGCTGTCGGGTACGCGGTCGAGGAACTGCTTGTCGATCTTCAGTTTTTCTACCGGGAAACGGCGCAGGTAACTGAACGAGGCGTAGCCGGTACCGAAGTCGTCAATGGCGATGGCAATGCCCTGCGCACGCAGTTTGTGCAGGTTGCCGTCGATTTCCGGTGTATTGCGTAAGGCCAGGCCTTCGGTCACCTCCAGCTCCAGCGCTTCACCCGGCAGGTGATGGGTAGCCAGCAGCGCGGTGACGCTTTCAGCAAAATGGGGGTCTTCCAGCTGCAGCAGCGAGACGTTGATGGAAATGGTGAAGTTTTCCAGAAAGCGCAAACGCCAGTTGGCCGCATGGCGGATGCCTTCTTCCAGTACCCAGGCGCCAATGGCGTGAATAACCCCGGTTTCTTCGGCCATCGGGATGAAGTCGGCTGGTGATACCAGGCCCAGCTCCGGGTGCTGCCAGCGCACCAGCGCCTCGGCGCCGGCGACTTTGCCGGTCTTCAGCGACACATAAGGCTGGTAGTTCAGCAGCATCTCGTTACGGGCAATGGCCTGGCGCAGTTCGGTTTGCAGCCGGTTGCGACGGCGCCAGTTGCTGTTGATGTCGGGGTGGAAGCGTACCCAGTCGCCCGGGCCTTCTCGCGACATTTGCAGCGCCATTTCGGCGTGTTCCAGTAGCGATTCGGCGTCGTTGGTGTCTTGCGGGTACAGCGCCAGGCCAATGCTGAGGCGGATATACAGTTGCTGACCTTGCAGCTCCAGCGGGTTGTTCAGCAGGCTTACCAGGGCATCGACGCGCCGGCATAGCCGTTCTTCGTCGCGGCCCAGCATCAGTAAGGCAAAGCGGTTGTCGGCGCTGCGTGCCACCATTTCGCCGTTTTCAGTCAGTAATTCCAGCCTTTTACCCAGTTCGCGAATGACCAGGTCGCCGTTGTCGCGCCCGTACAGCTCATTGATATTGGTCAGCCCTTCTACCGCCAGCATCAGGCAGCCCAGTGGTTCGACGTTGTTTGCCGGCTGGCTTTCCTTTTGCTGGATCAGCTCGTCCAGCTGCATCAGCATGCGGCTGCGGTTGGGCAAGCCGGTAAAGCGGTCGTAGTAGAACTGGCGGTACAGCTCGCCTTCTGCGTGCAAGCGCGCCCGCGATTCGATGACTAGCGCCAGGATGTCGGCAGCAGAGCAGACAAAGTTGATTTCATCTTGTTGCCATTGTCGCTGCGGCTGTTGCGACTCCATGCACAGGATGCCGTGGTGCAGGCCACCCACCATGATGGTAGCGTCCAGCATGGCGTGAACGTCGCGCGCCACCAGGTAGGTACGCAGCGACTGCAGCCGTTCGTCCAGCTGGGCATGGTCGGTAGTCAGGTAGCGTTGCTGGCGTATGGCCTGGAAGTAATCGGCATGTTGCGTCTGCTCCAGCGTATCGTCGTAGTTGAACTGCCCGTTACTGGTATTGAGCCCTGCCAGACAGACCAGCTCTTTGCCGTCCGGGCTGAATTGCCACACGCTCACCCGGCTCACGCGCAGGGTCTGACTGAGTAGCGGCATGACTTCTTCCAGATACTCGCGCAGCTCTTGCTGGTCGTCACGGCGGCTGGTGACCAGTTTCTGCAGCGCGGCCCCTTGCTGTTGCAAGCGGCTGGCTTGTTGCCGGCTTTCGCGCTGCCAGCGCTCGGCCATGCGCACGATGGCTGCGCCCAGCAGCAGGATCAGTAGCAGTAGCGCGGCGCTTTGCGGCAATATCCGTTCCAGCATGGCATTGCCCGGTGTTTGTGCCGGCCAGGCCAGCCAGGCCAGTGTCTGGCCGTTATTGTCCTGCAGTGGTAGCGAAGACAGGCCGACAGGGCTGTCGGCGGTGAAATACAGGCGTGCTTCAGGCAGCAAAAAGGCGGTTGCCAGCTGTTGCAGTGCGGCTTGGTCAAGGTAGCGGGCAAAAACCAGATAGCGGCGATACGGGCCTGGTGTGTCAGGTAGCTGCTCGGCTTTGATGCGCTGGATCGACAGCAGCAGGATGCGTGGTTCGGGGTAGCCGGTTTGCGGGTTGATACTGTCTACCCGCAATAACTGACTGGGCAGCGTGGTCTGGTCATGCTGTTCGTAGCGGTCGGTACTGCGCAACAGCGTCAGCCACTGCTGCTTGGACAGCGGTAGCTCGCGTGCCGGGTCGGCGCTCAGCATACCGTTGCGTCGCGCCAGCAATACGCCGTCGTTCGCATCTACCAGCAGTGCCAGATGCACATTGAGGTTGTAGTACACCGAGGCCGTGAGGTTCTGGTTCAGCCACGCCATATCCGGTACTTGGCGGTTGAGCTTGTCGTTCATCTCGTCCCAGCTGGCGTAGTCCTGCAGGCTGCTGGCCAGTTGCCGTCGCTCACGCGCCAGTTCCTGGTTCAGCGCCAGTTGGCTGACGCGCAGCGATTCCGCATCGACATCTTTCGCTACCGAGGCAGCCAGCCAGCCGATACCCAGCGCGCCGGACAAGAAAATCAGTACCAGCAGCAGGACAGGGTGCAGAGGTTTGTGCAGTAGCGGCTTCATGACGGTGACAGAGACAGAACAGATCGCAAGCATAGCAGCTTGCTGCAACAGGCCGTAGCAGCGATCGATGGCTTGTCAAAAAACCATCATATGGCTGTGCCAGACTCCCTGTTTTCATCGACACGTTTCACTTCAGGGGGTTGCAATGAACAAGAAGACCATCATCGTCATGGCGCTGGCTACCGCCGCGGCCGTACCGGCCAGTGCCGGCCCGAAAACCGTTTTCCCGACGCTGGATGGCAAGGCGCCGCTGGTGATCGCCCACCGTGGCGCGTCCGGCTACATGCCGGACCACACGCTCGAGGCCTACGCCAAAGCCATCGAACTGGGCGCCGACTTCATCGAACCGGATCTGGTCGCCACCAAGGACGGTGTGCTGATCGCCCGTCACGAGCCCAATCTGAAAGACACCACCGACGTGGCCAAGCACCCCGAGTTTGCTAACCGCAAGCGCACCATGAAGGTAGACGGTCACGACGAGGAAGGCTGGTTTGCCAGCGATTTCACCCTGGCCGAGATCAAGACCCTGCGTGCCATCCAGCCGCGCGCCGATCGCAGCAAGGCCTTCGACGGCCAGTTCCAGGTGCCTACTTTTGAAGAAGTGCTGGCGCTCCGTGAAGCCAAATCCAAAGAGCTTGGCCGCCAGATTGGCGTGTACCCGGAAACCAAGCACCCGACCTACCATCAGCAGTTGGGCCTGGGCTTGGAACAGCCGCTGGTGGCACTGCTCAAGCAGTACAAGCTGAACCGCAAGGACGCGCCGGTGTTCATCCAGTCGTTCGAAGCGGCCAACCTGAAGCAGCTGCGCAAGCTCACCGCCAACAAACTGGTGTACCTGCTGGATGCCAACGACGTGCGCCCGGACGGCACCATCGATGCCAACGTGCCGTACGACCACGTGGTGTCTGGCGACAAACGCACCTACGCCGACATGCTGACGCCGGCGGGGCTGAAAGAGATCAAATCGTTTGCCGACGGCATCGGCCCGTGGAAGCCGTACCTGATCAGCTGGCAAGCCATGGTGGACCCGAAAACCGGCAAGGCTGCCGACGTGGACGGCGACAAGGTGGTTGACCAGCGCGACATGACCATGATGGAGCCGAGCGACGTGGTGAAGAACGCCCACAAACTGGGCCTGGTGGTGCACCCGTACACCTTCCGCAACGAGGCCAAGCACCTGGCGGCCAACTTCCAGGACAGCCCGCTGGAAGAGTACCGCGCCTACTTTGAACTGGGCGTGGACGGCGTGTTCACCGACTACACCGACACCGCACTGGCCGCGCGCCGCTTGCTGCAAAAGTAAGCGTCGTAGCCAGTAAAGCCAAAAGTCTGCCTGAGGGCATAATGCCAGTCCGTTAACGCTGACTGGCGTTTTTTTGGCTAGAGGGTTGTTGTGTTTGAAGATTGTGTCCGCGATGCGGACGATGTTTACATGCCGGTTCCGCCCGGCAGACGGGAAAGGGGGCGGATTGCCGCCCCCTTTTCTATCGCTGAGCGAATCAAAGATTCGCACGCAGACCCCGCAACCCGGGGCTGCTCGAAACCCCGTCCAAAATGGCACGCCCCAGGCGCCGCCGAACTCGCATCGCTGAGCAAATCATAGATTTGCACGCAGATCGCTAACGGCTCGGGGCTCAAACAAATCGGCGTCTTGCGCGTGCGAATCTTCGATTCGCTCAGCACAACCCTGGGGCGCACCATTTTGACCGGCTCGCGCCAACGGGATGGGGCGCTTCACTCACGCCCTACCAATTGATAGCCAAGTACATTCAACTAACTGACTGGCATTAGCCTGAGGGCAGCCTTTTTGATTGGGCGTAGTCGCTTAGTGGGCGTGGGCCGCCGGTGCGCCGGCTTCCACTTTCACGTCTACCTTCACTTCGCCGGCTTTCTCGAACTTCAGCACCAGCGGGAACTTGTCGCCCACCTTGGCTTGTTGCTTGATGTCGAACAGCATCACGTGCAGGCCGCCCGGGGCCAGCTTGGTGGTTTCGCCAGCCGGTACCGCAATGCCGCCCGGTACTTCGCGCATGCGCATCACGCCGTTGTCGTTGACGTGGGTGTGCATTTCGATTTTGCCAGCTTGCGGGCTGGTGGCGGAAAGCAGCTTGTCGGCGTCTTTGCCGCTGTTGTTGATGGTCATGAATACGCCGGCAGTCGGGCTGGTGGCCGGCATGGCGCGGCTCCACGGGTGGCCGATTTTCAGTGCGTCGGCAGTGTAGTCGTGGGCCAGGGCAGGCAGCGACAGCAGGGAGGCCAGGGCCAGGGCGGCGAGTTTGCGCATGAGAATTCCTTTGCAGAAGTAAATGACATCAAGGTTGGCCGCAAGGCTAACACTGTCTGCGTTGCCGCACATTGCTCTGCGACAAAATGTCGCAGCCCGCGCGGGCAGCCGGCAGCATGGCGTGCGCGATGTCGGGCAAGCGCCGCAATTTTATTGTCTTTGGCCGTGGCGGCGTGCAGCTCGGCGCAGGCTGGCTACAATGGCGGCCAACCCATCCGTGAAGTCCATCATGATCAAGGCGCTGTATCTGCAGTTTTTCTTTGGCGGGCTGGTCAGCCTGCTGGTCATTACCAACCCCTTGTCCAAGATTCCGCTGTTCGTCAGCCTGACGCAGGGCATGAGCGACTTGCGCCGCGCGCACCAGGCGCGCATGGCGTGCGTGTACGCGGCGGCCATCATGCTGGTGTCGCTACTGGCGGGTAACGTCATTCTGGGCGCGTTCGGCATCAGCTACGGTGCGCTGCGCATTGCCGGCGGCTTTGTGGTGGCCACGCTGGGTTACCGCATGCTGTTTTTGTCGCAAGACCCGGGCATGGCGCCCAGCACCAAGCGGCGTGAGGATTATTCGTTCTTCCCGCTGGCGATGCCGGGCATCAGCGGGCCGGGTACCATCGCGGTGGTGATCGGCATGGCCACCGAAATCGCCGAACTGGATAACCACACCGCCCGCCTGCTGGCGCTGGGCATGACCACGCTGGCGATTTTTGCCACCTGCGCCGGCATCTTCCTGCTGCTGCGTTCTGCCGGCTGGATCGCGCAGCGCATCGGCCGCGCCGGTACCGAGGTACTGGGCCGGCTGATGGGCTTTTTGCTGATCTGCGTTGGCGTGCAGTTCATCGGCTCCGGCATCCGCACCTTCATGGCCGGTTCCTGACAAGATCGTTCAAAACGGCGCGCTAGCGCTGTGCCAGAATGCAGCATCCCCTTGCTGCTACTGCCACATGACCGCCGCCCGCCCCGAACACGCCCGCTTCTTCCGCGCCGACGATATCGCGCCGCTGGAGCTGCTGGACGCCTTCTATACCCGCCAGGTGTTTGCCCCGCACTTCCATGAAGAGTACGTGGTGAACACCTTGCACTGGGGCGCGCAGTCTTATCACTGGCGCGGCGGTACCCACGTGGCCGGGCCGGGGGCGCTGATCCTGATCAACCCCGGCGAGGTCCACACTGGCCGCTCGGCGCACGACGCCGGCTGGGGCTACCACGGTTACTACCCGTCGGCGCAGCTGATACAAGGCCTGGCCAGCCAGATCGCCGGCCGCGCGGTACAGCCTTATTTCCGCGACACCGTCGTCTACGACTCTGAGCTATGGCAGCGGCTGTGGCAACTGCAGCCTTTGCTGCGCGACAGCCACGACCGTCTGCTGCGCGAGAGCGTGCAGCAGGGCATCTTTGCCGACGTACTGACCCGCCACATGGGCGTGCGCGAGGCAGCCCTGTCCGACGCTGCGCCGGCGCTGCTGCGGGTACGCAACCTGCTGGCCGACCGCCTGGCCGACAACCTGTCGCTGCAGCAACTGGCCGACGAGGCCGGGTTGTCGCCGTGGCACCTCAACCGCCGCTTTCGCCAGCAATTCGGTCTGCCGCCGGTAGCGTGGCGCAACCAGCTGCGCGTGGCGCGCGCTCGTAGCCTGCTGGCACACGGCGTGGCGCCGGTGCAGGTGGCGGCACAACTGGGCTTTGCCGACCAGCCGCAGCTGACGCGCGCCTTCCGCGCCGCATTGGGCATTACCCCGGCCGCCTACCAGCGTACGGTCAGCGGCCGCTAGCCGCTTGCTGCGCAAGATCGTTCAAGCCAGATCGTGCCGGCGGCCGGCATAGTCGGTACTGAACAGCTTGTTCCATCGCGCCGTTTGAGGCGCGTGCCAGAATGCCCTTTTGCTCCGGAGATAAGCGATGCAGACCCTGGAAGGCCAATGCCAGTGCGGCGCCGTGCGCTACCGCGTCCACGGCGAAGTGCTCACTGTGTTTGCGTGCCATTGCCGCGAATGCCAGCGCCAGTCGGCCAGTGCTTTCGGCATGGCGCTGTGGCTGCGGGCGGCGCAGCTGACGCTGTTGCAGGGGGCGGTGCAGCGCTGGCAGCGTCACACCCCTTCCGGCCGGGTAATGGATTGCGATTTCTGCCCGCAGTGCGGCACGCGGCTGTTCCACCGTAGCTCGGGTAACGGCGACGTGCTCAGTATCAAACCCGGCACCCTGGACGACGCGCCGGCCTGGCGGCCGGTAGCGCATATCTGGACCGCCAGCGCGCAGGCCGGCTGGCAGCCGCCAGACGGTGTGTTGTGCTACCCCGGCAACCCGCCGGCGTGGGAACCCTTGCTGCAGGCGTGGCGTGCTTATGCCGCCTGCGGCCAACCCTGAATTTGTGGAGTGTGGCATGAACCCTCACCGTACCGCCTTGCTGGCGGGCGTACGCGATACGGTACCGATGCTGGTCGGTGCGGCGCCGTTTGGCGTGATCTTCGGCACGCTGGCCATTGCCAGCGGCATTCCCGCCTGGGCGGTACTGGCGTTGTCGGCGCTGGTGTTTGCCGGCTCGTCGCAATTTGTGGCCGTCAGCCTGATCGGTAGCGGCGCGGCGCTGCCGGTGATCTGGCTCACCACCTTTGTGGTGAACCTGCGCCACGCCCTGTACAGCGCCAGCCTGCTGCCCTACGTGCGCGACTTGCCGGCGCGCTGGCGCTGGCCGCTGGCGTTCTGGCTGACCGACGAAACCTACGCCGTGGTGGAACACCATCTGCGCGAGCATGGGGCAGCGCAAGGCGGTGTCTGGTACTGGCTGGGTTCGTCGCTGGCGATGTACCTGAACTGGCAGCTGTGGACGCTGGCCGGCGTGCTGCTGGGGCAAAGCGTGCCGGGCCTGGCAGGCCTGGGGCTGGACTTTGCCATGGTGGCCACCTTTGCTGCCATCGTGGCGCCGCAGCTGCGGCAGTACCCGGTACTGGCGGCTGCTGTCGCGGCGGGTGTGGTGGCGCTGTTGGCGCGCCATCTGCCGTACAAGCTGGGGCTGATGCTGGCGGCGCTGGCTGGCGTGGGCGCCGGCATGCTGGCTGAAAGGTTGGCCGCAGATAGTACTCAGGAGGCACAAGCATGACGCAGCCACTGTGGTTGGCCATCCTGGGGATGGTGGTGGTGACGTACGGCATCCGGTTGAGTTTTCTGGTGTTCGGCCACCGGCTGGCGTTTCCGCCGGCCTTGCAGCGGGCGCTGCGCTATGTGCCGGCGGCAGTGCTGACCGCACTGATTGTGCCGATGGCGCTGGCGCCGCAGGGCGACATCGACCTGAGCCTGGCCAATGCTTACCTGCCGGGCACGCTGGTGGCGGCGACGGTGGCGTTTTTCAGCCGGCAGACGCTACCTGCCATCGTGCTGGGCTTTGTAGCCTACGGCGTGTGGCGCTGGCTGTTCTGAGCAGGTAGTTGCGCGGCCACGCGCTCGGCCACTTCGGGCGGGCCGAACAATAGTGTCAGCCGCTGGCGCCAGCTGCGTGCGGCCAACGCTTCTCGCAGCATGTCGCGCCATTCCACCACGCTCACCCACAGCGGGTTGTGGCTGTTGACCGGTTTCAGGGTGCCGTAATCGCACGGCGTGTCGTCGCGTTCTGCCACGTAGCTGCCGAACAGGCGATCCCAGATCACCAGCACGCCGGCGTAGTTGCGGTCGATGTAGCAGGGGTTGCGCGCGTGGTGGCTGCGGTGGATGGACGGTGTGTTGAACACGTACTCCAGCCAGCCCAGCTTGGGCACGGCCTGGGTGTGCACGAAGAACTGGAACGCCAGGTTCAGCAGCACCACGCCGATTACCAGCTGCGGGGCAAAGCCCAGCCACGCTAGCGGCAGCCAGAACGCCCACATGCCGGCCAGCGGGTACATCAGGCTCTGACGGAATGCAGTAGACAGGTTCATGCGGGTGGAGCTGTGGTGCACGCTGTGCGCCGCCCACAGCCAGCGCACGCGGTGGCTGGCGCGGTGGAACCAGTAGTACAAAAAGTCTTGCGCCAGAAACAGCAGCACAAAGTGGCCCCAGCTGTGGCCGAGGTCGAACAGCCGGTAGTGCTGGTACACGTATTGGTACAGTGGTATCACCGCCAGCCAGGCCAGCTTGTCGGCGCCCTGGTGCAGCAGGGCCAGGCCGGCGTTGCACAGCGTGTCGCGCCAGCTGTAGATGTCGGCGCGGCCGCGGCGCTGCCAGTACCAGGCTTCGGCGGCCACACAGCCGACAAACAGCGGCGCCAGCGCCAGCAGTAACAGTTCGATGCTGAAATCCATATTGCCTCCTCGTGGGCGTGGCCGCGCCGTCATGGCGGTGCGGTCCGTGTGATGCGGCGTCGGGCGCCGAAGCGCTATCTTGCGTAGGTGTCCTGGCGGTATGCAACGATCGTTTGCTTGAAGAGGCGGCTGCCGGATGTGGCTGTGACAAAACTGCGACGTACAAAAAATGCGGCCAACCTGCAAACAGGTTGGCCGCATGGCAAGTCAGGTACGGATCAGCGTTTGGTGTTGCCGATACTCATCAGCATGCCCAGCGCTACCGCCAGCGACACGGTGGCGGTGCCACCGTAAGACATGAACGGCAACGGTACGCCTACCACCGGCAGAATGCCGGCCACCATGCCCATGTTGACGAAGACGTAGACGAAGAACGATAGCGTAATGGCGCCCGCCAGCAGGCGGCCATACAGCGTCTGGGCGCGCGCGGTAATCAGCATGCCGCGCGCGATGACGCCTAGGTACAGCGCCAGCAGCAACAGGTTGCCGGCCAGGCCGAATTCTTCCGAGTACACGGCAAAGATGAAGTCGGTGGTGCGTTCCGGGATGTAATCGAGGTGGGTCTGGCTACCGTTGAGCCAGCCCTTGCCCCAGGTACCGCCGGAGCCGATGGCGATCATCGACTGGATGATGTGGTAGCCGTCGCCCAGCGGGTCTTCCATCGGGTCGATCAGGGTCAGTACGCGGCGGCGCTGGTAGCCGTGCATCAGGTTCCACACCACCGGCAGGCTGGCCAGGAAGGCGACCAGGCCGCCAATGATGATCTTCCACGACAGGCCGGCAAAGAACAGCACAAAGAAGCCTGCACCCATGATCAGCGTGGCGGTACCCAGGTCGGGCTGCTTCAACACCAGTACGCCGGGGATGAGGATGAGCACCACGGCAAACAGGTAGTGGCGCCAGTTGAGTGTGCTTTCGTATTTCTGGAAGTACCACGCCACCATCATCGGCAGCGCGGTTTTCATGATTTCAGACGGCTGGATGCGTACGATGCCCAGGTTCAGCCAGCGAGTAGAGCCGTTGACGGTGATGCCGAACAGTTCGACTCCTACCAGCATCAGCACGCCGGCAGCGTACAGCGGTGGTGCAAAGTTCATCACCGTCTGTGGCCGTGCATGGGCCATTACCCACATGATGGCCAGTGCCATCACGGTATAGACCAGCTTGTTGTCAATCTTGTGCCAGCTCTGGTTGGACGCCGAAAACAGCACCAGCATGCTCATCACGAAGATACCGCCCAGAAACAGCATCAGCCAGCCGTCGAACGGCGCGGCGATGGTGTCCCAGATACGTTTACCGAGCGGCGCTTGCATCTTGCTTGTCTCCTGCCTGTGCCGGCTCCGGCATGGTGATCAGTTTGCCTTTCAGTTCGGCCGGTACTTTGCCGGTGAGGGCGAAGTCGCTCACTGCGCGGGCAATCGGCGCGGCGCTGGCGGCACCGAAGCCGGCGTTTTCCACAATCACGGCAATGGCGATGCGCGGCGCCTCCGCCGGGGCGAAGGCAATGAACCACGAGTGGTCGCGGTGTTGCTCGGCCAGTGCGGCGGCGTTGTACTTGGCGCCTTGCTTGATCTGTACCACTTGGGCAGTACCGGTCTTGCCCGCCATATTGTAGGTCAGGCCGCTGGCAACGCGCGCAGCGGTACCGCCGGGGCGCATTACCGCCAGCATGCCGTCAGTGACGTGCTGGTAGAGCTCGGGGCGGAAGGCCAGCATGCGTACCGGCTGCGGCTCTACCAGCCGTACCTTGCCACTGCCGGCCTCGGTGATTTCTTGCACCAGGTGGGGGTGGAACACCTTGCCGCCTGCCGCAAGAATGGCGGTGGCGTTGGCCATTTGCAGCGGGGTGTAGGCGTTGAAACCCTGGCCGATGCCTACGCTAACCACGTCCGCCGGGTACCAGCGACGTACTTCAGGTTTGTAGCGGGCAAAGCGTTTTTCTTTCCATTCTTTTGAGGGCAGTACGCCGCGGGCTTCGCCATCCAGGTCGATACCGGTTTTCTCGCCCAGACCAAACTGGCCGATCAGCGGGTGTATACGGTCGATGCCCATATCCCACGCCAGCTTGTAAAAGAAGGTATCGCTGGATACCGCGATGGCCTTGCCGATGTTGACCATGCCATTACCACGCGGGTTGGAGTCGCGGAACTGGTGGCTGGAACCGGGCAAGGTAAAATAGCCCGGCGCCGGGCGCACGTCGTAGGGGCCGATGGCGCCTGCCTGCAGTGCCGCCATCGCCATGAATGGCTTGAAAGTGGAACCAGGTGGGTACAGGCCGCGCAACGCACGGTTGACCAGCGGCTTTTGCCAGTCTTCGTTCAGGCTTTTCCAGGTGGCGCTGTCGATGCCGTCGATGAACAAGTTAGGGTCGAAGCCGGGTTTGGATACAAAAGCCAACACGCCACCGGTTTGCGGGTCAATCGCTACCAGCGCACCACGACGCTGGCCGAACAGCTTGTCGGCCACTTCCTGGACCCGGATGTCCAGTGCCAGCTTCAGATTGTTGCCGTGCACCGGTGGGGTGCGGCGCAAGCTGCGCACCGCGCGGCCACCGGCATCGGTTTCCACTTCCTCGAAGCCGTTTTTGCCGTGCAGCTCGGTTTCGTACACCGCTTCCAGACCCAGCTTGCCGATATGGGTGGCACCACGATAATTGGCGCGCAGGCCGGCTTCTTCCAGCTTTTGCTGGTCGCGTTGGTTGATGCGGCCGATATAGCCCAGTACGTGGCTGGTGAGCTCCTTGTACGGATAGTCGCGGAACAGGCGCGCCTTCACTTCCACCCCCGGAAAGCGCCAGGCGTTGGCCGCAATGCGGGCGGCTTCTTCTTCGGTGAGCTTCAGCTTCAGCGGAACCGGCTCGAACTCTTTGCTTTCGGAAAGAAACTTGCGGAAGCGGCGCTCGTCACGCGGGGTGATCTCCACCATTTCACCCAGCGCCTTGATGGTGGCTTCCATATCGTCCATTTTGGCAGGGGTGATTTCCAGCGTATAGGCGGCATGATTCTGCGCCAGCACCACGCCGTTACGGTCCATGATCAGGCCACGGTTGGGCTGTACCGGTACCAGCGAGATGCTGTTGTTCTGTGCCAGCGTGGCAAAGTGCTCGTACTGCATCACTTGCAGCCAGATGAAGCGGGCGGCCAGCAGCAGCAGCAGCAGTACCATGAAGGCGAAGGCAATGACGATGCGCAGCTGAAACTGGCTCTCTTCGGCTTGCTGGTTTTTCAGGCGAGTGGGGCGGTGCATCGTGGCCTAGATCGTATGCTGCCGATAGGGCAGCAGCAGCAGTTTGTTCAGTAGCGGCCATAGCAAGGCGCCGACCAGCGGGGGCAGGAAGTAGCTGGGGCCGACGAAGGCAGCGCCCAGCGCCATGCGGACCAGCGCCATGATCAGCTGGTTGGCCAGCATCAGCGTCATGACTACCAGTGCCTGCTGGCCCAGGTTGAACATCACCAGCTGGCGCTGGCGCAGCATCACCAGATAGGTGGTGATGGAGTAGGCCAGTGCGTGTTGGCCGAACAGGCTATTGGTACTGACGTCGACGATCAGGCCGATCAGGAAACCCATGCCGATGCCGATGCGGCGCGGCTGGTTGATGGCCCAGTACAGGATCAGCAGGCCGACAAAATCGGGCAGCCAGCGGTTGGAGCCTACCGGCAGCGGCAGCAGCTCCATCATCAGTGCCAGGGTAAACGTCAGGGCGATGAAGCGACGCTTTACCGGCCGTAACAGTTCTTGCGGGCGGTCGTAGCTCATGATCAGCCTTCATCCTCGGTATTTTTTTTCTTTTGCGCTTTGGCCGTGGTCACTGCCGGGTCTGGCCGCGGAGGCACGGCAGCACGTGGCGGCAAGATCAGCACATAACGGCTGGACTGTACGCCGGCAATGCTCTGACACAGCACACGGGCAAACGAGGCGCCGGCCGGGCGGTCGACGCGGGTGACGCGTGCGACCGGAATGCCCTCGCTGTACAGGTTGTCGATGCCGGAGGTGACCAGCAGGTCGCCAGGCTGGATGTCGGCCGCAGCAGGCAGGTAGCGTACTTCCACGCCGCCGCCATAGCCGTACAGCAGCGAACGCTGGCCGGTGCGCTGGTTGCGTACCGGCACCATCTGGTTCTTGTCGATGATCAGGGTGACTTCAGCGGTCAGCGGTTGCACGCGGGTGACCTGGCCCAGCAGGCCGCGCTCGTCCACCACCGGCAGGCCGGCGCTGATATTGGCGTCCAGCCCTTTGTCGATGATGATCTTGTACGAAAACGGGTCGCGTGCGGTGTACAGCACCTCGCCCAGCTTGCCACCTTGGGCGTTGCCCAGTCGCAAACCGTTCAATGCTTTCAGTTGCAGCAGTTCTTGTTCCACCGTATTGAGCCGGGCCAGTCGTGCCGACTGGGCCAGCTCGCGGCTGCGCAAGTCGGCGTTTTCCTGTTTCAGCTGGGTCTGGGTCACGAAGAACTCGCCAACATGGGCGGCTGCCGACAATGGCATGTTGACCGCACGTTGCAGCGGGTACAACACCACGGACAGTGCGTCGCGGGTGCGATCCATCAGGCCGAATTGGCTATCACCAACGATCAGCGTTAGTGAGGCCAACACGCACAGCAACAGCTGGGAGCCGGGGCGCAGGCCCTGGTTGGCAAAGCTTGGGGTGGTGGCGAAGTTCATGCAGCAGCCATGCGCTGCCCCGTACAGGGCAGCACCATCAGAAGGAGCGGAAGATTACGGTACGTTGGTGAAGATGGTGCCGGTTTTGTCCATCTTGTCCAGCGCCTTGCCCGAGCCGCGCACCACGCAGGTCAGCGGCTCTTCGGCTACGAACACCGGCAGGCCGGTTTCTTCGGCCAGCAGGCGGTCGATGTCTTTCAGCAGCGCGCCGCCACCGGTCAGCACCATGCCCTTGTCGGCAATGTCGGCGCCCAGTTCCGGCGGGGTTTGTTCCAGCGCGATCTTCACCGCAGACACGATCTGGTTCAGCGGCTCGGTCAGCGCTTCCAGGATCTCGTTGCTGGACACGGTGAACGCACGCGGAATGCCCTCGGCCAGGTTGCGGCCTTTCACTTCCATTTCGCGTACTTCGGCACCCGGGAACGCGGAGCCGATGGTTTTCTTGATTTCCTCGGCGGTGGTTTCGCCGATCAGCATGCCGTAGTTGCGGCGGATGTAGTTGATGATGGCTTCATCGAACTTGTCGCCACCGACACGTACCGAGTTGGAGTACACCACACCGCCAAGCGAGATCACGCCCACTTCAGTGGTGCCACCACCGATATCCACCACCATGGAGCCGGTCGGCTCCTCAACCGGCAGGCCGGCACCGATGGCAGCCGCCATCGGCTCTTCGATCAGCTCGACGCGGCGGGCGCCGGCGGCCAGTGCCGAGTCTTTGATCGCGCGGCGTTCCACCTGGGTGGAACCGCATGGTACGCAGATCACGATGCGCGGGCTGGCGGAGAAAAAGCGGCTGGGGGTCACTTTCTTGATGAACTGCTTCAGCATCTGCTCGGTGACGGTGAAGTCAGCGATCACACCGTCTTTCATCGGGCGGATGGCCTGAATGCTGCCCGGGGTGCGGCCCAGCATTTTTTTGGCTTCCAGGCCCACGGCCAGGATGGATTTCTTGTTGGTGGGGGCGTCGCTGTGAATGGCCACTACGGAAGGTTCGTCAAGCACGATCCCTTTGCCGCGCATGTAGATCAGGGTGTTGGCTGTGCCAAGGTCGATGGCCAGATCATTGGAAAAGTAGCCGGTGAGCGAGCGAAACATGTGGCGATCCTGAGAATGGGTTTGTGTGCGGTGCTATGAGTTTACCGCATTGCAAGCGTGGCGATTTAAGACAGCGTGTCGGGGAAAGGTTCACGTTTTTCGGTTAAAAAATTCGCCCCTTTTTACCGCACGATGCCCCCGTATTCTTGGGGGAAACAAACCAGTTATGATACCCTACAACGCTTGAATTATTAAAGGTTTTGACGAGGACGCCATGTCGCTGACCCATCAGGATGTTGCGCGGATTGCGCGACTCTCCCGCATCGCCGTGACCGACGCCGAAATCGAGGCAGTCGGCAGCCAGCTCAACAATATTCTTGGCCTTATCGAAGAGATGCAGGCCGTCAATACGGACGGTATCGAACCGATGGCGCATCCGCAGGACGTGTCGCTGCGTCTGCGTGAAGACGCCGTCACCGAGCCGAACCGCCGCGACGCCTGCCAGGCCGTGGCCCCGCAAGTGGAAAAAGGCCTGTTCCTGGTTCCCAAGGTCATCGAATAACGCGGCCAACGTTGGCCGCAGCTACCCGCAACGGGTGGCCATTCTGGACGGACATCAAGACAAGATGATTAACGCCACGCTCAAACAACTGTCGCAGCAGCTCGCCACCGGCCAGGTATCGGCCGTGGAGCTGGCGACTGCCTATCTGGACCGCATCGAGGCGCTGAACCCGGCGCTGAATGCCTTCATTACCGTCGACCGCGACAAGACGCTGGCCGAAGCCGCTGCCGCCGACGCGCGCCGCGCTGCCGGCCAGGCCGGCCTGCTGACCGGTGTGCCGATCGCGCACAAGGACATCTTCTGCCAGCAAGGCTGGAAGACCAGCTGCGGCTCGAAGATGCTGGATAACTTCATCTCGCCGTACAACGCGCACGTGATCGAGCAATGCCAGGCCGCCGGCCTGGTAACGCTGGGGCGCGCCAATATGGACGAGTTCGCCATGGGTTCGTCCAACGAGAACAGCTTCTACGGCGCCGTGAAAAATCCGTGGGACGTGAACGCCATTCCGGGCGGCTCGTCCGGCGGTTCGGCCGCTGCCGTGGCTGCCCGCCTGGCGCCGGTAGCCACCGCTACCGATACCGGCGGTTCCATCCGCCAACCGGCCAGCCACTGCGGCGTGACCGGCATCAAGCCTACTTACGGCGTGGTATCGCGCTTCGGCATGGTGGCCTACGCCAGCTCGCTGGATCAGGGCGGCGTGATGGCGCAGACCGCCGAAGACTGCGCGCTGATGCTGAACGTGATGGCCGGGTTTGACGAGCGCGACTCCACCAGCCTGGAACGCGCCCGCGAAGACTACGCCCGCGACCTGGCGCAGCCGCTGGCCGGCCTGCGTGTAGGCCTGCCGCGCGAGTACTTTGCCGACGGCCTGGCGGCCGACGTTGGCCGCATCATCGACAACGCCGTGGCCGAGCTGAAAAAGCTGGGTGCCGAGGTGGTAGAGGTGAGCCTGCCGAATACCCGCCTGTCGATTCCGGCTTACTACGTGATTGCCCCGGCCGAAGCGTCGGCCAACCTGTCGCGCTTTGATGGCGTACGTTACGGCCATCGCGCCAGCGAGTACCGCGACCTGGTGGAAATGTACGAAAACACCCGCGCCGAAGGCTTTGGCAGCGAAGTGAAGCGCCGCATCATGGTGGGTACCTACGTACTGAGCCACGGCTACTACGACGCCTACTACCTGAAGGCGCAGAAGATCCGCCGCCTGATCGCCGAGGACTTCAAGGCCGCCTTCGCCGGCTGCGACGTGATTCTGGGGCCGGTGGCGCCGACGGCTGCGTTCAATCTGGGCGAGAAGTCGGGCGACCCGGTACAGATGTACCTGTCCGACATCTACACGCTGTCGGTGAACCTGGCCGGTCTGCCGGCGATGAGCGTGCCGGCCGGTTTTGCCGACAACGGCCGCCCGGTGGGCCTGCAGATCATCGGCAACTATTTTGCCGAGGCCAAGATGCTGAACGTGGCGCACCAGTTCCAGCAAGTAACCGACTGGCACAGCAAGGCGCCGGCGCTGTAAAAACGATCAATTGGCCACGAAATCCACGGAAAAACACGAAAGCAGCTTGTTGCATGATGCTGTGTGACTTGAGTCAGCTTGATCTTGTCCTCGGTCTTTTCGTGTTCGTTAGTGGATTTCGTGGCTAAGAACATAAGGATTTTCCGACCATGAAATGGGAAGTCGTCATCGGTCTTGAGGTGCACGTGCAGCTCAACACCGTCTCCAAGATTTTCTCTGGCGCCAGCACGGCTTTCGGCGCTGAACCCAACACCCAGGCTTCGCTGGTAGAGCTGGCTCTGCCGGGCGTGCTGCCGGTGATGAACAAGGCGGTCGTGGACAAGGCCATTCGTCTGGGCTTGGCCCTGGACGCCACCATCAACCAGAAGAACGTGTTTGCCCGCAAAAACTACTTCTACCCCGATCTGCCCAAGGGCTACCAGATCAGCCAGATGGAGCTGCCGATCGTCGAGCACGGCAAGCTGGCCATCCTGGTGGGCGAAGAAGAAAAAGTCATTCGCGTCACCCGCGCGCATATGGAAGAAGATGCCGGCAAATCGCTGCACGAAGACTTCCATGGCCTGTCGGGTATCGACCTGAACCGCGCCGGCACCCCGCTGCTGGAAGTGGTGTCCGAGCCGGATATGCGTTCGCCGGAAGAGGCTGTGGCCTACGCCAAAGCGCTGCACACGCTGGTCACCTGGCTGGGTATCTGCGACGGCAACATGCAGGAAGGCAGCTTCCGTGTCGATGCCAACGTATCGGTGCGCCCGTTCGGTCAGGCCGAGTTCGGCACCCGCCGCGAGATCAAGAACCTGAACTCGTTCCGCTTCCTGGAGCAGGCGATCAAGTACGAAATCCAGTGGCAGATCGACACCATCGAAGATGGCGGCAAGATCCAGCAAGCTACCGTGCTGTTCGACCCGGATAGCGGCGAAACCCGCATGATGCGCAGCAAGGAAGACGCACACGATTATCGCTACTTCCCCGATCCGGACCTGCTGCCGGTGCGTATCAGCCAGGCGCAGATCGACGCTACCCGCGCCGACATGCCGGAGCTGCCGGGTCAGATGAAGGCCCGTTTCGTCGAGGCCTTCGGCGTGTCCGCCTACGATGCGGCGCTGCTGACCAGCAGCCTGGCGCAGGCGCGCTACTTTGAAGCCGTGGCGCAGGCCTCGGCACAGGGCAAGCTGGCGGCCAACTGGATCAACGGCGACATCGCCGCTCGCCTGAACCGCGACGGTCTGGACATCGCCGCCTGCCCGATCAGCGCCGAGCGTCTGGCCGGCCTGATCGTGCGCATTGCCGACGGTACGCTGTCCAACAAGCTGGCCAAGCAGGTGTTCGATGCGCTGTGGGAGTCCGATCTGACGGCCGATGCTGTCATCGAGCGCGATGGCCTGAAGCAGGTGTCCGACGTCGGCGCCATCGAGAAAATGGTGGAAGAAGCCATTGCGGCCAACCCCAAGGCGGTGGAAGAGTTCCGTGCCGGCAAGGAAAAAGCGCTCAATGCGCTGGCTGGCCAAGTGATGAAGGCGTCCAAGGGCAAGGCCAATCCGGCGCAGGTGCAGGAGATTCTGAAGCAGAAGCTGGCCTGATTGCCATTCACTTTAAACGGCGGCACACCGCAGGGTGTGCCGCCGTTTTTTCTGTTGTGTAAAGCCTTGTAACACGGTCATTTCATAGCCTTTCTGCAGATCATTTTGTAAGCCGCTGATTTCCCTTGCTTTCTCGTCTGTTGCATTCCGGTAAGTCTTTGTCGGCAAAGGCGAATTGCGCCGAAGTGATGTTGACCGGGTAGAGCCGATTCCCTATAGTGGCGAAAAGTGGGGTGAAGTGGGTAATTGTGGGGCGACGGCCCCTAACCGGACGCGGTGAAAAATCCAAAATGTTTGGCGGCGTAAGTCACGTTTCTCTCGATGCCAAAGGGCGTCTGGCCATTCCGGCCAGGCACCGGGAGACACTGTTGTCTGCGTTTGGCCAACGCCTGGTGGTAACCCTCGACGCTCCCGATCACCTGCTGATCTACCCCGAACCCAACTGGAAGCCCGTTGAACAGCGCCTGATGGCCTTGCCCACCGGTAACCCCGCTTTGAAACGCTACCAGCGCCTGGTGCTCGGCCATGCCGAAACCCTGGACATGGATAGCGCTGGTCGCATCCTGCTGCCTGCCCGCTTGCGCGAGCTGGTGGGGCTGGACAAGGACGTGGCCCTGGTTGGCATCGGTAACCGCTTTGAATTGTGGGACGCCCGCGAATGGGACGCCCAGACACAGTCCGCACTGGACCTTGATCCTGCTGAGTTGGCTCAGCACCTTGGAGATTTCACGCTTTGACCGACGCAGTTTTTGTTCACCGCACGGTGTTACTCGACGAGGCCGTGCAGGCCCTCGCCATTCGTCCGGATGGCGTGTATGTCGATTGCACCTTCGGGCGCGGCGGCCACAGCCGGTTGATTCTGCAGCAGCTGGGCCCGCAGGGCCGGCTGATTGCATTCGACAAAGACCCGGAAGCCATTGCCGTTGCCACGGCGCTGGCTGCCGAAGACCCGCGTTTTTGCATCGTGCACAACGGCTTTGCCCATTTTGAAGCCGAGCTGGCAGCTTTGGGCGTTAGCCAAGTGGACGGTGTGCTGATGGATCTGGGGATTTCGTCCCCGCAGATTGATGACGGTCGCCGCGGTTTCAGCTTCCGTTTTGACGCACCGCTGGATATGCGCATGGACACCACCCGCGGTCAGACCGCGGCACAGTGGCTGGCCAGTGCAGACGAGGCGGACATAGCAGAGGTTATCAAGACTTATGGTGAAGAGCGGTTTGCTCGCAAGATTGCAGCAGCCATTGTTGCGCACAGGGCTGAACACGCCATCGAAACGACGCGTGAGCTCGCCGTGCTCGTTGGGAAAAACGTCCGCACTCGCGAACAAGGTCAGGACCCCGCGACGCGAACCTTCCAGGCGATAAGGATTTTCATCAACCGCGAGCTGGACGAGCTGAAAGCCGTGCTGCCGCAGGTGATCGGCCGGCTGGCTACCGGTGGCCGCATGGCGGTGATCAGCTTCCATTCGCTGGAAGACCGCATCGTGAAGAACTTCATCCGCGATGCCAGCACCACCGATACCTTGCCGTCCTGGGTGCCGGTGCGCGCCTGTGATATCGCCGAAGCGGCGGTCAAGCCGGTAGGCAAGGCTGTCCGGCCTTCCGAGGAAGAGGTGGCGGCCAACCCGCGTTCGCGTAGCGCCATCATGCGCATTGCCGAACGCACGGCTGGCCAGTGGCAGGGGGCAGCGTGAGCCTTAACAAGCTCAATGCCTTGTTGTTGCTGGCGGTAATCGGTTGTGCGTTGTCAGTCGTGACCTCGCAGCATGTGTCGCGCCGGCTGTACAACGAGTTGGAAAAAGAACAAAAGCTGCAGCGCCAGTTGAATGTCGAGTATGGCCAGCTGCTGCTGGAGCAAAGTACCTGGGGCGCACATGCGTTGATCGAAAAATCGTCGGTAGCAAGGTTGAACATGCTGACACCGACCCAGCGCCAGGTGCATGTGATTACGCCGGAGGGGGTGAGATGAGCCGGGTGTATACCCCTCCCATTCGTCAGCAACTGAAACCGCCGATGCGGCTGGCGCCGGGTCGCGTCACGGTCGTGCTGGGCCTGTTGGCCCTGCTGTTTCTGGCACTGTTGGCCAGGGCGGTATACCTGCAGGTCGTGCAACAGGACTTTTTGCAAAACCAGGGCGATGCCCGCTTTCGCCGCACTTTGGTGCTGGAAGCTAACCGTGGCCTGATTGCCGACCGTAACGGCGAGCCGCTAGCGATCAGTACGCCGGTGCAGTCGATTTGGGCTAGCCCGGTAGACATGAGCCCGGTGCCGGCAGCCAAGCTGGCCGCACTGAGCAAGTTGCTGGATATACCAGTTGCCGAGTTGAACGAGAGGTTTGCCGACAAAAAGCGCGAGTTCGTTTATCTGAAGCGTCAGATCAGCCCGCAGCTGGCACAACAGGTTCTGGCGCTGGAGATTCCGGGCATTGCCAAGCAGCAGGAGTACCGCCGCTATTACCCGGCCGGTGAAATGCTGTCGCATGTGATCGGTTTTACCGGTGTGGATGGCAAGGGTCAGGAAGGGCTGGAGTTGACGCGCGAGAAGATGCTGGCCGGCAAGCACGGCAGCCGTACTGTGCTCAAAGACCGCCGCGGCCACATCGTGGAAGACCTTGCGGTGATTGAACCGCCGCGCGACGGCCAGACCTTAACGCTGTCCATCGACAAGCGCATCCAGTACCTGGCTTACCGCGAGCTAAGTGCGGCCATGGTAGTGAACAAGGCCAAGGCAGGCGGTGTGGTAGTGCTGGACGCGCAGACCGGCGAGGTGCTGGCTTTGGCCAATACCCCGTCGTACAACCCGAACAACCGTGCGGTACTAGAGCCGGAAATGCGCCGCAACCGTGCCGTAGTGGACATGTTTGAACCTGGGTCGACCATGAAGCCGTTCCCGGTGGCGATGGCACTGGACGCCGGCAAGATCAACCCGCAAACCTGGTTTGATACCCGGCCCTACACCATCGGGCCGGCAGCAGTAAGGGATACCCACCCCAATCCGTCGCTGACGGTGACCGGGATTATCCAGAAGTCGTCGAACGTGGGCTCGTCCAAGATCGCAGCCCTGTTCTCGCCGGAGGATATGTGGACGTTTTATCGCAAGTCCGGTTTTGGCCAGAGCCCGCAATCTGGCTTTCCTGGCGAGAGTGCTGGGCGTTTGCGTGACTGGCAGACCTGGCGGCCGATTGAACAGGCCACCATGTCGTTCGGTTATGGCGTAACCGTGAGTTTGCTGCAACTGGCCAGGGCCTACAGCATCTTTACTCACGATGGCGCTTTATTGCCGTTGTCGTTTACCAAGTTGGCCGCGATTAATCCCGGTCGGCCGGTGATTCGCCCGGATACGGCGAAAAAGATGCGCGACATGATGATTACCGTCACCGAGCAAGGGGGTACGGCTACCCGTGCCCAGGTACTGGGTTACCACGTGGGCGGCAAGTCGGGTACCGCGCGCAAGCTGGTTGGCGGGCGTTATGCACCCGACAAGCACATCGGCCTGTTTGTCGGGTTTGCTCCGGCGACCAAGCCGCGGCTGATCGTGGCAGTGATGATTGATGAACCCGGTGCCGGCTACTACTACGGCGGCACCGTGGCCGGCCCGGCCTTTTCCAACATCATGGCCGGCAGTTTGAGAATCATGGGGGTAGAGCCAGACGCTCCCTCCAACAACACTTTGATTCCGGAACAAAAGATTTCGGATGTGCGGGAAGAAACATGAAGACCAATTTGATCGATCTGCCGGATTGGGACCCTTCCGAGTTGAAGGGTCTTGGCGTTTCCGTCGCACGCGTGGAGAGCGATAGCCGCCGCGTGTTCCCCGGAGACGTGTTTCTGGCATGTCGTGGCGAGTACACCGATGGTCGCGACTTCATCGCGGCAGCGCTGGAAAAAGGCGCGGCTGCCGTGTTGTGGGACCAGGACGACGCCTTCCAGTGGCGCCCGGAATGGCAGGTGCCGAACCTGCCCATCGCCCGCCTGCGCGAGCGTGCCGGCATTGTAGCGGCCCATGTGTACGATTACCCCAGCCGCGATATGCAAGTGGTCGGTATTACCGGCACCAACGGCAAGACCTCCATTTCGCACTGGCTGGCGCAGGCGTATGCGTTGCTGGGTGAGAAAGCCGCCTTGATCGGCACTGTAGGTAACGGGTTTTACGGTCAGTTGACCGAAACCACTCACACCACGCCCGACCCGATCACCGTGCAGCAGAAGCTGGCCGAGTACCGTCGCCAGGGCGCCAGCGTGGTGAGCATGGAAGTGTCCAGCCATGGCCTGGACCAGTTCCGCGTTAACGGCGTGGAATTCACGACCGCGGTGTTCACCAACCTCACCCGTGACCATCTGGACTACCACGGCAGCATGGAAGCGTACGGCGCATCCAAAGCCAAACTGTTCCACTGGGACGGCCTGAAGCACGCGGTTATCAATGCGGACGACGCTTTTGGTCGCCAGCTGGCTGCCGGTATCGACGCCAGCCGCACCCGTGTCATTACTTATGGCCTGGAGCAGGGCGACGTGCGCCCGCTAAGCCTGGCGGCCAACCTGGACGGCCTGCAACTGCGCGTGACCACGCCGTGGGGCGACGCCGACATCAAGAGCCCGCTACTGGGCCGTTTCAACGCGGCCAACATGCTGGCGTGCCTGGCGGTGATGTGCGCCGGTGGTGTCTCGCTGGCCGACGCCGTGCGCGTGCTGGGCAAAATCCAGCCGGCGCGCGGCCGCATGCAGCGCATCGGTAACGGCCTGGAGCCGCTGGTGGTGGTGGACTACGCTCACACCCCGGACGCGCTGGAAAAAGCCTTGGCCACGCTGGCCGAGATCCGCCCGCAGGGCAGCAAGCTGTTCTGCGTATTCGGCTGCGGCGGCAACCGCGACAAGGGCAAGCGCCCGCTGATGGGCGGTATTGCCGAGAAGATTGCCGACGTGGCAGTGGTGACCAGCGATAACCCGCGCCTGGAAGCGCCGCAAGCCATTCTGGACGACATCCTGGCCGGCATGCAGCAACCGGGCCACGTGGAAATTAGCCGCGAAGCAGCCATCCACTGGGCGGTACTGCAAGCCCGCGTTGGCGACGTGGTACTGATCGCCGGTAAAGGCCACGAGGAATACCAGGACATCGGCGGCGTGAAGCAGCCGTTCTCCGACTTCCGCGTGGCGGAAGAAGCGCTGACGTTGTGGGGGGCTGCGCATGCTGATGCTCTCTGACGCCGCCCGCGTGCTTGGCGGCCAACTGCTGGGCGGTGATGTCCGTTTCCAGCGCGTGGTGACCGATAGCCGCACCGTGCAAGCCGGCGACCTGTTCGTGGCGCTGGTAGGCGAGAAATTCGACGCCCACGACTTCGTGCCCGAGGTGCTGGCCAAAGGCGCCTGCGCACTCGTCAGCCGCGAAGTGGCAGCGCAGGGCAGCATGGTCCGCGTGGCGGACACCCGTCTGGCGCTGGGCGCGCTGGCGGCCGACTGGTGCGCCCGCCTCGACGTGAAGCGCATCGGCATTACCGGCTCCAACGGTAAGACCACCGTCAAGGAAATGGTGGCGGCCATCCTGCGCGCCCACGCCGGCGACGCCGCCGTGCACGCCACCGCGGGCAATTTCAATAACGATATCGGCCTGCCGCTGACGCTGCTGGGCCTCTCCGCCGCGCATCGCTACGCGGTGATCGAAATGGGCATGAACCATTTTGGCGAGATCCGCTACCTCACCGGGCTGGCCCGGCCGCAGGTGGCGGTTGTTAATAACGCCATGCGCGCGCATCTGGGCGGCGGCTTTGACAGTACGGCGGACATCGCCCGTGCCAAAAGCGAAATCTTTGAAGGGTTGGCCGCAGACGGCGTGGCGGTGCTGAACGCCGATGACGCTCAGCTGGCTATCTTCGACGCCGCCGCTACCGGCCACGCGCAGCTGCGCTTTGGCCTGGGGGCTGCGGCCAACGTGACAGCCCGCGACATCCAGCTGGGGGTAGGCGAGTGCCGCTTCGTACTGGTTTGCCCGCAGGGCGAGCAGGCCATCCAGCTGCCGGCCGCCGGCGAACACAATGTGCGCAATGCGCTGGCCGCTGCAGCGGTGGCGTTGGCGCTGGACGTACCGTTGGCCGCCATTGCCGCCGGTCTGGCCGCTTTTGCCGGTGTGAAAGGCCGCCTGCAGTTGAAGCAGGCCGCCTGCGGCGCCATCGTGATTGACGATACCTACAACGCCAACCCGGACTCGATGAAAGCCGGCATCGACGTGCTGGCTGCCTACCCGGCGCCACGCGTGTTCGTGATGGGCCAGATCGGCGAGCTGGGCGATACCGCGCCGCAGCTGCACGCCGAAGTAGGTGCCCACGCCCGTGCCCGTGGCATCGAGCACCTGCTGTGCCACGGCGAGCTGGCGCGCCATGCGGCCGACGCCTTTGGCGACGGTGGCGAGTATGACGACGATTTCACCGCGCTGCTGGCACGCGTTGCTGCGCGGGTAACGCCGGCCAGCACCGTGCTGGTGAAAGGGTCGCGCTTCATGCAGATGGAGCGTGTGGTTGCCGCGCTGGTAACGCCTCAACAACAAGAACAAGGAAAGGACTGACCGGTGCTGCTGTTACTGGCTGATCTGCTGCGCGAACACATCCGCGCTTTCAATGTACTGAACTACGTTACCCTGCGTGCGGTGATGGCGGCGTTGACGTCGCTGCTGATCTCGCTATGGCTGGGCCCATGGGTGATCAGCAAGCTCACCGAGCTGAAGGTGGGCCAGGCCGTGCGCAAGGATGGCCCGCAAACCCACCTGGTGAAAACCGGCACCCCCACCATGGGCGGCACGCTGATCTTGCTGGCGATGACGGTCACTACCTTGCTATGGGCCGATCTGTCCAACCAGTACGTTTGGCTATTGCTGGCGGTAACGCTGGGTACCGGCGCGCTGGGCTTTTACGACGACTGGCGCAAGGTGGTGTACAAGGACCCGAAAGGCGTGTCTGCACGCTTCAAGATGGTATGGCAATCCACCATCGCCATTGCCGCTGGCGTCTTCCTGATCACTACCGCCAAGCTGCCAGCGTCCACCGAGTTCATCGTGCCCTTCTTCAAGAACATCGTGTACCCGCTGGGTGGCATCGGTTTCTGCGTACTGACCTACTTCGTCATCGTCGGTACGTCCAACTCGGTAAACCTCACCGATGGTCTGGACGGTCTGGCGGCACTGCCGGTTGTAATGGTAGCCGCCGGTTTGTCGATTTTTGCCTACGTGGCCGGCCACGCCGTGTTTTCCAAATACCTGGGCATGCCGTTTGTGCCGGGTGCGCACGAGGTGGTGGTGTTCTGTGCCGCCATCTGTGGCGCCTGCCTCGGCTTCCTGTGGTTCAACGCCTACCCGGCACAGGTGTTCATGGGTGACGTCGGTGCGCTGGCGCTGGGCGCGGCGCTGGGTACCGTGGCGGTGATCGTACGTCAGGAAATCGTGCTGCTGATCATGGGTGGCCTGTTCGTGATGGAAGCGCTGTCAGTGATGATCCAGGTGGCGTCGTTCAAGCTCACCGGCAAGCGCGTGTTCCGCATGGCGCCGCTGCACCATCACTACGAGCTGAAGGGCTGGAAAGAAACCCAGGTGGTGGTCCGCTTCTGGATTGTCACCATGATGCTGGTGCTGGCCGGTCTGGCCACCCTGAAACTGCGTTAAGGAAACCACGTGATGCGTTTTGACAATCGCCACATCATCGTCATCGGCCTGGGCGACACCGGCGTTTCCGCCGCGCGCTGGCTGCTGGCGCATGGCGCGCGCGTCACCATCGCCGACAGCCGCGATAACCCCGCCAATGCGGCCAACCTGGCCACCGAGCTGGGTGTGGCGCTGCGTCTGGGCGCTTTCGACGCCAACACCTTTGCCGACGCCGACATGCTGATGGTCAGCCCCGGCGTCAGCATCCGTACCCCGGCCATCGCCGATTTCGCCCGCCGTGGCGGCGAGGTGGTGGGCGACGTAGAACTGTGGGCGCGTGCCATCGCCGGTAGTGGCGCCAAGGTCATCGCCATTACCGGTTCCAACGGCAAAAGCACCGTCACCAGCCTGGTAGGCCACCTGTGCGAGGCCGCCGGCCAGGACACCGTGGTGTGCGGCAACATCGGCCTGCCGGTACTGACCGCGCTGGCCGAGCGCGAAGCTGCCGGCAAACAGCCCGACGTGTGGGTGGTGGAGCTGTCCAGCTTCCAGCTGGAAACCACCAGCAGCCTGCGTGCCGACGCGGCTACGGTGCTGAATATTTCCGAAGACCATCTGGATCGCTACCACGACTTGCTGGACTACGCGCACAGCAAGACCGCCATTTTCTCCGGTACCGGCGTGCAGGTACTGAACCGCGACGACGTGTTCTGCCGTGCCATGGTCCGTGCCGGCCGTCCGCTGCGCTGGTTCTCGCTGCGCGAGACTGCCGATTACGCGCTGCAACAGCAAGATGGCCGCTACTTGCTGGCCATTGCCGGCCAGCCTGTGTTCGATAGCGCCGAGATGCAGCTGCAAGGCTTGCATAACGCGGCCAACGCGCTGGCAGCATTGGCGCTGACCGAAGCTATCGGTCTGCCGCGCGCGGCGCTGCTGGCGGCGCTGCGCAGCTTCCGTGGTCTGGCGCACCGTGTCGAATTCGTCGACGAGTTCGGCGGCGTGATGTTCATCGATGATTCCAAGGGCACCAATGTCGGCGCTACCGAAGCGGCGCTGAACGGCATGACCCGCCCGGTAGTACTGATCGCCGGCGGTGACGGCAAAGGGCAGGATTTTGCGCCGCTGGCGCCGGCCTGCCAGCGCATCGCCCGTGCCGTGGTATTGATTGGCCGCGACGCGCCGGCCATCCGCGCCGCGCTGGGCGGCTGCGCTGTGCCGCTGCACTATTGTGCCTCGCTGGAAGACGCCACCCGTCTGGCAGCCAGTCTGGCCCAGTCTGGCGACGTGGTACTGCTGTCCCCGGCGTGTGCCAGCCTGGACATGTTCCGTAACTATGCGCATCGCGCCCAGGTCTTTGTCGACACCGTGGCTGCGATCAAGAGCGGGGGCCAAGCCTGATGAGTACAGTCAGCCGGCGCTATAATGTTGCCCCCATCACGGTGCTGGACGAAGCACTGATGTGGGCCATTGCGCTCTTGCTGTCCATCAGTCTGGTGATGGTGTACTCGGCATCGATTGCTTACGCCGAGGCCGAGGCTGCTACCAACAACCGCTACTTTTACCTGTTCCGCCACATGATCTTCATGACCATCGGTCTGGCGGGAGCGGCGGTGACCTTCCAGGTGCCTACCAGCATCTGGCAGAAGTACGCGGGCATGTTCTTTCTGTTTGCCGGCTTCTTGTTGGTCTTGGTACTGATTCCGGGTATCGGCAAGGTGGTGAATGGTTCGCGGCGCTGGATCAACCTGGTCGTGATCAACTTCCAACCGTCCGAGGTGATGAAGTTGGCCGCCGTGATTTATGCCGCCGATTACACCGTGCGCAAAGCCGCCAAGTTGCATAGCTTGCGCGAAGGCTTTCTACCGATCTTTGCAGCCATTGTGGTAGTGGCCTTCCTGCTGTTGATGGAGCCTGACTTTGGTGCCTTGATGGTGGTGATGTGCATCACCATGGGCATTGTGTTTCTGGGCGGCATTAATCTGCGCATTTTTGCGGGCCTGGCACTGATGGCAGTTTGTGCTGTAACCGTACTGATCGTGACCTCGCCGTACCGGCTGAAGCGGGTATTGGGTTTTCTCGATCCGTGGGACGACCCGTACGGCAAGGGTTACCAGCTCAGCCATTCGCTGATTGCCATCGGTCGCGGCGAATGGTTTGGCGTGGGCTTGGGCGCCAGTGTGGAAAAACTGTTCTATCTGCCGGAAGCCCATACCGACTTCATCATGGCGGTGATTTCGGAGGAGTTCGGTTTTGTTGGCATTTGTGTGGTGCTGGGTTTGTATGCCTGGATCATCCGCCGTGCTTTCCATATTGGTACCGAGTCCAAACAACTGGAGCGCTACTACCAGGCGCTGGTGGCGCAGGGTATCGGTATCTGGTTGGGTATCCAGACCTTCTTCAATATCGGCGTGAATATGGGGTTGCTGCCCACCAAGGGCCTGACTTTGCCGCTGATGTCGTTTGGTGGTTCGGCCATGTTGTGCAATCTGGCGTCATTGGCCGTGCTGCTACGAGTGGATTATGAAAACCGGCGCGTGATGCGGGGCTTCAAGGTTTAGACGGTGCGGCCAACGTTGGTCGCAAGGTAAGACAGAACAAGACGGGCAGGGTGCCCGTTCAACAAGAGAAGTGAAGTAATGGCAAAGCGTACGGTCATGGTGATGGCAGCAGGAACGGGTGGACATATTGTCCCCGGCATCGCCGTTGCGCGCGAACTGGAAAGCCGTGGCTGGAAGGTGCTGTGGGTGGGTACTCAGCGCGGCATGGAAAACCGTCTGGTACCGCCGACCGGTTTCGAGCTGATTCGCCTGGCCTTTCACGGTATCCGTGGCAAGGGGCTCCTGGGCTCGGTAAAAGGCATGTTCCAGCTGCTGGCTGCGTTTGCCCGCAGCCTGGTGTTGATGTTCCAGCACCGTCCGGACGTGGTATTGGGCATGGGCGGTTATGTGTGCCTGCCCACCGGCCTGGCTGCTGCATTGCTGTGGAAACCGCTGGTGATGGTGAATGCTGACGCTGGTTTATTGCTGAGCAACAAGGCGCTATTGCCGTTTGCCGATTATCTTGCCTGCGGTTTCGATGGCGAAGCCGTACGTCAGGTGAAAAAGGCGGTGGTGACCGGCAACCCGGTACGCTGCGAGATCGAGGCCTTGCCGGAACCGGCCGAGCGTTTTGCCGGTCGCAGCGGGCCGCTGCAAGTGCTGGTAGTGGGCGGCAGCCTGGGCGCCAAGGTACTGAACGATACCTTGCCGGCGGCGTTGGCCTTGTTGCCTGCCGAACAGCGCCCGCAGCTGGTACACCAGACTGGCGAGAAGAATTTTGCCGCGGTGCAGGCTGCTTATCAGGCCGCCGGCCTGGAGGTTGGCCGCGACGTCACTTTGCTGCCGTTTATCGATGACATGCCGGCGCGTCTGGCGGCTTGCGACGTGATCGTGTGCCGTGCCGGCGCCATCACTGTCAGCGAGTTGTGCGCCGCCGGCGTCGCCAGCGTCCTGGTACCGCTGGTGGTTTCCACCACGTCGCACCAGCGTGACAACGCAGCGTGGATGGCCGCCGCCGGCGCCGCCATTCACTTGCCGCAACAAGACATGAACCCGACGCAGCTGGCCAAGCTGCTGGCGGGCCTGGATCGCGGCCAACTACAGCAGTTGGCCGCCAAAGCAAGAACACTGGCCAAACCCGGTGCCGCAGCGGCAGTTGCCGACCTGTGCCAGGGGTTGGCAGACCAGAACTGAGATGCTGCCCGATGCGGGTAGCCGGTAGGAAAATACGATGAAACATAGAGTCAAACACATTCACTTTGTCGGGATCGGCGGTGTCGGCATGTGCGGTATTGCCGAGGTGCTGCTGAATCTGGGCTACACCGTGTCCGGTTCCGACATGGCCGACAATGCTGCCACCAAGCGTTTGGCAGGGCAGGGTGCGCACATCTATTTTGGCCACGACGCGACCTATATCAAGGGTGCCGACGTGGTAGTCACCTCCACCGCGGTGAAGGCGGACAACCCGGAAGTACGCGAAGCCCAGCAGAACCACATCCCGGTCATCCCGCGCGCGATGATGCTGGCCGAGCTGATGCGCTTCAAACAGGGCATTGCGATTGCCGGTACCCACGGCAAGACCACCACCACCAGCCTGACGGCGTCGGTGCTGGGCGCGGCCGGCCTGGACCCGACCTTCGTGATTGGCGGCAAGCTGACTGCGGCCGGCACCAACGCCCGTCTGGGTAGTGGCGAATACTTGGTGGCCGAGGCCGACGAGTCGGACGCGTCCTTCCTGTACCTGCAGCCGGTGATGGCGGTGGTGACCAATATCGACGCCGATCACATGGACACCTACGACCACAGCTTCGACAAGCTGAAGCAGGCCTTCGTGGACTTCATCCACCACCTGCCGTTCTACGGCCGCGCTGTACTGTGCGTGGACGACGAGCACGTGCGCAGCATCGTGCCGCAGCTGAAAAAGCCGGTTACTACCTACGGTCTGGACGATAGCGCCGATGTACATGCGGCCAACGTGGTAGCCGACGCCGGCCGTATGCATTTCGACGTGGTGGTGAAGGCCGACGGCCTGCGCTTCCCGGTCACCCTCAACATGCCGGGCCGCCACAACGTGCTGAACGCGCTGGCGGCCACCGCCATCGGCCTGGAGTGCGGTGCCGATATCGAGGCCATCCAGAAAGGCCTGGCCGAGTTTGCCGGTGTGGGCCGCCGCTTCCAGCGCTACGGCGAGTTGCCGGCCAAGGATGGCGGCAGCTACACGCTGATCGACGACTACGGCCACCACCCGGTAGAAATGGCGGCCACGTTGGCCGCTGTGCGCGGCGCCTTCCCGGACAAGCGCCTGGTATTGGCGTTCCAGCCGCACCGCTACAGCCGTACCCGCGACCTGTTTGAAGACTTCGTCAAAGTGTTGGGCCGTGTCGATGCGCTGCTGCTGGCCGAGGTCTACGCCGCCGGCGAGGCGCCGATCGTGGCGGCCGACGGCCGCGCGCTGACCCGCGCCGTGCGCGTAGGCGGCAAGGTGGAACCGCTGTTTGTCGAGCAGATTGCCGACATGCAGCAAGCCATTACCGATATGGCCAGGGACGGCGACGTGGTAATCACCATGGGTGCCGGTTCGATTGGTGGTATTCCCGCCAAGCTGGTAGCGGCCGCCAAGGCCTGACACAACGTGTCGCCGTCCCGCCGGGGCGGCAGTGAGGACAGCATGAAGCAGTTTGGCAAAGTAGCAGTGATGATGGGCGGCAGCTCCGCCGAGCGCGAAGTGTCGCTGATGAGTGGTAACGGTGTGTTGGCCGCACTGCGCAGCAAGGGCGTGGACGCCCATCCGTTCGACCCGGCGGAAAAGCCGCTTGGCGCGCTGAAAGACGAGGGTTTTGCCCGTGTGTTCAACATCCTGCACGGCCCGTTCGGTGAAGACGGCACGCTACAAGGCGCGCTGGAAGCGCTGGGCATGCCGTACACCGGTTGTGGTGTGATGGCGTCGGCCATCTGCATGGACAAATGGCGCACCAAGCTGCTGTGGAAAGGCGCCGGGCTGCCGATTCCGGCGTTCGCGCTGCTGAGCGACGACAGCGATTTCGACGCCATCGAGCAAGAACTGGGGCTGCCGATTTTCGTGAAGCCGTCCACCGAAGGCTCCAGCATCGGTGTGACCAAGGTAAAAACGCACGGTGGCCTGAAGGCGGCGTACGAAGAGGCGCGCCAATACGACAGCATCGTGATCGCCGAGCAGTTTATCGGAGGGGGCGAGTACACCTGTGCCGTGATCGACGGCCAGGCCTACCCCACCATCAAGATCGAGCCGGCAACCGAGTACTACGACTACCAGGCCAAGTACTTCCGCGACGACACGGTATACCGCTGCCCGTCCGGCCTGAGCGATGCGCTGGAAGCGCGCGCGCGCAGCCTGGCGTTGCAGGCGTTCAAGGTACTGGGCTGCCAGGGCTGGGCGCGTATCGACTTCCTGATGGACGAGCAGGGTGGTATCTACCTGCTGGAAGCCAATACCAACCCGGGTATGACCAGCCACAGCCTGGTACCGATGGCGGCACGGGCAGAAGGCCTGAGCTACGAAGACCTGTGCGTGAAGGTGCTGGCTGCCGCTCATGTGGGATAACCATGCTGTATTGCGGGCCATCGCCAATCTGTTGCTAACGGCCTCGCTACTGATGTTGTTGTACGCCGGTGGGTTCTGGATGACGCATTCGCCGCTGTTTCCGGTAAAGCGCATTCATATCAGCGGCGCGGTAACCAAGGTCACGCCGGTGCAGTTGAAGTACATCGCGCAGAACGAGCTGTCTGGCACGTTTTTTACGCTGGATATCAACAAGACACGGCAGGCGTTCGAAAAGCTGCCGTGGGTAGACAGGGTACAAGTACGCCGGACGTGGCCGGACCGTCTCGACATTACGGTTACCGAGCATGTTGCGCTGGCGCGCTGGGGTGATCAGGGGCTGATCAGTACACATGGCCGCTGGTTCGATGCTGCTAGCGACCAGCCGCTGCCGGTGATGTTCGGCCCGGCGGCCAGCGAAAAAGAAATGGTGCAGGCACTGCAGGATTTCCGGCAGCGCCTGCAGCCCGCCGGATTACAGCCGTTACGTATCTGGCTGACCGAACGGCGGGCGTGGAGGATGCAATTGGATAACGGGGTAGTGCTGGAACTGGGCCGCGGGCCGGTAGGGGAGCGCTTGTCGCGGTTTGTCGAGCACTGGCCGCGCAGCCTGGCAACCTTGCCATACCGCATTACATATGTGGATTTGCGCTACCCCAATGGATTCGCTGTGCGGATGCCCGATTACAAGGCACCGCCTACGGCAACAAACAAGCTTTAAGCGTTGGAGCGACAGGTGAGCAAACCTAAGGAAAGCAAAAACATGCTGGTGGGCCTGGATATCGGCACCTCGAAGATCGTCGCGATCGTCGCCGAAGTGCTGGAAGAAGGCCGCCTGAACATCATCGGTATGGGCCAGGTGCCCTCGCGTGGTCTGAAGCGCGGCATGGTGGTGAATATCGAGTCTACCGTGCAGGCCATCCAGCGTGCGTTGGAAGAAGCGCAGCTGATGGCCGACTGCAAGATCAACGAGGTGTACACCGGCATCGCGGGCAGCCACATCAAGGGCGTGAATTCGCACGGCATGGTGGCGATCAAGGACCGTGAAGTGACCCAGGCCGATATCGACCGCGTGATCGAGACGGCACGTGCGGTGTCGATCCCGCCTGATCACCAGGTGCTGCACATCCTGACCCAGGAATTCAGCATTGACGGTCAGGAGGGCGTGCGCGAGCCGCTGGGCATGAGTGGCGTACGGCTGGAAGCCAAGGTGCACATCGTGACCGGTGCCATTTCGGCCGCGCAGAACGTGGCCAAGTGTGTACGTCGCTGCGGCCTGGAAGTGTCCGACCTGGTGTTGCAGCCGATGGCCAGCGCCACTGCGGTGCTGTCAGAAGACGAGAAAGAACTGGGCGTGTGCCTGATCGATATCGGTGGTGGTACCACCGATATCGCGGTTTACGTCAACGGCGCCATCCGCCACACGGCGGTGATTCCGATTGCCGGTGACCAGATCACCAACGATATCGCCATGGCGCTGCGCACCCCGACCAAGGAAGCCGAAGACATCAAGATTCAGCACGGTGTGGCGCTGGTGGGCATGGCCGACCCGGCGCAGATGATCGAGGTACCGGGCGTCGGCGAGCGCGGCCCGCGCCAGATGTCGCGTGCCACGCTGGCCGAGGTGATCGAGCCGCGCGTGGAAGAGCTGTTCCAGCTGGTGCAGCAGGAGCTGCGCCGCAGCGGTTTTGAAGAAATGTCCACCGGCATCGTGATTACCGGTGGTGCCAGCCTGATGCCGGGCATGGTGGAGCTGGCTGAAGAAGTGTTCCACCTGCCGGTGCGTATCGGCGTACCCAAGTACGTCGGCGGCCTGGCAGAGGTAGTGAAGAATCCGCGGTTCTCGACCGGGGTGGGTCTGCTGCTGTACGGCAAAGACCAGATGACGCCTGGCGTTGGCCAGAAGGTCGAGACCGCAGGCGTAGGTCAGATGTTTCAACGTATGAAGGCTTGGTTTGCCGGTAATTTCTAAGGCAAGGGCGGATATTCCGACAACAGCTCATCTTTTTACAGGAGAGGAAAAATGAGCGGCATGGTATTTGAGGTAATGCAGGAGACCGCCAGCGAGGCGGTCATCAAGGTGATCGGTGTCGGCGGTGGCGGCTGCAACGCCATCGACAACATGATCAGCAGCCAAGTACAGGGTGTGGAGTTCATCTGCGCCAATACCGACGCGCAGGCGCTGAAGCGCAACCGTGCGCCGCAAAAGCTGCAGCTGGGTACCAACCTGACCAAGGGCTTGGGCGCGGGTGCCAACCCGGACACCGGCCGCAATGCCGCGCTGGAAGACCGCGAACGCATCGCCGAGATGCTGCGTGGCGCCAACATGGTGTTTGTGACTGCCGGCATGGGTGGCGGTACCGGTACCGGTGCGGCCCCAGTGGTGGCTGAAGTGGCCAAGGAACTGGGCATCCTGACCGTGGGCGTGGTGACCCGTCCGTTCGAACACGAAGGCAAGCGCCTGCGTGTGGCCGGTGATGGTATCGAGCTGCTGAAAAAGCACGTGGATTCGCTGATCGTGATCCCCAACGAAAAGCTGATGGCGGTGCTGGGTGAGGACGTCACCATGCGCGAAGCCTTCCGTGCGGCCGACGACGTGCTGAAAGGCGCGGTAGCCGGTATTTCCGAAGTGATTACCTGCCCGGGTCTGATCAACGTCGACTTTGCCGACGTGCGCGCAGTGATGAGCGAAATGGGCCTGGCGATGATGGGTTCCGCTTTTGCCTCCGGTATCGACCGTGCCCGTGTGGCCGCCGAGCAGGCCGTAGCCAGCCCGCTGCTGGACAACATCACGCTGGAAGGTGCGCGTGGTGTGCTGGTGAACATCTCCACCGCGCCGGGTTGCCTGAAGATGAGCGAATACCGCGAAATCATGAGCATCATCCGTCAGTACGCGGACGAAGATGCGCAGGTGAAATTCGGTACCGCCGAGGTGGAAGACATCCCGGAAGACACCATCCGCGTGACGCTGATTGCTACCGGCCTGGGCCAGAAGCCGACTAGCAGCCGCGACGAGCGCCCTGACTACATCAAGATCGTGAAAACCGGCACCGACAACATCGGTATGGAAGTGGACTTCAACGACCTGAACACGCCCGCCGTGATGCGTAACCGTGGCCGTCGAGCGCCGGTTTCCACCGACTTTTCGGATCCGGAAGTAAGCGAGTCGTACGACATTCCGGCGTTCTTGCGTAAGCAGGCAGATTGATAGCAAGGGGCAATTGACTGTGGTTGTTTAATCAATCAGCTGCATGGTGAGCCTGTGCTAAACTGTGCTCAGTCAATTTGTCCGGAAGCGCATCATGATCTTGCAACGCACGCTGAAACAGGCCATCAGCGCCACCGGTGTCGGTTTGCATTCAGGTGAGCGGGTCAAGCTGACCCTGCACCCGGCTGCACCGGATACCGGCATTGTGTTCCGCCGCACCGACCTGCCCGCGCAGGACGAGGTGGCGGCACGGCCTGCGCTCGTGAACGACACGCGCCTCTCCTCGACACTGGTCACCGAGACCGGTGTGCGTGTCGGCACGATCGAACACCTGATGTCCGCTTTTGCAGGGCTGGGCATCGATAACGTGATTGTGGATGTGACCGGTGCCGAAATGCCCATCATGGATGGCTCGTCGGCACCGTTCATCTTCCTGCTGCAGACGGCGGGCATCGAGGAACAGCCTGCTGCCAAGAAATTCATCCGGGTCAAACAGCCGGTGGAAGTGATCGAAGGCGACAAGTGGGTACGGCTGGACCCGCACGAAGGCTTTAGCGTGCAGCTGTCGATCGAATTCAACCACCCGGCGTTCAACCGTGCCCCGCAGACGGTCAGCGTGGACTTTGCCCGTCATTCCTATATCGAGGAAATCAGTCGCGCGCGTACCTTCGGCTTCATGCACGAAGTGGAGTACATGCGCAGCCATGGCCTGGGCCGCGGCGGTAACCTCAACAACGCCATCGTGATCGACGACGAGTACGTGCTGAACCCGGAAGGCTTGCGTTTTCCGGACGAGTTCGTGCGGCACAAGATTCTGGATGCCATTGGCGATCTGTACATCGTGGGCCATCCGCTGATCGCCGCGTTCAGCGGTCATAAGTCTGGCCACGCGATGAACAACAAGCTGTTGCGGGTGATGCTGGACAACCCCGACAGCTGGGAATTCGTCACCTTCGATAACCCCGAGGATGCGCCCAGCAGCTTTCATCGCTTGCCCGAGCTCGCGTAACGCGAATGACGAAAAAACCGTGCGGATGCACGGTTTTTTCATGGCCAGTTCACTTGCGGATCGGCTCTATCCTGGCGGGCGGTGCTGCAGTGCTGGCCTTGTTCAGGTTGGCTTGTAGCTCTTCCGTCGTCAATGGCGGCGTATTATCGGGGCACAGTGCCTGTACCACGGTTTTCATGGCCAGATTGTTGCGGTCCAGCTTGCGCCACTCGGTACGCTTGGACTCGATCCAGCGCTTGTTGACACTGTCGCCGTAGGCATAGCTGCGCTGGGTGCGTTCGCCGCAATGCACGCCCTCATGGCTGATGTTTTCAATACCGCTGCTGCTTAGCTGCAGCAGGCTGAAGCGTACGGTCCTGTCCTCTGCCAGCCGCAAGGTTTGGCGATCGATGAACAGTTGCCCCTTGAGGGTTACCGGCTTGTCCAGCTCTACCCAGTCCCACGATCCGAATACCGGAACTGGCAGTGCCTGTTCTTGCCACGGCCCTTCATCAACATAATTATGCTTGCGTTCACGGCCCTTGCCAGACAGATCGGCATGCGCCAGGTTGGCCGCACACAGCAGCCCCAGAAGTATGAAACGGGTTTTCACGATGGATTCCTGAGTTGTCCAATTCGAAGCAAATGGCGACGACGGCCACTCTCGCGGCCGCCAATGCCATAGCTCACTTCGGTAAAACTGACATCGCCACGGGCGGAAACGTTCAGCATGCTGCTGCAGCGTGTGCCGTAGTCGCGGCCAACAATGAAGACCGGCGACAGCATTTTCTCCAGCGCCGAGCCAACGCCGGTATTGGGCAGCTGTTCCGGTGGCGCCTGTTCCGGGTTCATCAGCCAGGGCAGTACTTCGGCTTCGACGGGCGGGCGTTTGAGGGTGCCCAGCTTGCTGCGCAGTTGCTCGCTTTTGTACCAGCGGGTATCCATGTCGGCGTTGGACAGCACGTGAATACCCGGCGCGATACGGTTTAACGCCCGCGTGCGGCTGTTGAAGTGCAGCAGGTCACCCACCGGCCCGAATATCAGGTTGAACGGGCCATAGTTGGCCGCGTTGTCTTTCAGCCAGGTGGCGAAGGCCAGCGGGTCTTCGTTGCCGGTGACAAAACGCTGTACCAGCTCGCCGCGCGAGCGCGCTGCGGGGGTGGCACGGCCTTCGCGAATATGGGTAATGGCGGCAAAGCGGCCACGGGTATCGATGGCCAGCCAGCTGCCGCCGGCTTGCAGGTCACGGCCGCCCAGCACCTGCGGGTGGTCGGGCCAGAAGTCTAGCGCCAGGGCAGGGCGGGCATAATATTCGTCGCGGTTGGCCAGCAGGCACAGCGGACCCAGCGCGGGCGTCTTGTAGGCAAAAGCGATGATGCACATGTGCTGTTCTTGGGCATTTGGCCCAAGGCCCTTAAAATAACGGTTTGATTGTAACCGCTCTACGCCTGGAGGATGAGTGTATGCAGCCAGATATCGCGCTGGATCTGTCCGGTTTGAATTGCCCCCTGCCTATCCTGCGCGCCAAGAAAGCCCTGGCTACCATGGAAAGCGGCACCGTATTGTCGGTGCTGGCTACTGACCCGGGCGCGCCCAAAGATTTCGAAGCCTTCTGCCGCCAGACCGGCAATGCACTGCTGGCATCCAGCGTGCGCGACGATGGGCGCTTTGCGCTGCTGATCCGTCGCAAATGAACTGCAGGCGCCGTTGTCGGCGCCTTTTCTTTATCCTGATGATTGCATAAGGTCGACCAATGAAACTTACCATTACCCGCCCCGACGACTGGCACCTGCACGTACGCGACGGCGCTGCGCTGGCCGCCGTACTGCCCGATACCTGCCGCCAGATGGGCCGCGCCATCATCATGCCCAACCTGAAACCGCCGGTCACTACTGTCGAGTTGGCCGCAGCCTACCGCGAGCGCATTCTGGCCGCGCGTCCGGCAGGCAGCAACTTCGAGCCACTGATGACGATGTATCTGACCGAAGCTACCACGGCCGAAGAAGTACGCAAGGCCAAGGCCAGCGGCTTCGTGCACGGCATCAAGCTGTACCCGGCAGGCGCTACCACCAACTCCGACGCCGGCGTGCGCGATGTGAACAACGCCATGGTGGCGCTGGAAGCCATGGCCGAGGTGGGCATGCCGCTGCTAGTGCATGGTGAAGTCACCGACCCGGCGGTGGATGTATTCGACCGCGAAGCGGTGTTCATCGATACCGTATTCGAGCCGTTGCTGAAGCGCTTGCCCGGCTTGCGCGTGGTGTTCGAGCACATCACCACCCGCCAGGCTGCCGAGTACGTGGCCAGCGCCGGCGACAATATTGCCGCCACCATCACCGCGCATCACCTGCTGATGAATCGCAACGCCTTGTTTACCGGTGGTATCCGCCCGCATCACTACTGCTTGCCAGTACTGAAACGGGAGACCCACCGTGAAGCACTGGTTGCCGCTGCCACCAGCGGCAGTCGCAAGTTCTTCTTGGGCACCGACAGCGCACCGCACGCGCGCCATGCCAAGGAAAGCGCCTGCGGCTGTGCCGGCATGTACACCGCCAACGCGGCCATCGAGCTATACGCCGAGGCGTTTGACGCCGCTGGCGCGTTGGACAAGCTGGAAGCCTTTGCCAGTTTCAACGGGCCTGACTTTTATCAACTACCGCGCAATACCGATACCCTAAGCTTGGTTCGCGAGCCATGGCAGGTGCCTGCCTCGCTCGCCTATGGTGACGAGGAGCTGATCCCGCTGCGCGCAGGCGAGTATGTGCAATGGCGATGCGTGCCATGAGTAATGCTCATGCAAATAGCTCAAAGTTGCTTGCCTCAAATAGATAAGTGCAGGAAATGCCACGCTTGATCAGTAATGTAACGGTGATGTGACGAAACTGGGCTTGTAGTAGCCATGTGTGCTGTGCATAATTGCCTCGCCTTTGTGTACTGTATCCATACAGTTTGTTTTGCTCGGAAGGCCCGCACATGACGGGCCTTCTCTGTTCAAGGAGAGCAGGAGAATATGAAAAAGAACATCACTATCAGCGTATTGGCCGCGTCCGTGCTTATGGCCATGGGTAGCAGTGCCGCGTTTGCTGCGAAAGTACCGGCAGGTGTGCAACTGGCCGCCAAACAGGAACTGGTGCGCAACAACGGCTCAGAGCCGGAGTCGCTGGACCCGGCGCTGGCGGAATCGGTTGGCGCCAATAACATTGCGCGCGACCTGTTCGAGGCGCTGACTGCCGCCGACAACGAAGGCCGCATCGTGCCGGGCCTGGCCGAGTCCTGGAAACAGACCGAGCCGACCACCTGGGTATTCAAGCTGCGCAAGAACGCCAAGTGGTCTGACGGCGTACAAGTGACTGCCGACGACGTGGTGTACGGCGTGCGCCGCTTTCTGGACCCGAAAACGGCCTCCCCCTACGCCTCTACCTATGGCGCTTTCCTGCTGAACGGCGTTGAGGCGGCCGAGGGCAAGAAAGCCCTGACCGACATCGGTATCAAAGCGGTAGACAAGTTCACCATCGAAGTGAAAACCCCGTACCCGGTTGCCTTCCTGCCGGAAGTGATGTCCAACAACCAGCTGGGCCCGGTGCCGCGTCACGCTATCGAGAAGCACGGCAAAGACTGGACCAAGCCGGGCAAACTGGTGGGTAACGGTGCTTTCGTACTGAAAGACTGGTCGGTTAACAGCAAGATCGTGCTTGAGAAAAACCCGCAGTACTGGGACGCGAAGACCGTCGTACTGAACAAGGTGACCTACCTGCCGATCGAAGACGGTTTCGCTGATGTGAAACTGTACCAGTCCGGCGAAAACGACTGGGTATACCAGCTGCCCCCGGGCACCTACGAAAAATACAAGGCCGAGCTGCCGAAAGATGTACGCAACTCGCCGATGCTGGGCCTGCGTTACTACAGCCTGAACGCCAAAGACCCGGTGATGAAAGACAAGCGCGTGCGTCAGGCGCTGTCCATGGTCATCGATCGTGACATTCTTGCCGCCAAGATCACGGCTGACGGCCAGTCGCCTGCTTACAGCGTGGTAGTAAAAGGCACGGCCGGTGCTGACGTGACCAGCTACGACTGGGTGAAATGGCCGATGGCACAACGTGTGGCCGAAGCCAAGAAACTGTTGGCCGCAGCCGGCGTACAGCCGGGCAGCAAGATCAAGTTCACGTACAACACCAGTGAATACCACAAGAAGATGGCCATTTTTGCCGCTTCCGAGTGGAAGACCAAGCTGGGCCTGAACACCGAGCTGGAAAACATGGAGTTCAAGGTACTGCTGAAAAAGCGCCACGACGGTGAATACCAGATCGCGCGTAACGGCTGGGTAGCCGACTACAACGATGCCACCACCTTCCTGACCCTGGTGCAGTGCGGCTCCGACCAGAACGACAACGGCAACTGCAACCCGAAGGCAGAAGAGCTGATCAAGAAAGGTAACCAGGCCAAGACCCCGGCAGAGCGCAAGCAACTGCTGACCCAGGCTACCAAGATGATCATGGACGACTACCCGATCATCCCGCTGCTGTCTTACACCACCCCGCGTCTGGTCAAACCTTACGTTGGTGGCTACAACGGCAAAAACGCGCTGGATCGCTACCGCAACAAGGATCTGTACATCATCAAGCACTAAGCTGATGCGTACAGCCTGAAGCCTAGCCTTCGTCACGAGACCGGGTGCACCCCAACAGGGCACCCGGTCTGATTTGGAAGTGGTAGTGGCGCTGCACCCCGTGCCCAGCCTGGCAGCACCCCTGTTAGGGCTGGTGGTTGCCGTTACCGACCTGGAGTACTCCCATGTGGTCTTACGCTTTGCGACGCGTATTGATGACGATCCCCACCCTGCTGCTCGTCATCACCGTCTGTTACCTGATGCTGCACGCCACCCCCGGTGGCCCGTTCGATTCCGAACGCAAGATTTCAGCTGCCGTCATGGCCAACCTGCAGGCCAAGTATCATCTTGACCTGCCGCTGTGGCAGCAATATCTGTTGTACCTGAAGAGCCTGTTGCAAGGCGACCTCGGCGCTTCTTTCCGTTACGCCGACTGGAGCGTCAACGATCTGGTGGCCAACGCGCTGCCCATTTCCGCCATGATCGGTGGTACCGCCTTGCTGTTGTCGGTGTTCATCGGCATCGTGCTGGGCACTATCGCTGCCTTGCGTCAGAACAGCATTGTCGACTATTTCGTGATGCTGATCGGCAACCTTGGCAGCGCCTTCCCCTCGTTCGTGATCGGCCCGGTACTGATCCTGGTGTTTGCCATCTGGCTGGCCTGGTTGCCTGCCGGCGGCTGGAACGACTACCAAATCAATTACATGGTGCTGCCTATTGCGCTGCTCACCTTCATCAACGTGTCCACCATCGGCCGCGTGATGCGTGGCAGCCTGATCGAGGTGATGAACTCCAACTTCATCCGTACCGCCAAGGCCAAGGGCCTGCCGATGCGTACCATCGTGTTGCGCCATGCGCTCAAACCCGCGCTGATGCCGGTGATTTCGGTAGTGGGCCCGATCGCCATTTCCACCATTACCGGTGCGGTGGTGACCGAGTCGGTGTTTTCGCTACCGGGCCTGGGCAAGCTGATCATCAACGGTGCCTCCAACCGCGACTACACGCTGGTACTGGGGCTGGTGGTACTGGTTACCGTGGTTGCCGTACTGATCAACCTGCTGGTTGACCTGTGCTATGCGCTGCTTGATCCGAAGATCCGTTACTGATCGCGATCGGTCACACGTCAAACCGCGAGGATAGTTATACATGTTTTCCCGAAGCAAACAACGCGACCTGGCCGGGGCCATCGAGGCCAACATCAATGCCGCGGCCATCGAAGGGCGCAGCCCGTGGCGCGATGCGCGCGAGCGTTTTTTCCGCAACAAGGCAGCGGTTATCAGCCTGATCATTCTCACTATCATCACCGTGGCCTGTATTTTCGGGCCCATGGTGTTGCCCTACTCATACGAAGACACCGACTGGAACGCGATGAGCATGCCGCCCAGCCTGGAGGGCGGCCATTACTTCGGCACCGACGAGCTAGGCCGTGACTTGCTGGTGCGTTGCCTGATAGGCGGTCGCATCTCGCTGATGGTAGGCCTGCTGGCCACCATCGCCTCGGTCACCATCGGTATCGTCTGGGGGGCCACCGCCGGCTTCATCGGCGGCAAGGTGGATACCATCATGATGCGTATCGTCGACATGATGTACGCCGTACCCTACCTGCTGATCGCCATCCTGATGGTGACGCTGCTGGGCCGCGAGTTCTACCTGGTGGTACTGACCATCACCGTGTTCTCGTGGATGGATATGGCACGCGTGGTACGTGGCCAGACGCTGTCGATCAAATCCAAGGAATTCGTCGAGGCGGCGCATGCTATCGGTGTGTCTACCCCCAACATCATCTTCCGCCACATCGTGCCTAACCTGCTGGGCATCGTAGTGATCTACACCACGGTAACCGTGCCGGGCGTGATTCTGACCGAATCAGTACTGTCCTTCCTGGGGCTGGGTGTACAAGAGCCGATGACCAGCTGGGGCGTGCTGATCGAGGACGGTACCGGCGTGATGGAAACCACGCCGTGGATTCTGCTGTTCCCGGCCGCCATGCTGTCCATTACCTTGTACTGCGCCAACTATATCGGCGATGGCCTGCGCGACGCGCTGGACCCGAAAGACCGTTGAGGAATACGCCATGAGTCTTCTGAAAGTTAACAATCTTGGCGTGCAGTTCCAGACACCGGACGGCATGGTCAATGCCGTCAACGGTGTCAGCTTCGAGCTGGACGCCGGCCAGACCCTCGGCATCGTGGGCGAATCCGGCTCCGGCAAAAGCCAGTCGGTACTGGCGATGATGGGCTTGCTGGCCAAGAACGGCCGCCCCAGCGGTGAGGCGCTGTACAAGGGCCAGAACCTGCTGGCCATGAGCCCGAAGCAGCTCAACGGCATTCGCGGTGACCGCATCTCGATGATCTTCCAGGACCCGATGACCTCGCTGAACCCCTACCTGACGGTAGAGCGCCAGATGACCGAGGTACTGGAGCTGCACAAAGGCATGACCCGCAAGCAGGCCAAAAAGCGCGCTATCGAACTGCTGGAAGCGGTACGCATTCCCGAGGCGGCCCGCCGCGTCGACATGTACCCGCACGAGTTTTCCGGTGGCATGCGCCAGCGCGTGATGATCGCCATGGCCCTGCTGTGCGAGCCGGAAGTGCTGATCGCTGACGAGCCCACCACCGCGCTGGACGTGACCGTGCAGGCGCAGATCCTCACCCTGCTGAAAGACCTGCAGCGCGATTTCGGCACCGCCATCGTCATGATTACCCACGACCTGGGCGTGGTAGCCGGCCTGTGCGAAAAAGTGATGGTGATGTACGGTGGCCGTGTGATGGAGTACGGCACCGCCAACGACATCTTCTACCAGCCCAGCCACCCCTACACCATTGGCCTGCTGGGTGCCCTGCCGCGGTTGGACCACGACGGCGACGCCTTGGTCAGCATTCCCGGCAACCCGCCCAATATGGCCAATATGCCCAAAGGCTGTCCGTTTACCGAACGCTGCAGCCACGCCTCGGCGCAGTGTGCCGAGCAGCTGCCAGCGCTGGCGCCGTCTGCGGCCAACCTTGCGGTACTGCGCGCCTGCCACAAGCCGGTGGCCGAACTGAAACTGGAGGTGAGCCATGGCTGACAAGAAATTGCTGTTATCGGTGCGCGACGTCAAGGTGCACTTCAAGGTAAAGGGTAACAACGACTGGCCGTGGACGCCCAAACGCACGCTGAAGGCGGTGGATGGCGTCAGCTTCGACTTGTACGAAGGCGAAACACTGGGTGTGGTAGGCGAATCCGGCTGTGGCAAGTCCACGCTGAGCCGTGCCATCCTGAACCTGATTCCGGCTACCGACGGCGAAATCGTATGGATGGGCAAAGACCTGCGCAAGGGCAGTACGAAAGACTGGCTGAACGTGCGCAAGGACATCCAGATGATCTTCCAGGACCCGTTGGCATCGCTGAACCCGCGCATGACCATCGCTCAGATCATCGGCGAACCGCTGCGCGTACACCGCCCCGAACTGTCGCCAGACGAGATCATGCAGCGCGTACGCGCCATGATGGTGAAAGTGGGGCTGCGCGAGCAGATGATCAACCGTTACCCGCACGAGTTTTCTGGTGGCCAGTGTCAGCGTATCGGCATCGCCCGTGCACTGATCCTGGAACCCAAGCTCATCATCTGTGACGAGCCGGTATCCGCGCTGGACGTGTCCATCCAGGCGCAGATCATCAATCTGCTGAAAGAACTGCAGCGTGAAATGGGCCTGTCGCTGATCTTCATTGCCCATGATCTGGCGGTGGTGAAGCATATCTCCGACCGCATTCTGGTGATGTATCTGGGCCGCGAGATGGAGCTGGCCGAGAAGCATGCGCTATACGATCAGCCCACCCATCCGTACACCCGTGCACTGCTGTCGGCCATTCCGATTCCCGATCCTAAGCTGGAGCGCAACAAGACTATCCAGATCTTGCAGGGTGATTTGCCCAGCCCGATCAACCCGCCGTCCGGCTGCGTGTTCCGTACCCGTTGCCCGAATGCGGTGGAGCGTTGCGCCAAGGAAGACATCAAGCTGCACGCCGTCACGGCGGCCACGCAGACGTCCTGCCTGCTGGTGTAAGGCAAAGCTCGGCCGCATACGGCCTAGCTGGCACGCATGCCGTCCACTGATAACAGTGGACGGCATTTTTCATGGCCGCAGACAGCTGCCCGGTGGCCGAAAAAAAACCGGCGCACGGAGCGCCGGTTTGGTGCAGGGTTGCCTGACGATCAGGCCAGCTTGCCGTGGCACTGTTTGTAGCGCAGGCCGCTGCCGCACGGGCAGGGGTCGTTGCGGCCAACGCGCAGGCCTTGCGAGGCCAGGGCCTCCGGCGAGAACGGGTTGCCTTCGGTGGCGCTGGGGGCGTCGTCGTGGTGCATTTCCATGCCGGCCACTTGGTGCGGTGCCACGGCTTCCACGTCTTCCTCGCTGCGTACCTGTACGGTCATCAGCACACTGACCACGCCGCGTTTCACACGGTCCAGCATGTCGGAGAACAGCTCGAACGCCTCGCGCTTGTACTCTTGTTTCGGGTTCTTCTGGGCGTAGCCGCGCAGGTGGATGCCCTGGCGCAGGTGATCCATCGCCGCCAGGTGCTCGCGCCAGTGATTGTCCAGCATCTGCAGTACCAGGCCGTGTTCGAACTGGCGCATAGCCGCTTCGCCAGCCTGGTCCACTTTGACTTGGTAACTGGCAGCAGCCATGTCGAGGATGCGTTGCTTGATGTCCGGAATGTCCAGCGCCGGCTCGGCCTTGATCCAGTCGGCCACCGGTGCTTGCAGCTGGAATTCTGCCTCCAGCGTGCGCTCCAGCCCCGGCAGATCCCATTGTTCTTCCATCGAATCCGGCGGCATGTGCAGATCAACCACATCACTCAGTACGCCGTCTCGCATATGGCTGATGATGGCGGCTACGTCCTGGTCTGCCAGGATTTCGTTACGTTGCTGGTAAATCACCTTGCGCTGATCGTTGGCGACGTCGTCGTACTCCAGCAGCTGTTTGCGGATGTCGAAGTTGCGGCCTTCCACCTTGCGCTGCGCGTTTTCGATGGAGCGCGATACCCACGGGTGCTCGATGGCCTCGCCGTCCGGCATTTTCAGCTTGTCCATGATCATGGCTACGCGGTCGCCGGCGAAGATGCGCAGCAGCGGGTCTTCCAGCGACAGGTAGAAGCGGCTGGCGCCAGCGTCACCCTGACGGCCGGCACGGCCGCGCAGCTGGTTGTCGATACGGCGCGATTCGTGGCGTTCGGTACCGATGATGTACAGGCCGCCGGCAGCCAGTACTGCGTCGTGGCGCTGTTTCCATTCGGCACGGATGGCGTCGATGCGGGCGGCCTTGTCGGCGTCGGACAGGCTGTCATCTGCCTGCACGGCTTTGATTTCCGGTTCCGGGTTGCCACCCAGCACGATGTCGGTACCGCGACCGGCCATATTGGTAGCCACGGTCACGATGCCCGGGCGGCCGGCCTGGATCACGATGTCCGCTTCGCGGGCGTGTTCTTTGGCGTTCAGCACGTTGTGGGCAATGCCGGCCTGGCTCAACAGTTGCGACATCAGCTCGGAGTTTTCGATGCTGGTAGTACCCACCAGCACAGGTTGGCCGCGGCTGACGCAGTCTTTGATGTCGCTGATGATGGCGTTGTACTTCTCGCGTGCCGAGCGGTAGATCTTGTCCTGGTGGTCCTGGCGGATCATCGGGCGGTTGGTTGGGATGACGACAGTTTCCAGCGAGTAGATGTTCTGGAACTCGTAAGCCTCGGTGTCGGCAGTGCCGGTCATGCCGGCCAGCTTGCCGTACAGGCGGAAGTAGTTCTGGAAGGTGATCGACGCCAGGGTCTGGTTTTCGCGGTTGATCTGCACACCTTCTTTGGCCTCTACGGCCTGGTGCAGGCCATCGGACCAGCGGCGGCCGGCCATCAGACGGCCGGTGAATTCGTCCACGATTACCACTTCGCCGTCCTGCACCACGTAGTGCTGGTCCAGATGGAACAAGGCGTGGGCTTTCAGCGCGGCATTCAGATGGTGCATCAGCGTGATGTTGGCCGCCGAGTACAGGCTGTCGCCTTCGGCCAGCAGGCCCATCTGGCTTAGGATGGCTTCGGCGTGTTCGTGGCCGGCTTCGGATAGCAGCACGCTGTGCGCTTTTTCATCCACCCAGTAATCGCCTTCGCCGTCTTCGGTTTCCTGCTTTTTCAGCAGCGGCGGTACCGCGTTCATGGCGCGGTACATCTCCACGTTGTCTTCCGCCGGGCCGGAGATGATCAGCGGGGTACGCGCTTCGTCGATCAGGATGGAGTCCACTTCGTCCACCACGGCGAAGTTCAGCTCGCGCTGCACTTTCTCGCCCAGGCTGAACACCATATTGTCGCGCAGGTAGTCGAAGCCGAATTCGTTGTTGGTGCCGTAGGTGATATCGCAGGCGTAGGCCAGCTTCTTGTGCTCGTGCTGCATCTGCGACAGGTTCACCCCCACCGACAGGCCTAGGAAGTTGTACAGCTTGCCCATGATGCCGGCGTCGCGGCTGGCCAGGTAGTCGTTGACGGTAATGACGTGTACGCCCTTGCCGGCAATGGCGTTCAGGTATACCGGCAGGGTGCCCACCAGGGTCTTGCCCTCGCCGGTACGCATTTCGGCGATCTTGCCGTGGTGCAGCACCATGCCGCCGATCAGCTGTACGTCGAAGTGGCGCATGTTCAGCACGCGGCGCGAGGCTTCGCGGCAGACGGCAAACGCTTCCGGCAGCAACGCGTCCAGCGTTTCACCCTTGGCATGACGCTCTTTGAATTCGGTGGTTTTGGCCGCCAGCTGTTCGTCCGACAGTGCCTTCATGGCGTCTTCCATACCGTTGATGCGGTTGGCGACCTGGCGATATTGCTTGAGCAGTCGTTCGTTGCGGCTGCCGAATACTTTCTTGAGAAGCGTCGAAATCATCGTGTGGACATCCAGCGGCCAGCGGGCCGATAAAAATGGCTAAAAGTGTAGCACAGGCAAACCTTCTTTTAATGGGGGCATTGCTGACCGGTATCAAGTGCCTGTGCGATGGGCCAGTGTGTGTTTAATGAAATGCGTTGCCGTGTTCTAAACAAACGTATGAGCGTAAACGCGCTGTCATGCAGACAGCTTAGCCTGAGCGCTGGCTTGACGTTGTAACGACAAATAACAATACACACGAGGAAGTACCCATGGATCGCAGACAATTCCTGAAGCGCGGCGGCTTTCTGACCGTTTCCGCCGCCACGCTGGGCCTGAGCGGCTGTTTTGGCAGCGGTGGCGGAGGCGATAGCCCGCGCAGTTATACCTTCCCGCAGGGGGTGGCCTCCGGCGACCCGCAACCGGATAGCCTGGTACTGTGGACGCGGCTGGGCGACGCCAGCGCCGATACCGCCGTCACGCTGGAACTGTCTACCAGCGCCGGCTTTGCCAGCGTGCTGCACAGCGTTACCGTTACCGCCCAGGTGCAGTGGGATTACACCGTGCGCCACAAGGTGACCGCGCTGCAGCCGGGTACCGTTTACTACTACCGTTTCCGCGCCGGCAGCAGCGTCAGCCAGGTTGGCCGCAGCAAGACGGCGCCGGCCGCCGGCACCCCGCTGTCGCAATTGAAGTTCGCCTTCGTGTCGTGCCAGGACTGGAGCGTCAACCACTGGGCGGCGTTTGACGAGCTACTGCAGCAAGACCTGGACTTCGTGGTGCACCTGGGCGATTACATCTACGAAACCGTCGGTGCGGCGTTCCAGACCGGCAAGGTAGAAAGCCGCCACAGCCAGATCACGCTGCCCAACGGCACCAAGCGTAGCGATGGTGCCAGCTACGCCACCACGCTGGCCGACTACCGTACGCTGTACAAAACCTACCGTAGCGACAGCCGCCTGCAGGCCTTGCACGCTGCCTTCCCGGTGATTGCGGTATGGGACGATCACGAATTCAGCGACGACGCCTGGCAAGACCGCCAGACCTACACCACCGGCGACGACGCCAGCAAGGCCACCAGCCGCCGCCGTGACGCCAACCAGGCGTGGTTCGAGTACATGCCGGCCGACGTCAGCTTTGACGCGGCCAACCCTTCGTTCCAGAACATCCGTATCTACCGCGCGTTCAGCTTTGGCAACCTGGCCACCCTGGTGATGACCGACCAGCGCCTGTTCCGTGCCGACCACGTCATTCCCGAAGTCGGTGCCGGCAGCGAAGTGGGTAGCCGTTACTTCGTGCCCAAGTCCACGCTGGCCGCGGTGGAAAGTCAGAAGATGACCGCCGCCGGCGGCAGCCTGGACCCGGTGTCTATCCTGGGCAGCACCCAGCGCCAGTGGTGGAAAGACCGCATGAGCGCGGCCAGCACCACCTGGAAACTGTGGGGCAACGAGGTGTCGCTGTTACGCATGCAGGTAAACGGCACGCAGGCAGTGGCCGGCATGATGGTACAAAGCCTGATTGCGGCCAACGCGGGCCTGGCAGCTTTGCAAAGCCAGCTCACCACCGCATTGGTGAGCGACCTCACCACCGCGGCAGCCGCCGTCCCCAGCGCCAGCAAAGCCACCCAGGCGCCGGCGCCGGCTTACACCCAGACCAAGGCGGTGCTGGCGCTGGCCGGCGTCAGCGGCACCGTGTTCGACGCCGGCATCAAGCCGCAGCTGGACGCCGCGCTGCCGCCGGCACAGTTCTTCGACACCTTCCTGCTGAATGCCGACCAGTGGGACGGCTATAACGCCGAGCGCAAGGCGCTGCTGCAGCACCTGAAAGACAACGCCATCGGCAATGTGGTGGCGCTCACCGGCGACATCCACGCCTTCTTTGCCGGCAGCGTGATGGATGACTTCGACGCCGCCAGCCCGGTGCCGGTAATGGTGGATCTGGTCACCGCCGGCATTTCCAGCAACTCGTTCTACAGCTACTTCGAAAGCGTGGTGGACGGCAACGCCGCCTTCGCCAAGACCAAGCCGCTGATCTACACCGAGCAGGGCGGGGTGCGCACCAATACTTTCAACAGCACGCTGACGACGTTCAACCCGTGGCTGAAGGTGGCCAATACCGACGCTCAAGGCTACGCCATCGTCACCCTGACGCCTGCCAAGCTCAGCTGCAGCTTCCATACGCTGAAGCCGCTGGCCGCCGGTGCTGCGCCGGCTTTGCCTGCGACGCGCAGCATTACGCGGCTGGAAGTGGCCGCCGGCAGCCCGACAGTCACGGTGCCGGCGTAAGCACCGGAAAGCCTGCGGCCAACTTGCGCGGCGCCCCGGCTGCATGGCTTGCAGCGCCGCACAGGCAGCAGATCGGCTACACTCTGCTGCCTGTGTTTTTTGGTGCCTGCTATGTCCTCACAACCGCTACGTCAGTTCAGCCAGCGCGATGCGCGCCTGGCCGACCTTACTACTGCTGCCCAGGCCATCCTGACGCTGGACAAGGCCTTCAAGCGCCTGCTGCCGGGCCAGTTGGGCCAGCATTGCCAGGTGGCCTGCGTGCGCGATGGCGAGCTGGTGGTGTATGCGCACAACAGTACCGTGGCTGCCCGCCTGCGGCTGCTGGGCAACAGCGTGATCGCCCCGCTGACGCGCCAAGGCTACCCGTTGCGCAGCCTGCGGGTGAAGGTGCTGCCCACGCCGCCCAAGCCCGTTCGCAGCAAGTCGTTCCAGCTGTCCGATGCCGGCCTGCAAGCCTTTGCCCAGGCGGCTGACACGGTGCGTAACCCGGTAGTGAAGGACGCGCTGAATTCGCTGCTGCGCCACCATCGCGCCAAGTCCTGAGTAGCGGTCGGCCGCTGTCTGGCGGTCTAGTGACGCACCGCACTGTCATGCTGGCGTGATCCTTGCATGCTATCCCTGACCGTAAAGCCTCAAGCTAGCCCGCCTGCCGCGCGGCAGGTAAGCTGCCGGGCAGAAGCCGCAGAGCTTCGCTCTCAGGGATAAACCAATGATTACGCTCAAAACGCATCCTCTACGCCGTGGCCTCAATGACGAGGCGCATGCCCGCCCGCCGATCGCGATACCGTCGCCGGCCCGGCTGTCTACACTGACCCTGTTCTTCGAAGAAGACGACGGTGCCCAGCGCAACGCGCTGCAAGACCTGTTGCAGCGTATCGGCTTGCCAGCGCTGGACGCAGATCAAATGCACTACACCGGCGTAGCCGGTGACTTCACCATCCGCTGGGCGCTGCACACCGAATTTGCCCGCTACACCTTCGTATTGGGTGGCGATTTTGCCGAGCCGTTCGAGCGTACCGCGCTGGACCGCTTGCCTGCTGAATGGTTGGCCGCATTGCCGGGCTGCGTCATGGTGGCGATGCATGCTGTGCTGCTGCCTGCCACACAAGAGGCACCGGCGCTTGACATCGCCCGTCGCTGGTTTGGTGGCCAGGAGCTGATTGGCGCCGAAATCGGCGACGGCAACGGCGTCGCTTACACCGATCTGCGCCTACACCCTGACCCTAAGCTGGCTGAAGGTTTCAGCCGCTACGTGGTGATCGACCGTAGCATGGGGCCATCGCAATCCGGCCGCATGATGCAGCGCCTGTTCGAAATGGAAACCTACCGCCTGCTGGCGCTGCTGGCCTTGCCGGAAGCCAAGCGCCAGATGCGCGAGCTGGACGTGCTGGGTACCCGCTTGCGCAGCGTCAACCTGCATATGGCCGAGCACAGCGCGCACGACGCCGCCATGCTGGAAGAGCTGACCGAACTATCGGCCCAAGGCGAGCAGCTGATTGCACAGAGCCAGTACCGCTTTGCTGCCGCCCGTGCTTACTACAAGCTGGTCGAACGCCGCATTGCCGAATTGCGCGAGCGGCGCTTGCCCGGCCTGCAGCCGTTTCACGAGTTCATGGAGCGGCGGCTGGCACCGGCGATGGAAACCTGTGACACCGCCGCACGACGACAGGAACGGCTGATGGCGCGGCTGCAGCGCAGCACCGCCTTGCTGCGTACACGGGTCGAGGTCATGCACGAAGAACAGAACCGTGCCCTGCTGGCCAGCATGGACCGCCGGGCCGAGCTGCAATTGCGGCTGCAAGAGACGGTGGAAGGGTTGTCGGTTGCCGTACTGACCTATTACGCCGTCGGTTTGCTGGGCTACCTGTTCAAGGCCGGCAAGGCCGCCGGCCTGCACCTGGACGTGGAACTGCTGACCGGCATGTCGATTCCGCTGGTGGCACTGCTGGTGTGGCTGGGCATGCGTCGCGTAAAGCAGACATTGCAGCAAGGCTAGGTCGTGCTGTGCCTTTAAGCGGTTTATGTTGAGTAAGTTTTTTTATCGAAACTAATACTACGTGCAATAAAGTGCTGCCATTCGCCTAACCAAGCGTGGCTAACCATGCTGCGCCTTAGGCTAGCGCGATGGCAGCGCTGATGAATAGATAATCAATTCTGATATTTTTATTTATTGAAATAAGGCGCAGATCAAAGCTGTTTCGTTTAGTACAAGCCTGTCCAGCATTAAACCTTCAGAATAAGCAGGTTGATACCTCTGTAAGAGCCACCGATGCCCCTTTCTTCTTCTCGCCAATTACGCCCGCTGCTGATCAGCTTTGTCGCGGTTACCGTGCTGTTGGCCATCGCCCAGACCATCATCGTCACCATCGGCCTTAACAAGATCATGGCCAACAGCCGTTATGAGCACCAGGTGGCTGATGGCCTGACCGACCGCATGGCGGATCTGCGCTTTCATGTGGTGCAGATCCAGCAGTTTCTTACCGATGCCAGTGCGACGGGTGATCGTGACGGTTTTGGCGACGCCAAGGAGCACTATCAAGCCGCGGTCGGTAAGCTGGATGAGCTCAAGCAACTGGATACCATCTACGCCGACGACGCGCAGGCTACCCGCCAGTTGCTGGATACGTTTTATCAGGTGGGCCACCAAATGGCCGACGCCTACATCACCCAGGGTCGCGACGCCGGTAATGCGCTGATGAAAGCGCCGGGTGCCGGTTTTGACGACCGTGCCGAGGCGCTGACCAAAAAGCTGGAAGGCTTGCAGCAGCGTGTCGAAAGTCATATGGCCCAGGTGGTCAGTGATAGCGAAAGCCAGATCGATCAAGCCCAGCTCAGCTTGCTGCTGAGCAGTGGCTTGCTGATCCTGCTGGTAGTGGCGGGCGGTGTGCTGCAGTACCGTCGCGTATTCGGTAGCCTGGGTGGCGAGCCGGTGGAAGCCATGCGCCAGACGCGAGCCATTGCGGCGGGGGACCTCAGCCACAGCTTGCGGGTACCCTCTGGCCGTGAACAAAGCCTGATGGGTGCGCTGGCCGACATGCAGAACAAGCTGCGCGATATCACCGGCCGCATCCGCGAGCTGGCCGGTCAGGTACAAGGCAGTGCCACCCAGCTGAACGCGTCTGCCCACGGCGTACAGCAGGCCTCACACGCGCAGAGCGAGGCGTCGCGTGCCATCGCGGTGGCGGTGGAAGAAGTGCTGCAGAGCATCGACCAGCTGGCGCAGCAGCTACGCCACGTGGAGCAGGAGGCCCGCGACGCCGACGGCGCCGTGCACCACTGTGCCGGCCTGATCAACCAGTCGGCCGACGATATCCGCGGTATTGCCGATCATATCGGTGGCGCCGCTACCGCGCTGGACAGCCTGAACGTGCAGACGCAGACTATCGCCAGCATCACGCAAACCATTCACGATATTGCCGACCAGACCAATCTGCTGGCGCTGAACGCGGCCATCGAAGCCGCCCGTGCCGGCGAAAGCGGTCGTGGTTTTGCCGTGGTGGCCGACGAAGTACGCAAGCTGGCAGAGCGTACCAGCCAGGCCACTGTGGATATCAGCCGCCAGATAGACAACCTCAGCACCGGCATGCGTGGCGTGGTGAACACCATGCAGACCAGCGTGACCGCTACCCAGCATGGGGTGGTGCAGAGCCAGCAAGCCAGCGAGGCCATCCAGGGCATTCGCGACAATGCGGCCAACATTCGCCAGCACATCGAATCGGTAGCACTGGCGCTGCGCGAGCAGCAGCAGGCCGTGCGCGATATCGCCCAGCGCGCCGAGGTAATTTCCAGCATGACCGAGTCCAACCAGGCTGCGGTGGACCAGACCGCCGCTGCCGCCGGGCAGCTGGGCGCACACGCACAAGACCTTGGCGCAGCGGTATCCCACTTCAAGCAGTAAGCCTGAGCGGCAAACAACGCGGCCCGTCCTTCGTGACGGGCTTTTTTACGCCTGTCACCAGCGCCACGTTGGCCGCAAAAAAGGCTCCCCCTGCCTCGACACAGGGGGAGCCAAAGGGAGCCGGCGGCCGCAGCCGCGCTTGCTATTACTGCTGGATGATCTGGCGGATCTGCTCGATACCGGCCGGGTCGTCCAGGGTGGTGAGGTCGCCCGGGTCGCGGCCTTCGGCCAGTGCCTGAATGGAACGGCGCAGCACCTTGCCAGAGCGGGTCTTGGGTAGCTGGTTCACAAAGTACACCCGTGCCGGGTTGGCGATGGCGCCCAGCTGCGCCGCCACGCGGGCGATGACGTCTTTTTCCAGCGCGGCACGCTGTGTCGGGTCGTCCAGCAGCGACGGGTCCTTCACTACGGCAAACGCCTTGGGCACCTGGCCTTTCAGGCTGTCTTCCACGCCCACCACCGCCACTTCGGCAATGGCGCTGTGGCTGCTGACGGCTTCTTCGATCTCGCGGGTACCCAGGCGGTGGCCGGCGACGTTGATTACGTCGTCGGTACGGCCAAGGATGGTGTAGTAGCCGTCGTCGTCCTTGATGCCCCAGTCAAAGCTGGAGTACACCAGTTTGTCCTTGAACAGGCTGAAGTAGGTATCGACAAAGCGCTGGTCCTGGCCCCACACCGTGCTCATACAGCCCGGCGGCAGCGGCGGGATGACGCCGATCACGCCCTTCTCGCCGGGGCCGACTTCCTGGCCCGTGCTCTCGTTGAACAGTTTCACGTTGAAGCCGTACACCGGCAGGCCGGGGCTGCCGAATTTCACGGCTTTTTGTTCCACGCCGTTGCACAGCGTCAGCATCGGCCAGCCGGTTTCGGTTTGCCAGTAGTTGTCCAGCACCGGAATGCCCAGCTCGCCGGCAATCCAGGTGGCGGTAGGTTCGTCCAGCGGCTCCCCCGCCAAGAACAGCGCGCGCAGGCTGGACAGGTCGTATTTGTGCAGCCAGGCCGGGTCCTGCTTTTTCAGTACGCGGATGGCGGTAGGGGCAGAGAACATCACGCTGACGCGGTATTTTTCTACCAGCTGCCACCAGATACCAGCGTCGGGGCGCACTGGCAGGCCTTCATAAACCAGCGTGGTCATGCCGCTGATCAGCGGCCCGTACACGATGTAGGAATGGCCCACCACCCAGCCGATATCGGACGTGGAGAAGTAGCACTCGCCCGGCTTGCCGCCGTAGATGTAGTCCATGCTGGCGGCCAGCGCCACGGCGTAGCCGCCGGTGTCGCGCTGCACGCCCTTGGGCTTGCCGGTGGTACCGGAGGTGTACAGGATGTAGCTGGGGTGGCTGGATTCAACCCATTCCACGTCGGCGCGGTCGTGCAGGTGCGCGTCGCGCAGCGTGTCGTAGTCCAGGTCGCGGCCCGGTTTCATCATTGGCGCTTCGGCCAGGCCGCGGTTCACCACGATCACTTTGGCCGGTGCGCTGGCGCCAGCGTAGCCCAGCGCTTCGTCCACCAGCGGCTTGTAGGGGATAACCTTGCCGCCGCGCATGCCGGCGTCGGCGGTGATCATCACTTTGGGGCTGGCGTCCTCGATGCGGGTAGCCAGGCTGGCCGGCGCAAAGCCGCCGAACACGACGGAGTGGATGGCCCCCAGCCGCACGGTGGCCAGCATGGCGAAAATGGCCTCGGGGATCATCGGCATGTAGATCAGCACGCGGTCGCCCTTGGTTACGCCTTGCGCCTGCAGGATGGCGGCAAAGCGGGCCACTTCCTCGTACAGCTCGCGGAAGGTATAGCCGGTTTCGATGCCGGTTTCGGTCGACACGTAGGCCAGCGCGGTCTGCTCGGCGCGCTCGGCCAGGTGGCGGTCTACCGCGTTGTAACAGAGGTTGGTGAGGCCGCCCGCAAACCAGTCGCGAAACGGTGGCTGGTCGTAGGCCAGTACCTTGTCGAACGGCTTGTGCCAGTGGATGCGTGAGGCTTCCCGCCCCCAGAACGTGTCGGGGTCATCGATGGACTGCTGGTAAAACGCCTGGTACGGGGTCATGCCGGTCTCCTGGATACAAGTCTGTCAAGCGGTTGCTTGTCGGACAAAATAAGGAGTGCGCACCATAATGGTCAATCTTGCAGTGCAGCATCGGCTGGCTTTGCCCCTGTGCACGTTGCGGAAATACCGATAAAACCGTGGCTTGGATGGTGGGCTACAGGCAGTATTGCTGCCATACGTTCGATATGAACACTGGCCGAAGCGCGGTACTTTGCATTACTCTGAAAGACAGGGACCACCAAGCATTTCAGGACAAGACCATGGATGTGAAACATTATATGAACGTGGTAGGCCAGGCTGCTCGCAAGGCCAGCCGCGCCATTGCCCGTGCCGATACCAACCAGAAGAACAAGGCGTTGCACGCCATTGCCGACGCTATCGAGCGCGACCTGGACCGCCTGCTGGCGGCCAACATGCTGGACCTGGAAGCTGCGCGCAAGAACGGTTTGGCCGAGGCGATGATCGACCGCCTGACGCTGTCGGAAAAAGCTGCCCACGGCATGGCAGAAGGCTTGCGCCAGATCGCCAGCCTGCCGGACCCGGTGGGGGAAATGGGCGAGTTCAGCTACCGGCCGTCCGGGATCCAGCTGGGCAAGATGCGCGTGCCGCTGGGCGTGGTCGGCATCATTTACGAAGCCCGCCCCAACGTGACCGCCGACGCAGCCGGCCTGTGCCTGAAGTCGGGTAACGCAGTGATCCTGCGTGGCGGTTCGGAAGCCTTCCACAGCAACCAGGCCATTGCCGCCTGCGTGCACGAAGGCCTGCGCGTGGCCGACCTGCCGCCGCACGTGGTGCAGGTGCTGGAAACCACCGACCGCGCGGCAGTGGGCGAGCTGATCACCCTCACCGAGTTTGTCGACGTGATCGTACCCCGTGGCGGCAAGGGCCTGATCGAGCGCATCAGCCGCGAGGCGCGGGTGCCGGTGATCAAACACCTGGACGGCAACTGCCACGTTTACATCGACGACACCGCCAACCCGGAAAAAGCTTTCAATATCGCGCTGAACGCCAAGACGCACCGTTACGGCACTTGCAATACCATGGAAACGCTGCTGGTGCACACGGCTTTTGCCGAGTTCATTCTGCCAAGGTTGGCCGCAGCGTACTGGGAAAAGGGCGTCGAGCTGCGCGGCTGCGAGCGCACGCGCGGCATTCTGGGTGACAAGGTCGTACCCGCCACCGCCGACGATTGGGCTACCGAATATCTGGCACCGATTCTGGCCATCAAGGTGGTAAAAGGCATCGACGACGCCATCGAACACATCAACCATTACGGCAGCCACCATACCGATGCCATCGTCAGCGACGATTACGGCCGTTGTCGCCAGTTCTTGCGCGAGGTGGACTCGGCCAGCGTGATGGCCAATGCCAGCACGCGTTTTGCCGACGGCTTCGAGTATGGTCTGGGCGCCGAAATCGGCATTTCCACCGACAAGATCCACGCCCGTGGACCGGTTGGTCTGCACGGGCTGACCAGCCAGAAATGGGTAGTACTGGGCGACGGCCAGGTGCGCAGCTAGCCGGCCGCTGCTGGCGTGATGCCGCAGGCAAAACGGGCTGGCGCTTGCCAGCCCATTTTTTTGCAGGGAAGGGGACAGACATGCCGCCCGATACACGCATGGATATCGGCCAGCTTGAAACGCAGGTACGGGACGAGCGTATCCGGCTAGTGGCACGGCGCAGCTTTATCGCCAGCCTGTCTACCCCGGTGGCAGCGTGCTTGCTGCTGTATCTGGGCCACGCCGAGCACCTAAGCAACCTGCAGCCGCTCTATGTCTGGTTTACCTGTATCAATCTGGTAGTGGTGCTCAGCCTGGTCAGCATCTTGCCGCAAGCCTTGCGTGAAGAGCCGCCGGCAGACGGGCGTCGCTGGATACGCCTCTACCTGGTGACCAAGTGCCTGTTCGGTCTGGGTTGGGGTGCCAGCGTCTGGTTCCTGATGCCGATTGCCACCCCGGTGTACGGCATGATGCTCTACATCGTGCTCAGTGGCATTTGCGCCACGGTGGTGCTGGTGCACTCCATGTTCTGGACCTCTGTCGTCGTATTCCTGCTTGGTATCTATCTGCCGGTCTTGCTGCACGCTTGCTTATACCCGCAACCGCTTGACGTGTACGTCGCCATTGCCGGTGCGCTCTATGCTTTCTTGTTGATCGTTTATAGCGGCGTGGTGAACCGACAGCTGGTCTCCGGCGTGCGTTCAGCCTTACAGGCCAGGCTACTGACCGAAGAACTGCTGGACGCTAATGTGCGCGCCGAGCTGTCTCTGGCGGCTTTGCAGGACGAACACTTGCGACTGCAGCAGGCACTGCAAACCATTCGCAGCATGGCGCATCAAGACGAACTGACTCAGCTACCCAATCGCCGTGCAGCCATGGCTGCACTGAACGACAGGCTGGACGTGTGGGCAGTCAGTCAGGAGCCCAGCAGCCTGATCATGCTGGACATCGACCATTTCAAACGCGTCAACGACAGCTATGGTCACGACGTGGGCGACGCCGTGCTGTCGACACTGGCTACCCGTTTGCAAACGCAGTTACGCCCTTACGACCTGCTGGCGCGCTTCGGTGGCGAGGAGTTCATCATCCTGCTGCCCGGCATGCGGCTGGACGACGCCGCACAGCTAGCCCGCCGCCTGTGCGAACAGTTAGCCAGCGAACCCTTGCTACAGCAGCCACTGCCATTGCAGATAACCGCCTCGTTCGGCATTACCCAGCTGCGGCAGGGCGACACCCTGCACGACTGGCTGCGCCGCGCCGACCAGGCCATGTACAAGTCCAAACGTATGGGCCGTAACCAGTGCACCGCGCAGCAGTAAGCGGCAAAGTGTGGCGGCCAGGCTGCGGCCAAGCTGACCGAATGGCTTAATTTTTTAAACAGTTCCGCCTTGCGGAATAATGTACTTGATTGCGGAATCATTGCGCGCATACTCCCCTCATCAGCCTGCCGGCCAACGTCGCTGGCAGGCCACACATCAGGAGAGATGCCGTATGTCGCACCCCGTTCCCCATGCCGACCAGGCGCAATGGCTGCAACAGCTTGGCGTCAGGGATGTCGAGCTGGCCTTTGCCGACGTTACCGGTTTTGCCCGCGGCAAAACCTTGCCGCGCCAGGCCTTCATTGCTGGCCAGCAGCTGCGAATTGCCCGCGCCGTGCCGATTCAGAGCTGCATCGGCGAGTTTCCCGACTACCGGTTTTATGGCGAGCACGACCCGGACGTGACGCTGCTGCCCGACATGGCCACGTTGCGCCAGCTGCCGTGGGCCACCACGCCGCGTGCGCTGGTACTGTGTGATTGTGTCGATCACGACGGTCAGCTGTCGCCGCTGGCGCCGCGAACAGTGTTGAAAAATGTATTACAACGCTACGCAGCGCATGGCTGGACGCCGGTGGTGGCACCGGAGCTGGAGTTCTACCTGTTTGCGGCCAACCCCGACAGCGACGCGCCGTTCCAGCCGCCAGCCTTGCGTACCGGCCGCCGCGAGCGTGGTTTCGATGCCTTCAGCTTTACCACGCTCAACGACCTGGAAGCCTTTTTCGACGACGTGTACCGCGGCTGCGACATGCTGGGTATCGCCACCGATACCTGGGTGCACGAGATGGGCCCCAGCCAGTTCGAGATCAACCTCAAGCACGGCGACGCGCTGGCGCTGGCCGACCAGACCTTCCTGTTCAAGACCCTGCTGAAAGAAACCGGCAACCGTCACGGCCTGAACGTGGTGTGCATGGCCAAGCCGCTGGCTGGCGAGCCGGGCAGCTCCATGCACCTGCACCAGAGCGTGGTGGATAGCGAAGGCTGCAATGTGTTCAGCCAGCCGGATGGCAGCGAAAGCCGGCTGTTCCACGGTTTTATCGCCGGCATGCAGCAGTATCTGGCCGAGCTGATGCCGCTGTACTGCCCCAGCCCCAACTCCTACCGCCGCTTTGTCAAGAACCTGGCGGCGCCGGTCAACCTCAGCTGGGGGGTGGATAACCGCTCGGTAGGGCTGCGTGTGCCGCTGTCGGTACCGCAGGCGCGGCGCGTGGAAAACCGCCTGCCGGGCTGCGATGCCAACCCGTACCTGGCGCTGGCGGCCAGCCTGGGCGCCGGCCTGCTCGGTATGGAGCAAGGCCTGCAGCCGGCACCTGCCGTCACCGGCAACGTGTTCCTGCAAGAAGACGACGGCGGCGACAGCCTGCCGCGTACGCTGGATGCTGCGCTGGCGCGCATGCAGCAGGGCAGTGCGGCGGCCAACTTGTTCGGCGCCGAGTTCACCCGTGCCTACGCGGCGGTAAAGGAGGTAGAGCTGGCCAGCTTCCACGGCGAGATTACTGCCTGGGAGCGCCGCTATCTGGGGGTGCTGGCCTGAAATGCATACGGCCCCGGTGACGGGGCCGTATTGTCTGGCACGGAGCGTGTTCAGCGTTCTTTGGCCAGCAGCTCGATGATTTCGGTGCGGGTATAGCCCGGCATATTGCACTGCGCTTCCACGATCCACAGTTCCACTTGTTGGCGGTCGCCGTGGGCAGCCCGCAACAGCTTGCCGTAAGCCTCGCCAGTCAACTGGTTGTTGCTGTTCACACTGTGGCGCTGAGTGTGGGGGGCATAGACGGTTTGGTTGCGTGTGATCGATGCATTGCGTGGTTTGCGTTGCGGGCGGAAGAACACCCACAGCAACACGATGCACAGCAGACACACGACCAGAATGAACGTACCCAGCACTTCGATCTCCGACATAAAAACAGCCAGTATGGTAATAGAAATATCCCTAATGAATGATAGGTAAAACTACTTAATTCGATACGTTTGCATCAGATCAAGCAAGGCGGCAGTAATGATAGCGGCCAGCGGCCGCTAGCAGCAGAATCTTTCACATAACAGACACCTAGCAGCAAGGAGAGTTTCATGTACAAGCACCTTACCGTGGCGCTGGACGGCAGCCACAATGCCCAACCTGCCCTGGTAGAAGCCGTCCGTATTGCGGCTGCGGCCAACAGTCACCTGTCGCTGGTGCACGTCATCTGCCTGCATGATTTTGCCGTCGACAGCGTTGGCCTGCTCGATACCCAAGGCCTGTACGACGAAGCGCGCAAGCAAGGCCAGTCGGTACTGGACGAAGCGCAGGCCTATGCGCGTGCTCAGGGCGTGAAAGATATCACCCTGCACTTGCTGGAAGCCCCGCAAGGTGGCGATGCGGCTACCGCACAGCTGGTGGATTTCGCCTCCCAGGCCGCCGCCGACCTGCTGGTCATCGGCACCCACGGCCACCGTGGCTGGCGTCACCTGTTGCTGGGCAGCTTTGCCGAGTCGGTGCTGCGCCGTACCACGCTGCCGCTACTGGTGGTGCGTAACCCGGTAGACGACGACAGCGCGCCGGCCGTGCTGGGCTAAACCCGCGTCGGCAGCCGCCATGCAAAAGCCCTGTCTGTTACCCAGACAGGGCTTTTTTGTCGTTGCCGCAGGCCGGATGGCCGTCTAGCGCCGGCGCGCCAGGATGAAGAACTCGTGGTTACCGTCGCCGCCCTTGATCGGGCTATCGAACCAGCCCAGCTTGTCGAAGCCCAGCTCGGCCACACACTGGCTGACCTTGGCCTCCACCCCGGCGTACAAGCTGCAGTCGCGCACGATGCCGCCGTGGCCCAGCCCTTCACGGCCTACCTCGAACTGCGGTTTTACCAGGCTCAGCAAGTAGCCGCCTGGCCGGATCAGCGGCAGCGCCGACGGGTAGATCAGCGTGACCGAAATGAACGACACGTCGCACACCATCAAGTCGAAGGCGTGCTCCTCGTTGGCCGCCAGCAGCGCGTCGTGCTCCAGCGCCCGCGCGTTTACGCCTTCAAAAAAGCGTACCCGCGGGTCGGCCATCAGCCGTGCGGCCAACTGGCCGTGGCCCACGTCCACTCCCACCACGCGCGCGGCGCCAGCCTGCAGCAGGCAGTCGGTAAAACCGCCGGTGGATTGCCCCACGTCCAGCGCCCGCCAGCCACGGATATCGTCCAGCCCGGCAGCGGCCAGTGCGCCGGCCATTTTCAGGCCGCCGCGCGACACGTAGCGGTCGGCCTCGTCCGGTACTACGTCGAACATGGTGTCGTCGGCCAGCTTCTGGCTGGCCTTGGCCACCGGCCGCGACTGGCTGCCGTCGCGCACGCTGACACGGCCAGCCTCGATCAATTGCTGTGCCGCGGTACGCGAGGCTGCCAGCCCCTGTTCCACCAGAAGAAGATCCACCCGTTTCATGCGCCTGGCTCCGTTGCTGCCGTCAAAACCGCGCAAGGGTGCGCAATCGGACCGGTACTGTCAAGGCGGGCTTGGCCGCCGCCGCTGCCGGTGCGATGATGTGTGCACTTATTGTTATCCACCCAGGCACACCGGCATGGACACACTCTCGCTGCACCCGCACGCCGTACGCGTACTCGGCGCCCTGATCGAAAAGCAGGCGCTGACCCCCGACACCTACCCGCTCACCCTCAACGCCCTGCAGTCTGCCTGCAACCAGCTTACCAGTCGCGAGCCGGTGCTGAGCCTGAGCGATGCCGACATCAGCAGCGCCCTGGACGAACTGATGGCGCAAAAGCTGGTGGCCGAGCGCATTCCGGCCGGCAGCCGCGTGGCCAAGTACGAGCATCGCCTGAACTACGCGTGGAACATCGATGGCGCCAGGTTGGCCGCACTGGGCCTGTTGTTGCTGCGCGGCGCGCAGACCAGCGCCGAGCTGCGCACCCGCGCCGGCCGCGTTTACAGCTTCAGCAGCGTGGACGAAGTGGAAACCGCGCTGGCCGCGCTGGCCGACAAATACCCGCCGCTGGTAGAAAAACTGCCGCGCCAGCCGGGCGAGCGCGAGGCGCGCTGGGTACACCTGCTGCACCCGCCGGCGGCGAACCTGGCCGTTGCTGCTACTGAAGCAGAACCGGCAGTCGATAGCGCGTTGCAGGCACGCGTCAGCCAGCTGGAGCAACAGCTGGCGCAATTGCTGCAGCGCGTCGAAGCACTGGAGCAGGGGCGCGGCGAGGCGTAATATCGCGGTCACGCTGATGACCCTGAAAGACAACAATATGATCCGTTACACCCTGCTGGCCGCGCTGTTGGCCGCGCCGCTGCTGGCCCAGGCCGGCGATACCACGCTGGCGCGCGGTAATACCTACAATTTTATTACCCGCATGCCTACCGGCCTCGGCCCTGGCCTGGCGCTGGACCACGTAAAGGCCGACGACAAGGACAGCCGTGGCGAAAAGCCCAGCTTTAGCGCGGCGGGTGTGATGTTCGGCCTGCCGGTACCCACGCTGCTGCGTCTGGATGTGGGTGCCAAGGCAGCCTACGTCGAGGCAGAAGGTACCGCCACTGCTGCGCTGGTGGGCGCCCGCCTCACCGTTGATCTGCCGCTGAACGCCGAAGCCTTCGTCCACGGCTTCTACGCCGGTTCTGCTGCTGCCAGCGGTACCGTCAAGCGCGTCAGCGACACCATGGGTGGCGTACGCTGGAGCCCGCTGAAAATGGTGGGCGTGGAAGTGGGCTACCGCACCGTACAGGTGAAGCGCGAAGATGCCCGCCGCGATATCAAGCTGGCCGATGGCCCGTACGCGGGCGTGTCGGTCGCGTTCTAAGCCGCGTAGCCTTTGCAAGGCCCGGGCCCGCTTCGGCGGGCCTGTTGCATTCCGCCGTACGGCGTGCGCCAAAAGCAGCGATAATCCGTGCCTGAAACAGAAAAGGAAAACGCGATGAGCGAAGACAACAGCGTGCGCCTGTCCAAACGCATGACCGAACTGGGCCTGTGCTCGCGCCGCGAGGCGGACGAGTTCATCGAGCAGGGGCTGGTGAAGGTGGATGGCGTGGTGGTCAATGTGCTGGGCAGCCGTGTGCGCCCCGAGCAGCAGATCGAGCTCACTGCCGCCGCTGCCCGCGAGCAGGCCGAGCGCGTGACGCTGCTGCTGCACAAGCCGCTGGGTTTTGTCAGCGGCCCGGCCGAGCGCCCGGGCGAGCAGCCGGCCTGGCTGCTGGTGAAGCCCGACACCCGCAGCGCCAGCGACCGCTCCGGCGTGGTGTTCCTGAAAAAGCACCAGCAGAAGCTGGCACCGGCCGGCCGCCTGGACGTGGACGCCTCCGGCCTGCTGGTGTTGACGCAGGATGGCCGCATCGCGCGCAAGCTGATGGCTGGCGAAGTGGAGCAGGAATACCTGGTATGGTTGGCCGCACCGGCCAGCGCCGAGCAACTGGCGGCGCTGGGCAAGGGCGTGCAAGTGGACGACGAAACGCTGTCTGCGGTACGCGTTAGCCGCCAGAGCGACCGCCAGCTGTGCTTCGTGCTGCGCCAGCAGCAGCGCCGCCACATCCAGCGCATGTGCGCAGCGGTTGGTGTGCAGATCGAACGCTTGCACCGCATCCGCATCGGCCGCGTGCGGCTGGGCGAGCTGGCGCAAGGCCAGTGGCGCTACTTCCTGGAAAACGAAAAGTTCTGAGTGGTACGGTGAAGGCGGCATCAAGCAAAAGGCGCCCAGTAGGGCGCCTTTTGCGTTGGGTGGCACGCCGGCAGGCGTCAGTCTTCCTTGCGCGCCAGGCGGTCTTCCTCGAACACGGCAAAGGTTTTCTTGGCCGGTTCCAGTACTTCCCACACGCCTTCGAAGCCGGCCGGAATCACGAAGTGCTGGCCGGCGCGGATGTCGGCCACACTGCCGTCGTCGCCCAGCAGGCGTACGTGGCCTTCCAGCAGGGTACAGAACTCGCATTCGGTGTACTTCACGCGCCAGGCACCGACCCCACCGGACCACAGGCCGGCATGGAACTGGCCGGTGGGGTCGCTGTAGTGCATTTCCACGCTTTGCTCGCAGTCACCGCTGAGGCGACGTTCCTGCGGTGCGGCGAAGGTGTCCGGGGTGATCTCCTGCTGGTGGAATAGAACAATCTCATTGGCGCTAGTCACGGCGCTACTCCTTTGTACTGATATCTTTATACAAATCGTTGATTATGTTCGACACTGTGGCACAGCCCAAGGTTGGCCGCAAGGGCTGGCCAGCGGGATGTCGCGTCAGCACCAGTCACCGCGCAAACGGGCCACTTCGGCCTGCAACGCGGCGGCACTGACCGCCTCTGCCGCTACCGGTGCGCCGGCCTTCAGCGCAATGCGCGACCGGATGCGGCGCGGCCAGCTCAACATGGCCGGGCCGTAACGGCGCGAGAAGAAACTGCCCCACATGCCGCACAGCGCCAGTGGTACCACCGGCACCGGGGTGCGGGCCACGATCTCTTCGATGCCCGGCTTGAACACATTGATATTGCCATCATAGGTGATCTTGCCTTCGGGGAAGATGCACACCACCTCGCCCTCGGCCAGCGCGGCGGCCACCGCGTCAAACGCGCGCGCCTTGGCGTGCGGGTCTTCCTTGGCCGGCGCAATCGGAATGGCGCGGGCGGTGCGGAACACGAAGTTCAGCAGCGGCACCTTGAAGATGTTGTGGTCCATCACGAAGCGCACCGGGCGGCGTACGGCACCGGCCAGGATCAGCGCGTCCATGAAGCTGACGTGGTTGCAGACCAGCACGCACGGGCCTTCCTCGGGGATGTGTTGCAGGTCTTCTTCGCGGATGCGGTACAGGGTGTTGGTGGCGATCCACACCAGGAAGCGCATCAGGAATTCCGGCAGCAGGCTGTAGATGTACGCTGCCACCACCAGGTTGAGCAGGGCGGCGATCAGTAGCACCTTGGGAATGCTCACTTCGAGTGCCGCCAGCACGGCGGCGAACACGGCGCTGGCCACCATGAACAGCGAGTTCAGGATGTTATTGGCCGCAATGGCACGCGAGCGGAACGCCGGCGCGGCGCGGCTCTGGATCAGCGCGTACAGCGGCACGATGTAGAAGCCGCCGAAGATGCCGATCAGCGTGAAGTCCAGCATCAGGCGCCAGTGGCTGGCGTCGTGCACGAAGGCCAGCCAGTCCAGCGTCTGCGCAGGCAGGGCCGGGGTAGCAAAGTACAGATCGATGCCGAACAGGCACAGGCCCAGCGAGCCGAACGGCACCAGGCCCAGCTCCACCTTGCTGCCGGACAGGCGCTCGCACAGCATCGAGCCCACGCCTACGCCCAGCGAAAACAGCGTCATCAGTAGCGTATAGACGCTGGCATCGCCGCCCAGCACCGCGCTGGCGTAGGTAGGCAGCTTGGACAGGTAAACGGCGCCCAGGAACCAGAACCACGAAATGCCCAGCAGCGACAGCCACACGGCGCGGTTCTGTTTGGCCTCGCGGATGATGGCCCAGGTCTGGCGGCCGAAGTGCCAGTCGATCGGCAGGCCGGGTGCCGTCGGCGGCGCCGGCGGCATGGCGCGGGCCGACGCGTAACCAGCCAGCGCGCAGGCCAGCAACGCAGCAATCAGCGTTATGCCGCTGTCGTCGGCGGCCACCAGCACGGTGCCGGCCACCTGGCCCAGAATGATGGACACAAAGGTGCCCATCTCGATCAGGCCGTTGCCGCCTACCAGCTCCTGCGGTTTCAGGTACTGCGGCAGCACGCTGAACTTCAGCGGCCCGAACAGCGTGGAGTGGATGCCCATCAGCAGGATGGTGCTCATCAGGATCACGCCGTTGTGCAGCCAGAAGCCCAACGCGGCTACCAGCATGATGGCGATCTCCATTTGCTTCACCAGCCGGGCAATCATCGCTTTGTCGTACTTTTCGCACAGCTGGCCGGCGGTGGCGGAAAACAGGAAGAACGGCAGGATGAACAGTGCGGCGGCCAGCTGGATCATCAGCTCTGGCGCCAGGCCCAGCATGCGCATGCCGTGGAAGTTGATCAGCACCACCACGGCGTTCTTCAGCAAGTTGTCGTTGAAGGCACCGAAAAACTGGGTGACAAACAGCGGCAGGAAACGCCGCGTGCGGAACAGGTCGAACTGGTTGGGGTGGTGCGCCATGGGGCGTTTCTTTCGCAAGTGCAATGCACAATGCGGCGATGGTATGCCATGCAGCCACTGCATTACAAACCAGCGGCTATGACAGCTCCGTGATGGCGGCGTATGCTAGGGAGGTTTTCCTGGCTGTGCCGATATCATGACCATCAATCCCATCCTCAATAGCGATTCGTACAAACTCAGCCATTGGGCGCAATATCCGCCCGGTACCCAGGGCATGTATTCCTACGTGGCGGCCCGTGGCGGCACCGCGTCGCATGTGTTGTTTTTTGGCCTGCAGGCCCTGCTGAAGGATTACCTGAGCCAGCGCCTGACGCTGGCGCATATCGACGAGGCCGAGGCCGTGGTGACCCAGCATGGCCTGCCGTTTAACCGCGCCGGTTTCGAGCGCATCGTGCGCCAGCACGACGGCTACTGGCCGGTGCGCATCCGCGCGGTGCCGGAAGGCGAGCTGGTACCGACCGGCATTCCGATGATCACCATCGAATCTACCGACCCCGAGTTGTTCTGGGTGGTGTCGTTCCTGGAAACCGCGCTGCTGCGCGTGTGGTACCCGATCAGCGTGGCCACCCGCAGCTTCCGCGCCAAGGAGATCATCCGCCGCTACCTGCAACAGACCGCCGACGATCTGTCCGGCCTGCCGTTCAAGCTGCACGATTTCGGCGCCCGCGGCGTGTCCAGCTACGAAAGCTCGGAAATCGGCGGCCTGGCGCACCTGGTGAACTTCCAGGGCAGCGACACGCTGGCCGCGCTGGTGGCCGCGCGCCGCCATTACCACGAGCCGTGCGCCGCGTTTTCCATTCCGGCCGCCGAGCACTCCACCATCACCGCCTGGGGCCGCCCGCAAGAGGGCGAGGCCTTTGCCAACATGCTGGCGCGCTTTGCCAAGCCCGGCGCGCTGTTGGCGGTGGTGAGCGACAGCTACGACGTATTCCACGCCGTCAGCGAGCTGTGGGGCGAACAGCTGCGCCAGCAGGTGATCGATAGCGGCGCCACCGTGGTGATCCGCCCCGATTCCGGCGAGCCGGTACAAGTGGTGGCCGAAGTGGTGGAAAGGTTGGCCGCAGCGTTCGGCACCTCCGTCAACAGCAAGGGTTACCGCGTGCTGAACCACGTACGCGTGATCCAGGGCGACGGCGTCAACCTGGCCAGCATCGACGCCATCCTGTCGCGGCTGGCCAAGCTGGGCTACAGCGCCGACAACGTGGCCTTCGGCATGGGCGCCGAGCTGCTGCAGAAGCTGGACCGCGATACCCACAAGATGGCGCTGAAGTGCTCGGCCATCTGCATTAATGGCGAGTGGCGCGACGTGTTCAAGGACCCGGTCACCGACCCCGGCAAACGCTCGCTGGGCGGCCGCGTGGTGGCCGCGCGCGACAGCCGCGCCGCCTGGGGCGTGAATACGCTGGAGCGCGTGTCCGACATCGACCTGCAAATGCGGGTGGTGTGGGAAAACGGCCGCTTGCTGGTAGACGAAACCCTGGCCGACATCCGCGCGCGTGCGGCCTTGCATCTGGAGGAAAGATGAGCCCCGAACACGTGATTCAGGCACAGCTGGATGCCTACAACGCCAAAGACCTCGACGCGCTGCTGGGCTGCTACGCCAGCGACGCCAGCATGTACCTGTACCCGGCCACGCTGGTGGCGCAGGGTCATGACGAGATCCGCCAGCGCATGAAGCTGCGCTTTGCCGAGCCGGACCTGCATGCGCAGCTGCTGCGCCGGGTGGTGATCGGCGAGGTGGTGATCGACGAGGAGGTGGTCACCCGCAACTTCCCGGCCGGCCGCGGCAAGGTGGCGATGACCATGATCTACCGCGTGCAGTACGGCCGTATCGTGGACGCGTCCACCATCATGGGCGAGCCGCAACTGGATCTGCCCGGCTGAGGATGGGTGCCAGGTCAGGCCCCCCTGTTACCTGTGAACGGCGGGTCTTTTCATCCCCGCGCCGGGTCAGCACGAGGCGAGAGGTGATCAGCCTGCATCTGCCGCCAGCTCGTCCAGCGCCAGTACGCGGATCATGTTGCCCGGTACGTCCATATTGCCCCACAGCCAGTTCAGGTGGGCGACCAGCGCCTCGCCGCTGACGTGGGGGCGGTCTTTGCAGGTGTGGGCGTCAGCTACCACGGTGACGGCGTAGCCCATCGATGCGGCGCGGCGCACGGTGGTATCGACGCAAAAATCGCTGGCGTAGCCGCCCACCCACAGGCTTTCGATGCCACGGCTATCCAGGTACTGGCGCAGGCTGGTGTCCAGAAAGCTGTCGCAGGCGGTTTTTTCGATGATTACGTCGCTGTCGACCCGCGCGAGGCCGGGGTGCAGCTGCCACGCTTCGCTGCCGCGTGGCAGGTCGTCGGCGTAGTGCTGGATGAAGATCACCTCGTGCCCTTGTTGGCGGGCGTGGGCGATCAGCTGGTTGAGGCGGGCCAGCGTTTGCGGGCCGCGGGTGGCTTGGGGTGGCAGGTCGATCAGACCGTACTGGAAATCGATGACGAGCAGGGCGGTTGCCGACATGGCTAGGTCTCAAAGGTTGGCCGCGGGGCGGCAGATGGCCGCCAGTTTACGGCAGCTGGCGCAGGTAGTCCGTCCAATTGGTCTGTTTGCCAGGGTAGAGCAAGCCGTGCCGCAGGCTCAGCTTGGCCAGCTCTCCGCTTTCCGCCATGCGTGACAGCCCCTTGTCGAAGCGTTTGATGTCATCCCTTGCCACGCTGTGCAAGCCATAGCCGACGAAGCCGCCTTGCTGACTGATGGCCGGCAGCAGCGGCACGATGTCAGTGATGCCCATGCGACCCAGAACCGTACGTGCAGTGCGCTCGTTGCTGGCGACCAGATCCAGCCGTTGGCGTTGGAGTTTGGCCATGCTTTGATCCAGTGTATCGGCGACGTCTACATTCAGCCTTGGTTTGGCCTTCTCATAGCCTTCGCCTAGCGTCCAGCCCCGGGTAACGCCTAGCCGCAGACCGGCGAGACTGGCGTGGTCGCCGCTCCAGCTTAACTGCTGGCTTTCCCGGCGGTACCAGTACAGAGTATCTACGTACAGCGGATGGCGCGAAAACTGCAGGTAGCCGGCGCGTTCGCGGTTACGGTAGGGGCCGATCAGGATGTCGGCCAGGCCATGCTGTACGCGAGACTGCGCCCGTGGCCATGGCAGCAGTTCGATTTTGCACTGCAGCTGCTCGCGTTGGCACAAGGTATCGATAACGTCGACAGCCAGACCATAAGCGCCTGCCGAGCTGGCTTGCAAAATACCGGGAAACTCGGTGCCGACAAAGCGTAGCGGGGCTGCGTGCAGTGGCAGGCACGCCAGCAAGGGCAGGGTGAGCCAGTACCGCTTCATGTGCGCATTCCTGCGGTGGACGGCCGCGACAGACCTAGCACTGTCCGGTAGTAACATCTTGCAGGCAGCCTGCCCGGCAACAGGGTCAACATCAACTGCATGGCATGCTCCAGACATGAATGGCGAATTTGTAGCACAAGCTCTACAAGATTCTATAGTGCTATTAGATAAATTAACCGACTAAAGTGTAAGAAATACTTATCAAGCTAAGTTTCTTACCGATTGTCGGACAAGCATTGCTATGCTGCAAAACCCGTACCTGCAGGATGGATGATGGTTCAGCTTACTACCCAGCAAGCTTTCGAGCGTTTGCTGTTCCGCGATGCCGATGGCCGCTATTGCGCCCGTTTCGCCGATTACCGTCTGCAGAGTGTGTTCCAGCCGCTGTTTTACCGCAGTGGCAGCATTTTCGGTTACGAGGCGCTGTTGCGTGTCTACGACCAGCAGGGCCGTGCTTTGCGACCGGATCTTTTTTTCCATAGCCTGGATACCGACGACCAGATCGACGCCGACCGGCTGTCGCGGGTGTTGCACTTTCGCAATTTTGCCCAGGCGCGGGTAGCGGGCTGTCTGAACCTGAACCTCATTCCCAACACGCTGCTGCACGACAAGGGCTACGGCAACAATTTCGAGCTGATGACCCGCCGCTGTGGCGAGCTGGGGCTGGAAACGTCACAGGTGATTCTGGAAGTGCTGGAATACGAAATCGAGCAAAGCCCGTTGCAACTGGCCGGCAGCCTGCGCGAGGCCAAGGCGGCCGGTTTCGGCGTGGCGCTGGACGATTTCGGCGCAGTCTCGTCCAGCCAGGGGCGGGTGAAGGCGCTGTGCCCTGACATCATCAAGATCGACCGCAGCCTGTTGCTGGATTACATGCAGGGCGATAGCGGGCGCCTGCAGCGGGTGTTGGCGCAGGGCTGGCAGATCGGTAGCCGCATGCTGATCGAGGGCGTCGAGACCGCCGAGCAGCTGGCGGCGATGCAGGGCCTGGGGCTGGAGCTGTACCAGGGTTTTCATCTGGGCATGCCGGCCGAGTTGCGCGTGGAGGAGCTGGTGTAGCACCAACGTTGCGCCGCGCCGGCTGATGATGAAAAAAGCCTGCAGCACGTGCTGCAGGCTTTTTTCATGGCAGATCGCTTGCTTCAGCCTTCGTCGCTGTCGTCGGCACTGACCGGGATGTACAGCGCAACTACGCTGTCGGCGTGGTCCGGCCCCAGGAAGCGGGCGTCCATGTATTCGAACTCGATGCCGGCCACGGCGGCCAGGCCGGCTTCCGGCAGCCATTCGGTGTAGGCGGCGCGGAAGGTGTCCGGCAGGCCGCGTACCGGGCCACGGTGTTCGACGATGGCGTAGTCTTGCTCGGGCACGTCCAGCGCGACCATACCGTCCGGCACCGGGGTATCGGCGGCCACGGCCACCGCAGCGATGTAGCGGAACTGGCCGTCGGCCTGCGCCTGGCAAATGCCGTAGCTGGCGTCGCTTAGCGGTTGCGCTTCGGCAATGCGCGGTACGAAGCGCTGCCACAGCTCGGGAATGGTGCCGTCAGCCGGGCTGGTCCAGGCCATGCCGATAACGCGGAAGGCGGGATGGGTCACAAGGGTAGGGGTTTGCATGGCGGGCTCCGCTGGCGGGTAAGGTTGGCCGCAGCATAGCAAAAAAGCGGCGTGCCGGCCTGGAAAGCACCGGCACGCCGCTTTGCGGCCAACGTGGCTGTTACAGCAGCACGCGCTCCACGCCGCCGTTACGGGCGTTGTCCACGTACTCTTTCATCCAGTTGTCGCCCAGGATGTGCTTGGCCATCTCCACCACGATGTAGTCGGCCTGGGTGCCGGTGTCGTCGCTGTAGCGGCTCAGACCCTGCAGGCACGACGGGCAGGAGGTGAGGATTTTCACCGGCTTGTCGCTGGCGCCGACCTTGGCCAGGTCCTTGTTGATTTCCTCTTCCTTGCGGAAGCGCACCTGGGTGGCAATGTCGGGGCGGCTGGCGGCAAAGGTGCCGGACTCGCCGCAGCAACGGTCGTTCTGTACCACGCCGCCGCCCATCAGCTCGTTGACTACCTTGATCGGCTGGTAGGCCTTCATCGGGGTGTGGCAGGGGTCGTGGTACATGTACTTCTGACCGCCGATGCCGTCCAGCTTCAGGCCTTTTTCCATCAGGTATTCGTGGATGTCGATGATGCGGCAGCCAGGGAAGATCTCTTCGAAGCGGTAGTTGGCCAGCTGGTCGTAGCAGGTGCCGCAGCTGACTACCACGGTCTTGATGTCGAGGTAGTTCAGCGTGTTGGCCATGCGGTGGAACAGCACGCGGTTCTCGGTGGTGATCTCGTCGCCCTTGTCCTTGTAGCCGGCGCTGGTTTGCGGGTAGCCGCAGCACAGGTAGCCCGGCGGCAGCACGGTCTGGGTGCCCACGTGCCACAGCATGGCCTGGGTGGCCAGGCCCACCTGGCTGAACAGTCGCTCCGAGCCGCAGCCGGGGAAGTAGAACACCGCTTCGGCGTCTTCGCTAACCTTCGGATTGCGGATCACCGGAATCACGTTAGCGTCTTCCACGTCCAGCAGCGCACGCGCGGTTTTCTTCGGCAGGCCGCCTGGCATTGGCTTGTTGATGAAGTGGATGACCTGCGCCTTGACCTCGGGTTTGCCGATGGTGGCCGGCGGCTGCGCGGTCTGGCTGCCGGTGAGCCCCAGCTTTTTGCCGATGCTGTGACCCAGGCGCTGCAGCTTGTAGGCGCCGCCCACCAGGCCAGCGCGGATGCCTTTGATGGTGGCCGGGTCTTTGGCGGTAAGGAAGGCCATGCCCAGCGCGGTGCCGGGGTTGAACTTCTTGTTGCCGGTCTTGCGCAGGAAGTTGCGCATGGCGACCGACACGTCGCCGAAGTCGATCTTCACCGGGCACGGCTTCACGCAGCGGTGGCACACGGTGCAGTGGTCGGCCACGTCGGACAGCTCTTCAAAGTGCTTGAGGCTGACACCGCGGCGGGTTTGCTCTTCGTACAGGAAGGCTTCGGTCAGCAGGCCCACGCCCAGGATCTTGTTGCGCGGGCTGTACAGCAGGTTGGCGCGCGGTACGTGGGTGGAGCACACCGGTTTGCATTTGCCGCAACGCAGGCAGTCTTTCACCATGTCCGAAATCTGGCCGATGTCGGATTGCTCCAGGATCAGCGATTCGGCACCCAGCAGCGAGAACGACGGTGTGTAGGCCATGCTGAGGTCGGCGCCCGGCAGCAGCTTGCCCTTGTTGAAGTGGCCGTTGGGGTCGACGCGGGCCTTGTAGTCGCGGAACGGCTGGATTTCTTCTTCGGTCAGGAATTCCAGCTTGGTAATGCCGATGCCGTGCTCGCCGGAGATGACACCGTTCAGGCTGCGCGCCAGTTTCATGATGCGCTCCACCGCACGGTGCGCGGTTTGCAGCATCTCGTAGTCGTCGGAGTTCACCGGCAGGTTGGTGTGCACGTTACCGTCGCCGGCGTGCATGTGCAGTGCCACGAAGGCACGGCCGCGCAGCACTTTTTGCTGGATCAGGTGGATGGCCTCGGTGATGGTGCTGTCGGCCTTGCCGGCAAACAGCGCCAGCAGCTCGCCTTGCAGCTCGCGCTTCCAGCTCACGCGCAGGCGGAAGTCGCGCATGGCGATGAACACGCTGGCGGCCGGGTCGGCGCCGTCGTCTTCCAGCACCGCTTGCGGCCAACCTGCGGTGTAGTCGGCCAGCGGGCTGTCCAGGTTGTCCAGCAGCCACTGCCAGCGGCTACGCACGGCGCCAATCAGCTCCAGCGCGGTTTCGCGGCGATCGCCGATCAGCTCGTCGGCGGAAACGGTACCGCCTTCGGTATCCACCGGCAGGCGGCCGTGGAAGAACTCGGTCAGCTGGTCCAGCAGTTTGATCTTGCTGGCGATCGACAGCTCGATGTTGATGCGTTCGATGCCGTCGCTGTAATCGCCCAGGCGGTCCAGCGGAATCACCACGTCTTCGTTGATCTTGAAAGCGTTGGTGTGGCGGGCGATGGCGGCGGTGCGGCTGCGGTCCAGCCAGAATTTCTTGCGCGCTTCCGGGGTGACGGCGATGAAGCCCTCGCCACGGCGGGCGTTGGCGTAACGCACTACCTGGCTGGCGGCTTCGGCCACCGCGTTTTCATCATCGGACACGATGTCGGCGATCAGCACCATCTTCGGCCGGCCACGGCCCTTGGCCTTGGTGGCATAGCCCACGGCGCGTACGTAGCGCCAGTCCAGGTGCTCCAGGCCGGCCAGCTGCACGCCGGCCTCCAGGCCGGCGCCGCCCGGCTTGAAGTAATCGGTGATTTCCACAATCGCCGGCGTGGCTTCGGCCACGGTGCCGAAGAATTCCAGACAGACGGTGCGGATGTGCGCCGGCATGCGGTGCAGCACGAAGCGCGCGCTGGTGATGATGCCGTCGGTGCCTTCCTTCTGCACGCCGGGCAGGCCGGCCAGGAACTTATCGGTGACGTCCTTGCCCAGACCCACTTTGCGGAACGACTTGCCCGGGATCACCAGCTCTTCACTGCTGATGACGGTCTTGCCGTCGTCTTGCAGGCGGGTAACGCGGAAGGTGGCGGTGTCCACGTCGTGGATCTTGCCGTAGTTGTGGCCGATGCGTTCGACAAACATCCAGTTGCCGTCGGCGTCTACCATCTTCCAGCTGGCCAGGTTGTCCAGTGTGGTGCCCCACAGCACGGCTTTTTTACCACCGGCGTTCATGGCGATATTGCCGCCGATACAGGACGCTTCAGCCGAGGTCGGGTCCACGGCAAACACCAGGCCGGCCGCGCCGGCGGCTTCGGCCACGCGCGCGGTCACCACGCCGGCGCCGCACTGGATGGTGGCACGCTTGCCGTCCAGGCCGGGCAGCTCGACGAATTCCACGCCCAGGTGGCGGTCCAGTTTTTCGGTGTTGATCACGGCGCTGCGGCGGTCCAGCGGCACGGCGCCGCCGGTGTAGCCGGTACCACCGCCACGCGGGATGATGGTGAGTTTCAGCTCGATACAGGCTTTTACCAGCGGGGCGATCTCGGCCTCGGTATCCGGGCACAGCACCACGAACGGGTACTCTACGCGCCAGTCGGTGGCGTCGGTCACGTGCGATACGCGGGCCAGGCCGTCGAACAGGATGTTGTCGCGGCGGGTGATCTTGCCCAGGCGCTTCAGGATGGCGGCGCGCAGTTCGCGGGTTTCGCCAAACTGCTGCTCGAAGCTGTCGACGGCGCTGTAGGCGGCGGCGATCATGCGGCCAACCTTTTCGTTGCCGTCGCGGCGTTTTTCCACTTCGCCCAGGCGGTGGCGCAGCGCGCCCACCAGCGCGGTGAGGCGCTGCGGGTTGTCCAGCAGGTCGTCTACCAGGTAGGGGTTGCGGTCCACCACCCAGATGTCACCCAGTACCTCGAAAAGCATACGGGCAGAGCGGCCTGTTTTCCGCTCTGCCCGCAGTTCTTCAAGCAGTTGCCACATGGGTTCGCCCAAGAGGCGGATGATGATCTCGCGATCCGAATACGAGGTGTAGTTGTACGGAATTTCCCGCACACGCTGCTGGGTGGTGGTGCTCATATGTCCCTGAACTTCGGCAAGTTTTGGATAATTGCCGAAATAGTAGCCGAAATGTTGCGCCGCGAAAAATGCCGCTAACGTCAGGGTTATAGGGAGAATGTAGTTTGGATACCATTCTTTGCAGATGTTGCGCAGCAATGTAGCTGAATGACTACAAAATGCAGTGCATTATGCTGCTGCTTTGGCATATGTGATGGCATTGTGCCGTGGCATGCGTTCCGGACGCAGGCCGCGGCCACCACAGATTCTGCTAGTGACGGTGCTGTGCCAACTGGCAGGCAAGCTGGCAAGCTTCAAACAGGCTCCCCGGCTCGGCGCGGCCGCTGCCGGCCAGGTCCAGCGCGGTGCCGTGGTCCACCGAGGTGCGGATGATGGGTAGCCCCAGGGTGATGTTGATGCCGGCACCAAAACTAGCGTGCTTCAGCACCGGCAGCCCCTGGTCGTGGTACATGGCCAGTACGGCGTCGGCGGTGGCCAGTTTGTCGGGGTTGAACAGCGTGTCGGCCGGCAAAGGGCCGATCAGTTGCATGCCGCCAGCGCGCAGTTCGTCCAGCACCGGGGTGATAACGTCGATTTCCTCGAGCCCCATATGGCCACCTTCTCCGGCGTGCGGGTTCAGCCCGGCCACCAGGATGCGCGGCGCGGCGAGGCCGAATTTGCCTACCAGGTCGGCGTGCAGGATGCCGATGACTTCGCGTAGGCTGTCGCGGGTGATGGCGTCGGCCACCTCGCGCAGTGGCAGGTGGGTGGTGGCCAGCGCCACGCGCATGCCGGCACCCGCCAGCATCATCACCACACGCGGGGTGGCGGTGCGCTCGGCCAGGTATTCGGTGTGGCCGCTGAAGGCGACGCCGGCGTCGTTGATGACGCCCTTGTGCACCGGCGCGGTCACCATGGCGGCAAACTCGCCGCGCACGCAGCCGTCGATGGCGGCGTCCAGTGTGGCCAGCACGTAGCGACCGTTGGCCGCGTCCAGGTGGCCGGCTACCGCTGGCACCGCCAGCGGCACGTGCAGCACTTCCAGCCCGTTGCCGGGCGCTGGCGCCTGTGGCTGGTAGTCGTGCAGCGTCACATCCAGCCCCAGCAGCGTGGCGCGGGTGTGCAGCAGCGTCTTGTCGGCCACGATCACCAGCCGCGCCGGCAGTGCCAGCTCGGCGAGGCGTAGCACCAGGTCGGGGCCGATGCCGGCAGGTTCGCCGGCGGTAATAGCCAATACGGGGCGGGAGGTGGACATGGCAGCTTCCGTAAAAAAAGCCGATGCAGGGATCGGCTTGGCATGAGGAGTATGGCCTGGCTTATTTCTCGACCAAGCGGTCGTCGATGAAGGCACTGGCACGCAATTGTTCCAGCCAGTCGGTGTAGCTTTGCTCGATCTTGCGCTGACGGATCTGTTGTTTCACCAGCAGTTTTTCGCGATCGTTCGACACATCCTGGCTGCGGATTTCGTCCAGCTGGATCAGGTGCCAGCCAAACGGGGTCTTGACCGGTTCGCTGATCTGCTTGGCGGCCATCTGGCGGAAGGTGCGTTCGAAGTCGGGTACGGTATCGCCTTCGGTTACCCAGCCCAGGTCGCCGCCCAGGGATGCCGAACCGTCTTCAGAGAACTGGCGTGCCATGTCTTCGAATTTGGCACCACGTTTGATACGGTCTTGCACTTGCAGAATGCGGGCGTAGGCGTCAGCGTCTGAGGTGGCTTCATTGGTCTTGATCAGGATGTGGCGGACCTTGTACTGCTTCACGTACTGCGGGCCGCTGCCGTCACGCTTGTCGGTGAGCTTGAACAGGTACAGGCTGCCGCTGGCACGCACCAGTTCGGTGACGCCACCAACTTGCAGGGTATTGAGTAACTGGATGAAGTCCTGCGGCAGGGCACTGGCATTACGCCAGCCCAAATCGCCGCCCTGCATGGCATTCGGCGCTTCGGAGTAGGCTGCTGCTGCCTGGGCAAAGCTCTTGCCGGCCTGAATCTCGGCACGGGCTTTCAGCAACTTCTGGCGGCGTTCTTCTACCTGTGCCGGCGTGGCATTCTCGGGGATATTGACCTGGATAGCGGACAGCCGGTACTCGACACGGTTCAAGCCGGCTGTGGTTTGTTGAACCTGTGCCACTTCCTGGTCGGTAACGTTGACGCGGCTGTTGACTTCGCGTTCCTTGATGCGCTCCAGCAGCAGTTCGCTACGCAATTGCTCACGCAGTCTGGCAATGCTGCTGCCGTCCTTTTCCAGCAGGGCGCGCAGGCCGGCGAGGTCGGTCTTGTTTTGTTGCGCGATGCTGTTCAATGCCTGGTCGATTTCCAGTTCGCCAATGCGCAGGCCATTATTGTTGGCGTACTGCAGCTGCAGCTGTTCGTTGATCATCATGTCCAGTACCTGGCGCTGCAGTAGAGCGGCGGCTGGCGCATCGATACCCTGGCGCTGCAGATTACCCTGCGCATCCTTGACGCGGCTGTTCAGCTCGGACTGGGTGATGACGCTGTTGTTGACCACTGCCACGATGCGGTCGACGGTGGAGATGGCCAGCGCCGGGGCTGCAAGGCTGGCAGAAAGGCATGCGGCGAGGAGAAGCTTCTTCATTGTGTATCTGCAGTCTCGTTGATCTTGCTGTAGCCCGGGATGGCCAGGCGCAGCGTATCCATTGGGTTGCTGCCTAGGCTGCTCAGGTCTTTCAGTTCCAGTTGCAGGAAGACGGCATTTTTGGTCTTGGTGAGGTCGGTTACATAGCGCTGGCCAACCAGGCGGGTGCTCCAGCAACCCTGGTTGTATTCCAGCCCTAGCAGTTGCTCCAGTGGCTTGCGGTCGCGCAGCGAGTAGTTTTGGCGTGCGACGGCATACCAGCGCTGCGCTAGTGGCCATTGGCCGGCGATATCCACCTGGCGCAGTGCGTCGCGTTGCGTGCTGCTGCCCACGATTTCATCACGGCCATATCGGTAACGCACACTGAGCGTTTTGCCGGCCGCCGGGTTGTAGCGCAGCTGTATATTGTAGCGCTCGGTTTTCGACAGTGTCTGGTTGTACTGGTAGCTACCGTCCATGCGCCAGGCTTGGGTGAGGTCGCTCCCCAGGGTCAGCAGCAGGTCGGAGCCCCCCTGGCTGCGCTGGGTAGTACTGCCAGACAAGCTGGTATCGCGCTTGTTCAGATAGAAGCGTTGACCGATGGCAAGGCGCAGTCGTTCCTGGCCGTTTTCCTTATCCAGCATGCGGCTGGTGACGGCGGCGGTGACCTGGTTGGCCGCATTGATGCGGTCGTAGCCGGAAAAGCGGTTTTCGGTAAACAGCTGCGCAAAGTTGAAGTCGTTTTCCGAGGTGTCGAAGTTCGGCAGGGCGCTCTGGTCTTTGCTGGGGATGTACACGTAATACAACCGTGGTTCCAGGGTTTGCGTCATGCTGCGGCCGTGCAGGCTGTCTTCGCGTTCGAAAACCAGGCCGCTGTCCACGCTGGTGACTGGTAACGAGCGGTTGAGCGTACGCGCGGCCTGACTGCCGTAGCTGTCCAGCTGGTACTGCGTATAGTGCAGCCCAAGCTTGGGACGCACAAACCCCCATGGTTGCTCAAGTGCCCAGCTAACGCTGGGGTAGAGTACGCTGCGTACCCCTTCCTGCTTCTTGCCATGCGAAAAACGGGTAAGTTCGCTTTCCAGATTGACGCGCAGGCTGCCCAGCTGTTGCGAACTGGTCGCAATGATCTGCGGTAGCCGGGCATACGGTTCATCCACACTGCCGGTGCTGTCTTGTAGTGTCTGGTAACGCTGTGCCTTGACAGTAAAGCTGGCCCAGCCCGGGTTGTAGCTGAGGGTGGCGACGCGTTCCAGGTTAACGTTGGCCGCTGCACTATTGCGGTCGCCGAAGTCCTTGAAATAATCGCTGTCGGAGACGGTGGTGCCGTTCAGGCTAAAGCCCAGCGCCGGGTTGATGGTTTGTTGGTGTGAGAACTGCCACAGATGACGTTTCTTGCCCAACTGGCGGTCGTCCAGCTGTTCTGTGCTGAGCTTGCCTTGATAGTCGGCCTGCAGGTAACGCCCTTCCAACCCCAGCATGGTGCCGCGCTGTTCCATATAGGTAGGCGTGATGGTGGCGTCGTAGTTGGGCGCAATATTCCAGTAGTAGGGCACCGCCAGTTGCAGACCGTCGCTACCGGTTTTTACCGTGGGGAACAGCAGGCCGCTCTTGCGGTTGCCATCCAGCGGAAAGTCGATCCACGGTGTGTACAGAATAGGTACGCCCTGAAACTCCACACGGGCATGGCGGGCAACGCCGATGTTCCGGCCATAGTCGAGGTCGATGGTGCCTGCTTTCAGGTACCAGGAGTCATCATTCGGGTCGCAGGTATTGGCACGGCTGCCTTGCAACTGATACTTGCCCTTGCCTTGCATGGTCAGCCGTTCGGCGTTACCGCGCAGCGTGCGACCGTTGTCCTTGAACGAGAACGCGGCATTGTCGGCACTGCCAGTGTCCTGGTCGAGGTAGCTTTCCAGATTGTCGCCTTCCACCGTACTGCCGGCCTGGCGCATTACTGCGCGCTGCCCGGCGCGCACATACTGCTTGTCGACGTAGTATTCCAGCCAGTCAGCCTCGAAAGTCTGACCGTCGCGTTCGGCGCGGACCTGGCCTTCGGCTTTCAGTACCTGGTTCATCTGGCCGTCGATCTTGTCGGCTTCAACGCGCAGGCTGCCTGCAGGCAGGGTGTCGGCCTGGGCCAAGGTGCAGAAGAACAGCGGTAGCAGTGCCGCAGACAGCGGCGAGAGGCGGAAGCGTGGCGGCATCGGGCAGTTTGGCTCGGCGCGTGTTGAGGGCCGGGCAAAGCGGTTACAATCGCCCCATTGTACCCAATTTACTGATATACGCGACTATGCAGCGACTAGAAGCCCTCAAGGCGTGGCTGGCCACGCAGTTTCCCGGTCAGGACGTGACCGTCGAGTTTGCCGCCGCGGATGCCGATTTCCGCCGCTACTTCCGCGCCACGCTGCCCGACGGCAGCACCCGCATCGTGATGGACGCGCCGCCCGAGCACAAGAACACCGACAGCTTTGTCAGCGTACGCGAGCTGTTTGCGCCGGCGGCCAACGTACCGGCCATTTACGCCCGTGACGCCGAGCAAGGCTTCATGCTGCTGCAGGACATGGGCAAGATCACCTATCTGGCTGCGCTGCAGCACGACGAGCGCCCGCTGGTGCACAAACACCTGCTGCTGGAAGCCGTAGATACTTTGATCGCCATCCAGAAGCTCAGCCAGCCGGGCGTGCTGCCCGAATTCGACCGCGCCTTCCAGCTGCGCGAAGTCAACCTGCTGCCGGAGTGGTACGCCACCAAGGCCTTGGGCAAGCCGCTGACCTTCTCGCAGCGCAAGCTGTGGGACGCCGGCATCAACGTGCTGCTGCCAGCCATCGACGCGCAGGCCAAGGTGTTCATGCACCGCGACTTCACCGTGCGCAACCTGATGCTCACCCCCGGCCAGCCGGCGGTACTGGACTTCCAGGACGCGGTGTACGGCCCCATCGCCTACGACCTGGTGTCGTTGCTGCGCGACGCCTACATCGGCTGGGACGAAGAGTTCGTGCTGGACGTGGTGGTGCGCTACTGGGAAAAAGCCCGCGCTGCCGGCCTGCCGGTACCGGCGCAGATCGACGACTTCTACCGCGACTTCGAGTGGGCCGGCATCCAGCGCCACCTGAAGATCGTCGGCCTGTTCACCCGCCTGGCGCACCGCGACGGCAAGACGCAGTACCTGGACGAGATCCCGCGCATGCTGCGTTACCTCAAGAAAGCCACCCGCCGTTACAGCGAGCTGCTGCCGCTGTTCCAGCTGCTGGCCGATCTGGTAGGGCTGGACGAAGAGGACAACGACGACAGCATCCAGTCGGTGTTCAGCCACACCCGCATCGCGTCGGACCAGTAAACTATGCGCGCGATGATCCTGGCCGCCGGGCGCGGCGAACGTATGCGCCCGCTGACCGACCACACCCCCAAGCCGCTGCTGGACGTCGGCGGCCAGCCGCTGATCGTGTGGCATATCCGCCGCCTGGCCGCTGCCGGCTTTACCGACATCGTCATCAACCACGCCTGGCTGGGTAGCCGGATCGAGGCGGCGCTGGGTGACGGTAGCCGCTATGGCGTGCGCCTGGCCTACTCGGCAGAAAGCACGGCGCTGGAAACCGCCGGCGGCATTGCCACCGCCTTGCCCTTGCTGGGCAGCGCGCCGTTTGTGGTGGTCAACGGCGACGTGCTCACCGACGTGGACTTCGCCGCCTTGCGGCCAACCTTGGCCGCGCTGGACGGCAGCCGCCGTCTGGCGCACCTGCTGCTGGTGAATAACCCGCCGCACAACCCGGCCGGCGATTTCGGCCTGCTGCCGGAGGGTGGCGTCAGCGCCAGCGCGGCCGATGGCGAGGGGCTGACCTTTTCCGGCATCGGCTTGTATCACCCGGCGCTGTTTGCGCATACCCCGGCCGGCCAGCCGGCCAAGCTGGCACCGCTGCTGCGCGCGGCGATGGCACAGCAGCAGGTCAGCGGCCAGGCGCACCGCGGTTTGTGGCTGGACGTGGGCACGCCGGAACGGCTGGCCGAGGCCGATGCCATCGCCCGCCGCTGGGCGCAGCCGTGAAGCGCCGCATTCTGGGTATCGACCCCGGCAGCCGCATCTGCGGCTTCGGGGTCATCGATATCGTCGGCAACCAGCGCCATTACGTGGCGTCCGGCGCCATCCGCACACCGCAGGGCGCTAGCCTCGCCGAGCGGGTGAAGGTGCTGGTGAACGGCATCCATCAGGTCATCGACACCTACCAGCCCACCGAGGCGGCGCTGGAGCAGGTGTTCGTCAACGTCAACCCCGCCGCCACGCTGATGCTGGGCCAGGCACGCGGCGCCTGCATGACGGCGCTGGTGATCAAGGACCTGCCGGTGGCCGAGTACACCGCGCTGCAGGTGAAGCAATCGGTGGTGGGGCAGGGCAAGGCGCCGAAGGAACAGGTGCAGTTCATGGTAGTGACCATGCTCAACCTGTCCGGCACGCCGCAGGCCGACGCCGCCGACGCGCTGGCGGTGGCGCTGACCCACGCCAACCATAGCGGCGGCGCGGTGGGCAAGCTGGCCCAGCTGGGCTACAAGGTGCGCGGCGGGCGGCTGGTGTAGCTCATGAGCGTCTATCCTGCAGCGTGGCGTTTTAGCTCTGAATGCGTGCCGCAGTCGGTTTTTCGCGCACTGCTACCGTCTGACAAACGCCCCCAAACCAAAGCACTGTGAGCAGGCCTTGGCCAAACCTAAGCATGCCGCCCGTCTTTGACAGGCGGCATGCTGCTTTTGGGCTGGCATGGTGAGGTTTGTGTTGTGAGGTACTTGCTTTATAATATACTAAAATATATATTGTAATTATCGGCATGGCCCCGCATCGGGTCGGCCGCCTTGTCCGAATAAGGAGTGTCCTATGCTGCGTTTTGATGTGCCGGCCGTGTGGTCCAATGTTATCCGCGTAGAAGCCTTCATTACCTTTGCGCTCAGTGCGCTGGCGCTGTATACCGCTACCCCGTGGCTGATGCTGCCCTTGCTGGCACAGGGGCTGATACGCGGCTTTATCGGCCATCACCGTTGCCCGTCACACGGGGTATGGCAGGCCCTGCTGCAAAAGCTGGGCAAGGCCGGCAAGAAGGAGAATGCTGGCGCCAAGATGTTTGCCAACAAGCTGTTGTTCATCGCCAGCAGCGCCTGCGTGCTGTTGGCTGCAGCCGGCCTGTGGCAGTGGCAGATCCCGGCGACGGTGCTAGTGGTTTTTGCCACGCTGGAATGGGCACTATCGTTCTGTGCTGCCTGCTGGGCATATACGCTGTGGTATCGCTTCTTTCCCGCCAGTCATTGAGTTCCTTTTGCGCCAGACCAAGGCCGGTGTAGCGCGCTGGCGGCATACTGCGGCCAACCTTGTTTGCCGGAGCCTGCCATGTGGAACGACTACGCCCTTGCCCGTGCGCTGCACGTCCTTGCCATCGTGATGTGGGTGGGCGGCGTCGGCTTTGTTACCACCGTGCTGATCCCCGCCATCCGCCGCCGTTTTCCCGCTGACCAGCAATACGCGATGTTCGAAGACGTGGAGCACCGCTTCGGCGCCCAGGCGCGTTGTTGGGTGCTGCTGGCGCTGGCCAGCGCCGGCTGGATGCTGCACAGCACCGACAGCTGGGCGCGGCTGCGCGATACCGGCTGGCTGCACCTGATGATCGCCGCCTGGCTGCCGTTCTTCCTGATGCTGTTCGTGCTGGAGCCGTTTATCGTCCACCGTTGGCTGAAGCAGCGTGCACAGCGCGACCCGGCGGGCACCATGGCGCGGGTGCAGTGGCTGCACGTGGCGCTGCTGGGCTTGAGCCTGGCGGCGGTGCTGGCCGGCGTGGTGGGCGCCCACGGCGGCTGGCGACTGGCCTGAGCATGCGCCCGGCGTTTGCCGCCATCCCGCCTTATCGTATGCTGCAAGAATGAACCGGCCGAGGCCCCGCCATGCATCTGTCCACGCCCCATCAAGCTGAAACCGACCTGTCCGCGCTGCTGGCGCACCCGGCGCGCTGGCTGTTGGCCACGCGCCCGGCTTTCCTGACGCTGACGCTGGGCGGCGTGTTGCTGGGCATGGCGCTGGCGGGCCCGCAGGCGCTAGTGCAGGGTTGGCCGCAGGCGCTGCTGGCGCTGTTGCTGGCCTTGCTTTGCCACGCGGCGGTGAACGTGATCAACGACGTGGCCGACCACGACAACGGCAGCGACGCGGCCAACCTGCAGCGCGAATACCCGTTTACCGGCGGCAGCCGTTTCATCCAGGCTGGCGTGCTGAGCCGGCGGCAGATGGCGTGGCTGGCTGGTGCTTTGTTTGCGCTGGTGAGCGCGGGCGGTTTGTGGCTGGTGTGGCAAGCCGGCGCCGGCCTGTTTTATACCGGTCTGGCGGGCGTGGTGCTGGGCTGGGGCTATTCCGCCCCGCCGTTGCGCCTGAACAGCCGTGGCCTGGGCGAACTGACGGTGGCGCTGTGTTTTGCCCTGCTGCCGCTGGGCGTGCTGCAGGTATTGAAGGCACCTGCGCCGGCCGGGCTGCCGTGGCTGGCCGCCGGTTACGGCGTGGCCGCCGCCTTGCTGCTGTTTGCCAACCAGTTTCCCGACCGCGACGCCGACGCGCTGGCCGGCAAGCGCCATTGGGTGGTGCGCTTGGGTCACCCGGCTGCCGTACGCGGTTACCTGCTGCTGGCCGGGCTGGCGCTGGCTTTGCCGCTGGCCGCCGGGCAACCGTGGCAGCTGTGCCTGCTGCCGCTGTACCTGCGCGCCTGGCGTGCCTTGCAGCAACGGCAACTGCGCGCCGCCATCATTCCCACTATCATGGCGGCCAACCTCTACCCTTTGTTGCTGGCCGCCAGCCTGTGGCTGCGGCCAACCTTGTGAAAGACAGCCCATGATCGGACGACTCAGCGGTACGCTTATCGAAAAACTGCCGCCGCAAATCACCGTGGACGTCAACGGCGTCGGTTACGACGTCGATGTCACCATGACCACCTTTTACCAGCTGCCAGCGTTGGGCCAGAAAACCACGCTGTTCACCCATCTGGTGGTGCGCGAAGACGCCCATCTGCTGTACGGCTTTGCCAGCCGCGACGAGCGCGAAACCTTCCGCCAGCTGATCAAGGTCAGCGGCATCGGCGCCAAGATCGCGCTGGCCATCCTGTCCGGCATGAGCACCGACGAGCTGGCGGTAGCGGTGGCCAGTGAAGATCTGAAGCGCCTGTCCAGCGTGCCCGGCATCGGCAAGAAAACCGCCGAGCGTCTGGTGCTGGAGCTGCGCGGCAAGCTGGCCAGCGGCAGCAACCTCACCGTGCCCGGCGGCCTGCCGTTTGCCGCCACCCCGGACGACAAGAGCGACATCGTCAACGCCCTGCTGGCGCTGGGTTACAACGACAAGGAAGCCGCTGCCGCCACCAAGGGCCTGCCGCTGGATGTGACCGTCAGCGACGGCGTGCGCCTGGCGCTAAAGAACCTGATGAAAGGCTAAGGCCCCGCCATACAGAAAGTGTTGCTGATTACCGGTGCCAACCATGGCATCGGCACAGCGACCCTACGTTTGTCCACCATGCCGCGGCAGCTTGACGGCCAGTCTGGCACGGCCTCGTTTACCACCGGCTACCTGCTGGACGTGGCCGGCGGCCGCTAAGCATTCAACTTTTACCTGCAAGGACACCCCATGCCCAACGTAGCTGTGCTGATCGACGCCGACAATGTGTCGCCCGCCTGGATAGAAGACGTGCTGGAAGAAGCCGGCAAGCTGGGCGTGCTGGCGCTCAAGCGCGTGTACGGCGACTTCAGCCGCCACGACAAGGCCTGGCGCGACTTGTGCGCGCGCTTTGCCATCCACCCCATCCAGCAGTTTCCCAACACCAAGGGCAAGAACGCGTCCGATATCACGCTGGTGATCGACGCCATGGATATGCTGCACTCCGGCCGCTACCAGAGCTTTTGCCTGATCTCCAGCGACAGCGACTTTTCGCGCCTCGCCACCCGCCTGCGCGAAGACGGGCTGGAAGTGTGGGGCTTTGGCGAGGAGAAAACCCCGGCCGCCTTCGTCAACGCCTGCAGCAAGTTCGTGTACGTGGAGGTGCTGGCGCTGGCTGATGAGGCGGCCAAAGCAGACGATGCCGGTGGCAAAGAGGAGGCCGCCAGCAGTGGCAAGGCGGCGCAAGCCAGCCGCGTGCTGCGCCCGCTGGATAAGAAGCTGCGTGCGCAGTTCCAGAAGGGCATCGAAAGCATGGACGACGACGAAGGCTGGGCCGACCTGGGCGGCGTTGGCAGCCTGCTGGGGCAGTGGATGCCGGACTTCGACCCGCGCAACTACGGCTTTGCCAAGCTATCCGACCTGGTGGTGAAATCCGGCTGGTTCGAGGTGCACAAGGCCAGCAGCGGCCGTGGCGGCGTGTCCATCCGCCTGAAGCCCGGCAACGGCGGCGGCCGCAAGGGCGGGCGCGGGTAAGTGGCCTGACGGTGTGCGGCCAACGTTGGCCGCAGCAGCCTGCTTGCAGTGGTAACATCAGCCCATTGCCTGTTACCGATTTCGCCATGATCCAGACCGATAACCTGATCGGCGGCGCACCCGAGCGCCGCATCGTCACCCCGCAACGTGCTTCCGAGCAGGAAGAGGCGCTGGAGCGCGCGCTGCGCCCCAAGCTACTGGACGAGTACGTGGGCCAGAAAAAGGCACGCGAACAGCTGGAAATCTTCATTGAGGCGGCCAAGAAGCGTGGCGAAGCGCTGGACCACGTGCTGCTGTTCGGCCCGCCGGGCCTGGGCAAGACCACGCTGGCGCACATCGTGGCACGCGAAATGGGCGTCAATCTGCGCCAGACCAGCGGCCCGGTGCTGGAACGCGCCGGCGACCTGGCGGCGCTGCTGACCAATCTGGAACCGCACGACGTGCTGTTCATCGACGAAATCCACCGCCTCAGCCCGGTGGTGGAGGAGATCCTCTACCCGGCGCTGGAGGACTACCAGATCGACATCATGATCGGCGAAGGCCCGGCCGCGCGTTCGGTGAAGATCGACCTGCCGCCGTTCACGCTGATCGGCGCCACCACCCGCGCCGGCATGCTGACCAACCCGCTGCGCGACCGATTCGGCATCGTGGCGCGGCTGGAGTTTTACAACGCCGAGGAGCTGACGCGCATCGTCACCCGCTCGGCCGGTCTGCTGAACGTGGAGTTGGCCGACGACGGCGCCTTCGAGGTGGCCCGCCGCAGCCGCGGCACGCCGCGTATTGCCAACCGCCTGCTGCGCCGGGTGCGCGATTACGCGGAGGTGCGCGCCAACGGTGTGGTCAGCGCCGAGGTGGCCGACGCCGCGCTGGCGATGCTGGACGTGGACCCGGCCGGCCTGGACGTGATGGACCGCAAATTGCTTCAGGCCATTCTGGACAAGTTCGGTGGCGGGCCGGTGGGGCTGGACAACGTGGCAGCGGCCATTGGCGAATCCACCGACACCATCGAAGACGTGATCGAACCCTATCTGATCCAGCAAGGCTATCTGCAGCGCACACCGCGGGGCCGGATGGCCACGGCACTGGCGTACACGCACTTTGGCCTGCCGATGAAAGACTGAGCATGAAGTTGAAACTGATCATCAAGACCGGCGAACCCGGCAGCCCGGTGCGCGACCACCGCGGCCGTTTCGAAGACTGGATCGTGCGCGAAATGGGCGAGACGCCGGGCAGCTGGCAGGTGGTCTGGGTGGCGGCGGGCGAGACGCTGCCGCCGGTAGAGCGCGTGGCCGGCGCGGTGATCACCGGCTCGCTGGCGATGGTCAGCGACCGTTTGCCGTGGAGCGAGGCGACGGCGGCGTGGCTGCGCCAGGCGCACGCGGCGCAGCTGCCGCTGCTGGGCATCTGTTACGGTCACCAGCTGCTGGCGCACGCACTGGGCGGCGAGGTCGGTTATCACCCGCAGGGGCCGGAAGTGGGCTCGGTGCATATCCGGCGCCACGAGCACGCCGCGGCCGACCCGTTGCTGGGCGAGCTGCCACCGCGTTTTGCCGCTAACGCCTTTCACTGGCAGACAGTGCTGAAGCTGCCGCCGGGGGCCATTCCGCTGGCCAGCAACGATTGGGAGCCGCACCACGCCTTCCGCCTGGGCAATAGCTGGGGCCTGCAGTTCCACCCCGAGTTCGACGCCGAAGCCACGCGGCAGTTGATCCACGTGGCCGCCCCGGCGCTGGAACGCGACGGCCTGCAGCCACAGCAGTTGGCCGCAGCGGTTTGCCCCACGCCGGAGGCCGCTGCACTGCTGCGCCGCTTTGCTACTTTGCTGGTACAGCCTGCCTAGGCGTAGAATGCCGGCTAGCCGCCATGCGGCATAATCAAAAGGGAGAAACCATGTTCTACGCCTTGCTTATTGTCACCTTGGCGGTGGCGCTGTTGACCTCGGTATTGGTGGCGCGCTTTTTCAGCGACGCCGTGCTGAAGATCCTCAAAAGCATCATCGGGCCTGACCTGGCCGACGCCTGGCGCAAGTACATGAGTTTCGCCATCGTGGTGGTGGGGGTGTCTGGTGGTGTCAGTACCTACGAAATCCAGAAATACCTGCAAAACGGCCGCGAGCAGGTGATGGAACTGAACGGCCCGCGCTGGACCATCGAAATATACCGTACCGTTATCGACACCTTGTCGCAGATTTCCTGGGTGATGCTGCTGTTTTTCCTGTGCGCGATGGTGGCCTACGTCATCATGCGCGTGGCCGAAAGCAGCCGCGAGCAACGCCGTTCCTCGCAGCGTGACGACGACGCCGCCTGAGCCGTCAGCCGGTCTGCTACCCGCTAACCCCGTTTGCCGTGCAAACGGGGTTTTGTTTTGGCCCGAGCGCCCCGATTTCAGCCATCCGGCCCTGCCTCCGCAGGCAGCCGGCACCGATGACCTGCCTTTGTTCTGGAGCCTGCCATGCAACTGCGCCTGATTCTGGGCGACCAGCTTAACGCTGCCCACAGCTGGTACCGCGAACGCCGCGACGACGTGGTGTACGTGCTGATGGAAACGCGCAGCGAAACCGACTACGTGCGCCACCACGCGCAAAAGGTGCTGGCCGTATTTGCCGCCATGCGCCGCTTTGCCGAGGCGCTGCAGGCGGCCGGCCACCGCGTGCATTACCTGCGCATTGGCGATGCGGCCAACCAGCACGATTTTGCCGCCAACCTGGCGTGGCTGGCCGCGCACTATGGCGCCAGCAGTCTGGCCTGCCAGCTGGCCGACGAACGCCGTGTTGATGCGCTGCTGGCCGCGTTGCCGCAGCAGGTGGGCCTGCCGCTGACGCAGGTGGACAGCGAGCATTTCTATACCACTCGTGACGAGGCGGCGCGGCTGTTCGGCAGCAAGGGCTGGCGCATGGAAACCTTCTACCGGCGCATGCGGCAGCAGCACGGCGTGCTGCTGGACGCTGCCGGCAAGCCGGAAGGCGGGCAGTGGAACTACGACGCGGCCAACCGCGAGCCGTACCGTGGCGAGGTGGCGCTGGCGCCGTGGCCGTTTGCCGCCCATGACCTGGGCGCGCTGTGGCAGGAGATTGTCGAGGCCGGTGTGCAGACGCTGGGCGAGCCGCAGGCCGGGGCGCTGCCGTGGCCGCTGACACGGCGCGAGGCACGGGCCTGGCTGGCCGATTTTCTGCAGCACCGCTTGCGTCACTTTGGCCGCTACCAGGACGCGCTGGTGCACGGCGAGGCTTGGCTGTTCCACAGCGGGCTGAGCTTTGCGCTGAACAGCAAGATGCTGTCGCCGCACGAAGTGGTGCAGGCGGCGGAAGCGGCCTGGCGCAGCGACCCGACGCTGCCGCTGGCCAGCGTGGAGGGCTTCATCCGCCAGATTCTGGGCTGGCGCGAGTACGTGCGCGGCGTGTACTGGGCGCGGCCGGACTTTGGCAGCGTCAACGCCTTGCAGCACCAGCGGCCGTTGCCGCGCTGGTTCTGGAGCGGCGACACCGGCATGGCCTGCGTGGCACAGGCGGTGCAAGGCAGCCTGCAACACGCTTACGCCCACCACATCCAGCGCTTGATGGTAACCGGCAATATCGCGCTGCTGCTGGGTTGCCACCCGGATGAAGTAGACGCTTGGTACCTGGGCATCTATATCGATGCCTTCGAGTGGGTGGAGCAGCCCAATACGCGCGGTATGAGCCAGTGGGCCGACGGCGGCTTCATGGCCAGCAAGCCGTACGTGTCGGGCGGTGCGTACCTGGCGCGCATGGGCGACCACTGCGCGCAGTGCCGCTACGCGGTAAAGCAAAAAACCGGCCCTGGTGCCTGCCCGTTCAACAGCCTGTACTGGCACTTTCTGGCGCGACACGACGCCAAGCTCGCGGCCAACCCTCGGCTGGCGATGCCGTACGCCAGCTGGCGCAAGATGGACGAGGGCGCCCGCCAGGCCTTATTGGCGCAGGCCGAGGCCTATCTGCAGGACGTGGACAGCCTGTAGCGCCCGCCATGAAAAATGCCGCCCCCCGCAAGGGGGACGGCATCAGGGTTGGCCGCAACCACCGCCGTTTGGCGCTTACAGCGTCACCATATTGTCTCTGTGTACCAGCTCCGGCTCTACCAGATAGCCCAGCACGCCTTCGATGTCGCAGGTGGCCTTGCGCATGATCAGCCGCGCTTCTTCCGAGCTGTAGTTCACCAGCCCGCGCGCCACTTCCAGACCCTGCTCGTCCACGCAGGCCACGGCGTCGCCGCGCAGGAAGCTGCCCTCTACCGCGATAACGCCGATCGGCAGCAGGCTGGTGCCTTTTTCGCGTACCGCCAGCGCGGCGCCGGCGTCCAGTACCAGCTTGCCGGACAGCTGCAGGTGGTCGGCCAGCCACTGCTTGCGCGCCGCCAGGCGGGTGGTGGGCGCATTCAGCTGGGTGCCGATGCCTTCACCGTCGGCCAGGCGCGACAGCACGCTGGCTTCGCGGCCGCTGGCAATCACGGTGGCGGCACCGCTGCGCGCCGCGCGCTTGGCAGCGATGATCTTGGTGTACATGCCGCCGGTGCCCACGCTGGAGCCGGCGCCGCCGGCCATGGCTTCCAGCGCCGGGTTGCCGGCTTCGGCTTCGTGGATGAACTCGGCGTCGGGGTGTTTGCGCGGGTCGGCACTGTACAGGCCACGCTGGTCGGTGAGGATGACCAGCGCGTCGGCTTCGATCAGGTTGGTGACCAGCGCGCCCAGCGTGTCGTTATCGCCAAAGCGGATCTCGCTGGTGACCACGGTGTCGTTCTCGTTGATGATGGGTACCACGCCCAGCGTCAGCAGGGTGGACAGCGTGGTGCGGGCGTTCAGGTAACGCAGGCGGTCGGACAGGTCTTCGTGGGTCAGCAGCACCTGGGCAGTTTGCAGGCCGTACTCGCGAAATGCGCTTTCATACGCCTGGCACAGGCCCATCTGGCCGACGGCGGCGGCGGCTTGCAGCTCGTGTACGGCTTTCGGGCGCTTGGCCCAGCCCAGACGCTGGCAGCCTTCGGCAATGGCACCACTGGAAACCAGCACCACCTGCTTGCCACGGCGGCGCAGTTCGGCGATCTCGGCGGCCCAGCGCGCCAGCGCGCCGTGGTCCAGGCCTTTGCCGTCGTTGGTTACCAGGCTGGAGCCTACTTTCACCACGATACGCGTGGCGGTATGAATCACCGATTGCATCCGTACTGCTTCCTGTTCGACAAAAAACGGAGTATCAGTGTAACGCATTCCGCGGCGATGGTGCGGCGCGTCAGAAGGCGCTGCTGGGCTGGAATTCCACGAACTGGTAGTAGGCGGTCTGGGCATCCAGTGCGGTCAGGCGCACCAGCTGTTCGCCATGGCGGGTCAGCAGGCGGAATTCGCGCAGTTTCTGGTAGGGGCGGCCGGCCAGTACCAGCATGGGCTGGCGATTGCTACCGGTCGGTGGTGACAGCAGCAGCGCCATCTGGAACTGGTCGTTGGGGTGGGTGATGACCGGCATCACCATCACCGCCTCCGGTAACGGGCCCAGTTGTTCCAGCCCGCATTCGGCTTCCATGCCTTCGCCGCGCAGGTTGACCCAGCGCACGCTGGCCAGATGCCAGGCTTTGCCTGGTACACGCAACATGGCCAGTTCGCCGGTGCGCAGCGGGTGGTAGTGCGATTCGCCGCGCAGCAACATGCCGCCGGCGCTGAGGTTGAGCATGGTGATGTGCGAAGGCGCTGCCGGGAGCGGCCGCTGGAAGCGTGCCGGTGGTGCGGTGTCTTCGGCGCCCGGCGTGGCGGTATCGGCATGCGGCAGTGTCGGGTTGGCCGCCGTGTCGATGTCGGCCGGGGCGGGCAACGGAAAGTCCCAGCTGGCCTGGTTGGCAATAAACCAGCAGGTAGGCAGCAGGGTCACCAGCTCGACCGTTTGATGGCTGTCATGGCGCGGATAACGTCGTTGCGGCGCGCTTTGCCACTCCTGCATCAGGCGCAATACCCGCTGCAGCTCTTCTGCCAGCAGGGTGTCGTCACTGCGGTTCTGCAGCAGCCGCTGGAGGCTGAGCAGTTTTTCCAGTAGTTCTTGCTGCAGGTGCTGGGTATCCACAATCCAGAAAATATGTCCATGCCCAGGGGCTTCGCTGTAGAAGCGGGGCGGGCCGTCTTGTTCGCTACGGTAGGCGAAAGCACCGTGTCGCTCTGGCAGCCGGTCTACCTGTACCAGATGCAGACATTTGGCGTATTTGCGGATCAGCAGCAGCGTGTAGTCGATCAGTGCCGGCTCCATGCGGTTGCACGAGGTCATGCCCAGCAACAGCAGCTGACGGTATAGCGAGCCGACGCTGTCTTCTTTTTCGCTCAGTGCCTTGCTCTCCCAGCCTTGTTCCAGCGCATACAGGAAAATCTGGTGGCAATCGCGCCAGAAGCCTGGCGGTGCTGTGGTGTAGGTGCGGGCGTACAGCAAGGCCAGTTGGCGCGCGCTGAGCATGGTGAGGTTCAGCGCCTCGACTTTGTGGCGGTCCAGCGCAAACAGCCCGTGTTCGTGGCTGCGGTCGAGCAGCACACGCTTGAAACCGTTGTGGATCAGGATGGACAGGTGCTGTGCCAGCAAGGCAGCACGACGGGCACGGCTGTGGCTGGTGAGCTCGCCGGGGCGTGCTTCGGCCTCTAGCACTGGCAGCAAGCGGTCTTGCGCTTGCAGGTACAGGCGCAACAGTTGCAGCCGGCTGGACGGTGGCAGCTTGATGCAGTTCAACTGTGCCAGCGCGTCCCGTATCAGCTGCGCACAGTCGAATGGCTGGGTGTAGGGCAGGTGTTGCAGCCAGGCGTCCAGTTGATCGGGGTCGCACATCACCATGACCGGGTCAAGGTGAGGTGCGTGTAGCGACAGGTTGAGCATTGCATCTAGTCAATATGAATATGCAGGCAAGTATATAAAATCTGGCAGTAGCAAGGCCATGACTATCTACGGCAGTGCCGTCTCTTTACCACAGCCCGGGCTTGTGCCTGCGGCCAACTCGTTCAGTGTGGCCAGGCTGGCTTGTACCAGTTGCAACATCTGTGCCTCCTTGATGATGTAAGGCGGCATGAAGTACACCGTTTTGCCGATCGGGCGCACCAGACAGCCGCGTGCCAGCATGGCCTGGAAGAAGGCGACGGCAAAGTCGCTGCGCGGGCTGTCTACATCAAAGGCCCAGATCATGCCCTGGTGCCGGAAATGCCTCACTGCCGGGTGGGCGGCGAGCGGTGCCAGGACCTGGCTGAAGCGTTCGGCGGTGACACGGTTGCGGGCCAGCACGTTTTCATCGTCGAAAATGGCCAGTACTTCCAGCGCGGCACGGCAGGCCAGTGCGTTCCCGGTATAGCTGTGCGAGTGCAGAAAACCACGGGCGACGTCGTCGTCGTAGAACGCCTGGTACACGCTGTCGGTGGTGAGCACGCACGACAAGGGCAGGTAGCCGCCGGTGATGCCTTTGGACAGGCACAGGAAGTCTGGCGTGATGCCGGCTTGCTGGTAGGCAAACAGGGTGCCGGTACGGCCGAAGCCGGCGGCGATTTCATCGGCAATCAGGTGTATCTGGTAGCGGTCACACAGCGCACGGGCTCGCTGCAGGTAGGCGGGATGGTACATCGCCATGCCGGCGGCGCCTTGTACCAGCGGCTCGACGATCAGCGCGGCAATCTGGCCGTGTTCGGCGGCCAGCAAGGCTGCCAGCGCGTCGGCAGCACGCAGCGCGTAGCCTTCGGCGCTTTCACCGTCTGCGGCCAACCTGGCGTCCGGGCTGGGCACGCGGAAGTTCTGTTGCAACAGCGGGGCATAGGTTTGCGAGAACAGCGGCACGTCGGTGACGGCCAGCGCACCCGCGGTTTCGCCGTGGTAGCTGTTTTCCAGGCTGACAAAGCGCTGCTTGCTGCCTTGCCCGTGGTTGCGCCAGTAATGGAAGCTCATCTTCAGCGCGATTTCGGTGGCGCTGGCGCCATCAGAGCCATAAAACGCGTGCCCAAGGCCGGACGCGGCTGCCAGCTTCTCGGACAGCTCTACCACCGGCTGCTGGGTAAAACCGGCCAGGATCACGTGCTCCAGCGTATCCAGCTGGTCCTTGATGGCTTGCTTGATGCGCGGATGGTTATGGCCGAACAGGTTTACCCACCAGGAGCTGACGGCATCGATATAGCGCTTGCCGTCAAAATCTTCTAGCCAGATGCCATCTGCCCGGGCAATGGGGACGATGGGCAGGGTTTCATGGCGTTTCATCTGGGTACACGGGTGCCATACAGCGGCGCGGCTGCGGGCCAGCCATTGATCGTTGTGCGAGGTCATGACGAATCCGGCAAAGACAGGAATGCCGGATGCTACCACGCCCGCTCCATGGCGCCGGAAGTGACGAAAATTGTCAGTACAGGCGCAAGATGGTCACGCATTGCGGCAAGCGCATCGTGATAGCAGCGGAATTCGGTGCTGGCACGCCATTTGCATTTACCCCGCCACGACTAACCCGGAAGCAATGCTCCCTCATCATGCACAGTGGCAACAGGCAAAGTGGCTTTACCCTTATCGAGCTGATGATCGTGGTTGCCATCATCGGCATCCTGGCCGCCATCGCCATCCCGGCTTATCAGGATTACACCCGCCGTGCCTATATCAGCGAAGCACTGGTTGCCGCCAGCGCCGCCAAAGTGGCGATGGAGGAGTACCATGCTACCAATAATGTCTGGCCGGCCACCAATGCCAGCGCTGGCATTGCCGATGCCACTGCCAGTCGTGGCAGCAGTATCGCCAGGCTGGAGATCCAGGCTTCCGGTAACGTCAGCATGATCAATATCGAACTCAGCAGCAAGGTCGCATCGGGTGCGCATGTGTGGCTGGTGCCGCAGGAGAACACCTCGGGTGCTTACCGCTGGGTGTGCAGTGGCGACAGCGACCTAGCGAGAGTACTACCGTCCAACTGCCGAGAATAAGCTTACCCACCCGGCCACATGGCCAACTTGATTACAACCATGGAGTGTTCACTATGAAACGCGTACAGCAAGGTTTTACCCTGATCGAACTGATGATTGTGGTCGCCATCATCGGTATTCTGGCTGCCATTGCTATTCCGGCTTACCAGGATTACACCCGCCGTGCCCACGTGTCGGAAGGCCTGAACCTGGCAGCAGCAGCCAAGACCGCTGTAACCGAGTTTTTCTCGACCAATAATGCTTGGCCGGCAAATAATGCCTCCGCTGGCTTGGCTGCCTCCGGCAGTATCACTGGCAATGCTGTTAGTGCTGTCAATGTAAACGCTTCGCAAATCACCATTACTTACAATAATCGTGTTTCTGATGGTGCTACCTTGGTACTGCAAGGTACCGTTAGCGGTGGTTCGATTACTTGGGCTTGCACTGACGGTACTATTGCCTCCAATATCCGCCCGACCAACTGCCGCTAAGCCGTCATTTGCTTAGCTGAGTTGTCCCAATAAGGGGGTGTTTATCACCCCCTTTTTTATTGCGAGTCAGCATGTTGCGTCATCCGCTTACCCTGGCACTGGTGTGTATCTTTGCTTTGCCATTCTTCAACTTTGCCCGCTACAGCCCGCTGCAAGACTGGTGGACCAATGCCATAACGCTGGGTTTCATCAGTAGCGGGCTACTGATTGCCGCCTGGCGCTTGCGCGGGCAGTCCGGCCGCACCGTGCAAACAGTGTGGTTTCTGCCGGCATTCCTGTTGTGGTGGCTATTGCTGTGGGCGGGTAGCCTGCTGCGCTATCAATGGCAGCAAGCCGGCATGCTGCCGTTTGAATTGTTCGGCCTGCTGTTGGCGGCACTGGGTGCAGTGTTACTGGCGCATGAACAGCAGCGCCTTGGCCGCTCGCAACTGGTGACCGCCATTGCCTGGTCGATACTGTTGGGGGCGGCGCTGCAGGCGCTGATCGGTACCAGCCAGATGGCGGGCCTGGCGCCGCAGTCCAATGGCTGGCTGTTGTCCAGCGGTATGGAGATCATGGGCAATATCGGCCAGCGCAACCAGTTTGCCCATGTACTTACCTGGGGCATGCTGGCCGCTGCCTATCTGTATTCGCAACGGCGCTTGCCTGCGTGGCTGACTATTGCGTTGTGCCTTTACCTGTCGTTGCTATCGGCCTGGTCTGGCGGGCGTCTGCCTTTGGCTTACGCTGCCGCCATTGCGGTACTGGGTGTGTTGATGCGCGCCCGTCTGCCGCAGTCGGGTATTGGCAAGGCACTGCTATGGGCTGCGGCCAGCATTCTGTTGTTTCAGTTCACTGGCAAGTATCTGGCGCAGTGGCTGTTCGCGGTCGATATCGGCTCAGGGCTGGACCGCCTTAACGACGCCGGTTTTGGCGCCCGCCGCCGGGTGGAGTGGGACAAATGCTGGCAGATTGTTACTACCTATCCGTGGCTGGGCACGGGTGTTGGCGGCTATGCCTACCAGTCGGTATGGCTGGAAGCGTTTGGCGGCTATGGCCGGGTACCGGAAAGCAGTCTGTTTACCCATAGCCATAATCTGGTGACCCAGCTGCTGGCCGAGACTGGCGTACCGGCTACTTTGCTGGCGGCTGCCGTCGTCAGCTATTGCCTGTGGCCGTACCTGAAGCGGGAAAATGCCAGCGCAGAAAATGCCTTCTTGCTGGGTATGGCGGCTGTGACGCTGGGGCATTCGATGTTCGAATACCCGTTGTGGTACCTGCCGTTCAGTTTTGCGTTCTTTACCATCCTGGCGCTGTCGCCGCGCCCGCCGCTCACGCTGGCGTTACGAGCGTCGATGCGCCGGACTGGCGCGCTGATACTCGGCGTGGCAGGTTTGCTGTATGTGGTGCACGGCGCCAGCGTGTTTGGTTTGCTAACCGAAAGCCAGCAACCTTCGCGTGACATCAAGATCAACCAGCAGCGTATTGAAGGCCTGATCGATTTGTCGGCCAACCCGTTCTGGCGTTTCGAGGCCGAGCTGATGCTCAGCAACTATCTGGTGCCCACCAAGCAGCAACTGGCCATCAAGCTGCAGCATCATGAAGCGCTGGTGGCTTACCGGCCGTACCCTACCTTGCTGTGCAAGACGGCCATCATGCAGCAGTGGTCTGGTCGGTCGCAGGCAGCAGAAGACAGCTTGCGCATGCTATTGGCGGCGTATCCGAATATGGCGGCCAACTGTGCGGTGATGATCGCATCGCGCAACGATGCCCGCTTGCAAGGCCTGCTGGGCACGGTATCGACGGCGGCCTTGACTTTACAGCAACAAGGGGAGGCCGCCGTGGCAGCGCAAGCCGTCGCCGGGGTAGCACTGCGTCCTCCACGTCTGCCACAGTTGCCGGAATAGGGCTTTGCCGTCAGGTGAGGGTCTGGGCTATGCTTGCCGCTTTGCTCATATTGCCGGGCGTATCCGATGCATGTCCCTTTGCTTGATCATTCCAGACGTCTGACCTTCGCCGCCGGCTTGCTGGCGGCGATTGCCATTTTCCCGTTCCTGTCGCGTTTCCACTTTCTGCCTTTGCCGCAGTGGTGGGGTGAAATCACCGTTGTCATGCTCGCTGCGTTGGCCATGCTACTGCTACCGGCTCGTGCCATGCCTTGGCCCCGTAGCAGCCTGTGGCTGATGCTGATGGCGGCTGTGTGGTCACTGCAGCCGTGGTTTGTCAGCCTGCATTTCCCCGGCCTTAATCAAGCCACCGCACTGGCTTTTGTTTCGCTATCGGTACTGGCACTGGCAGTTGCGCGCTGGCGTAGCCAGGCAGGGAGCGAAGCCGTGATCACTACCCTGGCCAAAGCCTTGCTGATCGGCACGCTACTGCAGTCGCTGATCGGCTTGGCTCAGGTCACCGGTCTGGCTGCGGCGATGGGCGGTGTGCTGTTTTACGATAGTAGCCACCCCACTACCAATGTGTTCGGCCATATCGGCCAGCGCAACCAGTACGCGCACTATCTGACCTGGGGGGTGATCGCGGCCGCCTGGCTGCTGGCCAGCGGCCAGCTGGCGCGGCGCTGGGGCTGGGCTGCCATTGCCTGGCTGGCATTGTCGATTGCTTTTGCCGGTTCACGTACCGTGTTGCTGTATACGGTTGCTATCTTGTTGCTGGCTGCATGGTGGCACTGGCGTCTGCGCAGGCCTCAAACCTGGCAGCTGCTCAAGATCGTGGCTTTGGCGATGGCAATTATGGTGGCCATGCAGTTTGCGCTGCCGCTGACCGAAAAATTGCTGGCGCCATTGCTGCACGGCCCGGTAGCGGCCAGCGGCTTGGAAAGGTTGGCCGCTAACAGCGATGGTATGGGCGCACGCCGGCTTGCAGAGTGGGGTAAAGCCTGGATCGTGTTTACCGAACAGCCATGGTTCGGTATTGGCTGGTATCAGTACGCTTCGGAAAGCGTACGCTTGCAGATGCTGCCGCAGTTTGCCAATGCGGGCGTCAATAGTGGATTGTTTGCCAACGCGCACAACCTCGTTTTCCAGTTACTGGCCGAGATGGGTTTGCTTGGCACCTTGTGTGCGCTGCTGGGTTTCTTATGGGCGGCCTGGCCGTACTTTGGCCGTCGGGTCGAAGTGGTGCACCTGATCCCGCTGGCTATCATGGCGGTGACGATGATTCACAGCATGCTGGAATACCCGCTGTGGTATCTGTACTTTCCTGCCGTGCTGGTGATGATGCTGACCTTGGCGCCGGAAACCGATGCCCCCGAGCATGGCTGGCTGATGCCGGTTTATGCCTTGCTGGCCATTGTATTGCTGGTGTTGGCCGCTTATGGCAGCTTGCGCTATCGCGAAATGCAGGGTTTGTACTACCCCACCAGTCAGCGCCAGCAACAGCGTCTGGAGCAGATCATCCGTCACGAACCGATGTTCGCTTCTCACGCTTTGGGTCTGTTGGACGATGTGATCAGGCCAAGCAGCAGCAGTCTGAAGACACAGCGTCACTGGCTGGAAAAAATGGCTGCCTTCCGCCCCTACCCGGATGTGTTGCGTCGCAAAGCGCAGATGGAGGCACTGGCAGGCGAATACGACAAAGCTGCGCATACCTTCAGTCTGGCGCTGGCCTCGTTCCCCACTTATGCGCCTGATTTTCTGGCGGAGCTGGATGAAGACGAACCGGCCTGGGCCGGGTTGCGCCAGCAGGCACAGCAAGCGGTGGATAAACTGCCACCACAGTATCGTTGAATATGCACATAAAAAAAGCCACCGCACGGCGGTGGCTTTTTTGCGATCAGCACGCCTAAGCGTCGATGACGACGCCGTGGCTCAGCGCGGCCTTCATTTTGCCCAGCGCCTTGGCTTCAATCTGGCGGATGCGCTCGGCGGACACGCCAAACTCGGCGGCAAGATCGTGCAAGGTGGCGCCGCCATCATCGGCCAGCCAGCGCGCTTCGATGATGCGGCGGCTGCGGGCGTCCAGGCTGGCAAGCGCGTGCTCGATACCCTCGCTTTGCAGGCTATCCAATGCCTGGCGTTCGATGGCACGGGTAGGCTCGTGGTGGCTGTCGGCCAGCCAGTCGATCGGGGCAAAGCCCTCGTCGTCGCCATCGTCGGCCAGTAGTGCCACATCTTGTCCGCTCATGCGCGTTTCCATTTCGCGCACTTCTTCCGCTTTCACGCCTAGCTGTTCGGCAATGTCTTGGGCTTCTTTTTCCGACAGTGCAGAAAAGCCCTGCTTCATGCTACGCAGGTTGAAGAACAGCTTGCGCTGCGGCTTGGTGGTGGCAATGCGCACCAGGCGCCAGTTGCGCAGGATGAATTCGTGGATTTCGGCCTTGATCCAGTGCACGGCAAACGAGAACAGACGCACGCCGCGGGTGGGTTCAAAGCGTTTTACCGCCTTCATCAGGCCGATATTGCCTTCCTGGATCAGGTCGGCTTGTGGCAGGCCATAACCAGCGTAACCGCGGGCGATGGATACCACCACGCGCAGGTGCGACAGCACCAGACGCTTGGCTGCTTCCAGGTCGCCGTCGTGCTGCTGGCGCTTGGCAAGCTCGAACTCTTCTTCCGGCGTCAGCATCGGAATGCTGTTCACGGTCTGGATGTACTGTTCCAGGCTACCGTTGGCGGAGAGTACTGGCAAAGCAATCGTGGTCATACGCGGATTATCCTCATGGAAACCTGAGCTGATCTTAGCACTCTCGTTATGAGAGTGCCAGAACAGCACAGGTTCCCGGTGATGGCATTTTTAAATCGGGGTGATAGCAATTAACGGGCGCGCAGCCGGCGCAGATGGTGGTCTGCGGCCAACCTGGCACCGATGATGCCCAGGGCGATGGTGGCACCGACCAGCAGCAGTAACTCCTGCGCCGTCAGGCTGCGCAGCAGGATGCGTTCGTTATACAGCTGGGCAAAACCGTCCAGTGCTGGCGCTGCCTGCGCCACGAATACACTGCACAGCGCCCAGCACAGCAGCGTGCTGAGCACACCCTGCCAGACGGCGTAGTACATGAACGGCCGGCGGATGAAACTGTCGGTGGCGCCGATCAGTTTGGCCACTTCGATCTCCTCCTGCCGCGCCAGGATCTCCATGCGGATGCTGTTATGGGTAATCAGCATCAGCGCCAGGCCAAAGCTGATGCCCAGGAACCACGCCAGTTGCATGGCCAGCTCCAGCAAACCGTGCAGGCGTTTGGCCCAGGCCGCGTCAAACTGCGCTTGCTCGACCATCGGCAGCCCGGAAAGCTCGCGCTGCAGCATTTCCAGCGCTTCAGGCGGGGCGTCCGCTTTAGGCTGGACGATGAAGGCATCGGGCAGCGGGTTGCTGCCCAGACCTTCGCCAATCCCGCTCATGCCGCTGCGCTGTTCCAGTTGCTGCAAGGCCTGCTGCTTGGAGACAAAGCTGAAGCCGGCCACTTTAGGGTGGGTTTGCAGGCTGGCTTGTACCGCCGCCAGGTCAGCCTGCTCGGCCGACAGTTCCATGAACAGCGTGATTTGCGGGGTGGCGGTCAGCTTGCCGACCCAGCTTTGTACGCTGCTGGCGCCCAGATACAGCGATACCGGCAGCGACAGGGCAATGGCCAGCATCAGCAGGTTCAGCAGGCTACCCACCGGCTGGCGCAGCATTTTCAGCAGGGCCAGGCGGGCATCCTGCCAGTGCAGGTAGAAATAGTGTTTCATGATGCGAACTGGCCCTCGCGCAAGCGGATGATGCGGCGACCGTAGTCTTCCATCAGGGTTTCGTCGTGGGCCGATACGATCACGGTGACGCCGACCTGGTGGAACGATTTGAACAGTTCCATGATGTCCAGCGCGTAGGCGCGGTCCAGGTTGGCTGACGGCTCGTCAGCCAGCAGGATGCTGGGGCGATGCACGACGGCGCGGGCAATGCACAGGCGTTGCTGTTCACCGCCGGACAGGCGCACCGGCATCACCTTTTCCTTGCCCAGCAAACCCACCTTGTCCAGCGCGGCGCGTACCCGCTTGGCCGCCTCACGGCGATCAAAGCCGATGATGTCCAGCGGCAGCATCACGTTATCGAATACATTGCGGTCGAACAGGATCTTGTGGTCCTGGAACACGATCCCGATGTGCTGGCGGACATAAGGCAACTGGCTGGCGCGCAGTTTACTGAGGTTCTGGTCGTTCACCAGCACGCTGCCGCTGGTGGCGCGCTCGATGCCGCTAATCAGCTTCAGCAGCGTGCTCTTGCCGGCGCCGGAGTGGCCGGCCAGAAACAGCATCTCGCCACTGTCGATGGTAAACGACAGGTTTTTCAGCGCTTCATGGCCGCCGGGGTAGCGTTTGCTTACCTGTTCAAACTGGATCATTGCTGCATCCTGTGACAGTCAGAGGTTGGCCGCAGGCGCGGCATCAATCAAACAGGGCATCGATGTACGGGCCTGCCTGGAACGGGCGCAGGTCATCGATGGTTTCGCCGACACCGATAAAGCGCAGCGGTACCGGGCGCTGTTTGGCGATGGCAGCAATCACGCCACCCTTGGCGGTGCCGTCCAGCTTGGTCAGTACCAGGCCGGTCAGGCCCAGTGCATCGTCAAAGGCGATGACCTGGTTGATGGCGTTTTGGCCGATATTGGCATCCAGCACCAGCATCACCTCGTGCGGGCCATCCGGAATGGCCTTCTGGATCACGCGCTTCACCTTCTTGATTTCTTCCATCAGGTGCAGCTGGGTCGGCAAGCGGCCGGCTGTATCGGCCAGCACGATGTCGATCCCGCGGGCGGTGGCTGCCTGGATGGCGTCGAAACAGACGGCAGCGGCATCGCCGCTTTGCTGCGCGATGACGGTCACGTTGTTGCGTTCACCCCAGGCCATCAGCTGTTCGCGCGCGGCAGCACGGAACGTATCACCTGCGGCCAGCAGCACGCTCTTGCCCTGGCTTTGGTAGTACTTGGCCAGCTTGCCGATGGAGGTGGTTTTGCCGGCGCCGTTGACGCCCACCATCATGATGACAAAGGGCTTCTTGGTGCTAACATCCAGCGGCTGCTCCAGCGGGTTGATCAGTTCGCCCAGCGAGTCCTTCAGCGCCCCTTTCAGCTCTGCCGAATCTTTCAGTCCGCCCAGGCTGACACGGTTACGCACGTCTTTCAGCAAGTGGTTGGTAGCGTCTACGCCCATATCGGCGGTAAGTAGTACGGTTTCCAGCTCTTCGTACAGGTCTTCATCGATCTGGCCGCCACCAAACAGCGAGGCCAGTTGCTTGCCCAGCTTGTCGCGGGTTTTGGACAAGCCGGCTTTCAGTCGCTCGGTCCAGCTGAGTTTGCGCTCAGGCGCTTGCGACGGCGCGGTGGTGGCAGCGTCCACTGCAGGGGCCGTGGTTAGCGGTGTTGGGTTGTCTTGTGGCGCGGCAGCGCTTTCCGGTACTGCTGGCTGGGCAACCTGCTCGGCCGGGGGAGTTTTTTTCTTGAAGAAGCTGAACATGCTTATTGAATCTGCGCACAAAAGAAAGCCAGATTGTAGCCTTAAAACGGGCTGTTACGCTGCCTTGAAACAGCATTCGCCTACAAACTCCTGCAATGTATATATAAGGAATGCGCTGCGCTGTGAAGAAGCAGGACGGCGAAGCGGGGACAGGGTAGAATTCTGCCCTTGAATTCAGGAGGATGCATGACGCAGCAGCGCAACAAGGTCAGAATCATTGCCGGCAAATACCGACGCCGGCTGCTGGATGTGCCCGAGGCGGAAGGGCTGCGGCCAACCCCGGACCGGGTACGCGAGACCTTATTCAACTGGCTGGGTCAGGAGCTGCACGGCAAGAGCTGCCTGGATTTGTTTGCCGGCAGCGGTGCGCTGGGCTTCGAAGCGGCCTCGCGCGAGGCGCGGCGCGTGGTGCTGGTAGAGAAGTCGCGTGGCGTGGCGGAGGTTTTGCGTAAAAACCGGCAACTGTTGGGGGCCAGCGAAATCGATATCCAGTCACAGGATGCACTGCTTTACCTGAAGCACTGCCGCCACTGTTTCGATATCGTCTTCGTTGACCCGCCGTATCAGCTAGCGCTGCAGCAGCAGGTGCTGGCCATGTTGCCGCCATTGCTCGCCCCGGGGGCGGTGGTATACGTGGAAACGCCGGCACCGGCGGAATTTGCCGGCTGGCAGGTGCTACGTGCGATGAGGGCGGGCAAGGTGCACTCCTGGTTGCTACAGCCGGAGCCTGCCGTATAAGGATATAACCCTGCGAACTTGCTACTGCGCGGGGTGAGTGACAGAATTCACTATGTGAAATACCTGAGGAAATTACTATGGCTTTGATCATTACCGACGAATGCATCAACTGCGACGTCTGTGAACCGGAATGCCCGAACAATGCGATCTCGCAGGGCGAAGAGATCTACCAGATCGATCCTAACCTGTGCACCCAGTGTGTTGGCCACTACGACGAGCCGCAGTGTCAGCAAGTCTGTCCGGTAGATTGCATTCCGCTGGATCCGGATCGCCCGGAAACCCAGGAAGAGCTGCATCAGAAGTACCTGGTGATTACCGGTAAGGCCTGATGTAAGTGACTGATTTGCCACAGAGCCCCGCGTCATGCGGGGCTTTTGTTTGGAAAATTGAAAAAAAATCGGCAAAAGCTGTTGACGTGCCTGCAAGGTGTCTATACTATTCGGGCTTCTTCACGGGGGGATTCCCGAGCGGTCAAAGGGATCAGACTGTAAATCTGACGGCTCTGCCTTCGAAGGTTCGAATCCTTCTCCCCCCACCAGTTGCTATGTATCTTGGCGGCGATGGTGAAGTCGCTCGGATCGTAGGCGGGTGTAGCTCAATGGTAGAGCAGAAGCCTTCCAAGCTTACGACGAGGGTTCGATTCCCTTCACCCGCTCCAGGTTGCTGTAGATTATTGTTGTGTGAAGCTCATGTAGCTCAGGGGTAGAGCACTCCCTTGGTAAGGGAGAGGTCGGCGGTTCAATTCCGCCCATGAGCACCATCAATTTTAAACTTTATTCGTATTCAGGGAATTTGCCATGGCTAAGGAAAAGTTTGAGCGGACCAAGCCGCACGTAAACGTTGGCACCATCGGTCACGTAGACCATGGTAAAACCACTCTGACCGCTGCTATCACCACCATTCTGTCCAAGAAATTTGGTGGCGAAGCTAAAGATTACTCCCAGATCGACAGCGCGCCGGAAGAAAAAGCTCGTGGTATTACCATTAATACCGCTCACGTAGAATACGAAACTGCTACCCGCCACTACGCTCACGTAGACTGCCCGGGTCACGCCGACTACGTAAAAAACATGATTACCGGTGCTGCCCAGATGGACGGCGCTATCCTGGTATGTTCCGCTGCTGACGGCCCGATGCCGCAAACTCGCGAACACATCCTGCTGTCCCGCCAAGTAGGCGTACCGTACATCATCGTCTTCCTGAACAAGGCTGACCTGGTGGACGACGCTGAGCTGCTGGAACTGGTTGAAATGGAAGTGCGCGATCTGCTGTCTTCCTACGACTTCCCGGGCGATGACACCCCGATCGTTACCGGTTCCGCTCGTCTGGCACTGGAAGGCGACCAATCCGAATACGGCGAGCCGGCAATCTTCCGCCTGGCTGATGCTCTGGATTCCTACATCCCGACTCCGGAGCGTGCTATCGACAAGCCGTTCCTGCTGCCGATCGAAGACGTGTTCTCGATCTCTGGTCGTGGTACTGTAGTTACCGGTCGTGTTGAGCGCGGTATCGTTAAAGTCGGCGAAGAGCTGGAAATCGTTGGTCTGAAAAACACCGTTAAGACCACTTGCACCGGCGTGGAAATGTTCCGCAAGCTGCTGGATCAAGGTCAGGCTGGTGACAACGTAGGCGTGCTGCTGCGTGGCACCAAGCGTGAAGACGTAGAGCGTGGTCAGGTTCTGGCCAAGCCGGGTTCCATTACCCCGCACACCAAGTTTGCTGCTTCGGTATACGTACTGAGCAAAGAAGAAGGTGGTCGTCACACTCCGTTCTTCGCTAACTACCGTCCGCAGTTCTACTTCCGTACTACTGACGTGACTGGCGCTGTTGGCCTGTCCGAAGGTGTGGAAATGGTTATGCCGGGTGACAACGTAGAAATCACCGTAGAACTGATCGCTCCGATCGCTATGGAAGAAGGTCTGCGTTTCGCGATCCGTGAAGGCGGCCGCACTGTTGGCGCCGGCGTAGTAGCCAAGATTATTGCTTGATAAAGGTTTTAGGCCAGTAGCTCAATTGGTAGAGTATCGGTCTCCAAAACCGAGGGTTGGGGGTTCGAGACCCTCCTGGCCTGCCAAATAAGACTAACCGGCGTTTACGCCGGTTAGTCTTTTCACGTATATGCAACGCGAGAATTCATATGGAAATGCAAGATAAGCTCAAGCTGGGTCTGGTTGGCCTGCTGGTGGCTGCTGGCGTGGTTGGCTTCTATCTGTTGCCGGAAACCCAGACCGTGCTGCGCGTCCTGGTGTTTGTGGCGTCCGTTGCTGCGGGTGCTGCGGTATTCTGGTTCTCTGCCCCGGGCCGTGAATTTGTTGCCTATGCGCAAGAATCGCTGGTGGAGGCGCGCAAGGTAGTGTGGCCTTCCCGCAAGGAAACCACGCAAATGACCATGATGGTGTTTGTGTTCGTTTTTGTTCTTGCCTTGTTTATGTGGCTGGTTGACTCGTCCTTGTCCTGGCTCTTCTATGATGTACTGCTTCGTCGGGGTTGATAATGGCTAAACGTTGGTATGTTGTGCATGCTTACTCGGGTTTCGAGAAGAGCGTGCAAAAAGCGTTGAGAGAGCGTATCGAGCGCGAGAGCATGCAGGATCTTTTCGGCCAGGTGTTGGTGCCGGTGGAAGAGGTTGTGGATGTGAAGAACGGCAAGCGCTCCATTTCTGAGCGCAAGTTCTTCCCGGGTTATGTGCTGGTCGAGATGGAAATGACCGACGACACCTGGCACTTGGTCAAGAGCACGCCGAAAGTAACCGGCTTTGTGGGTGGTACGGCCAACCGTCCGGCACCCATTTCCGCCAAGGAAGTGGAATCCATCATGCAGCAAATGCAGGATGGCGTAGAGAAGCCGAAGCCGAAAGTACTGTTTGAAGTGGGCGAGCGCGTTCGTGTCAATGAGGGTCCGTTCACCGATTTCAATGGTACGGTCGACGAGGTGAATTACGAGCGCAACAAACTGCGCGTTTCGGTGCAGATTTTTGGTCGCGATACGCCGGTCGAGCTGGAATTTTCGCAAGTCGAGAAGCTGTAATACTTGTTTTTTTTGAAGCGCTTAGATATACTCTTGCGCTTCGTGTGGGGAGCGTTGCACGTCGCAATGCGTTATACCCGAATTTAGGAGCTCTAACGTGGCTAAGAAAATTGTTGGCTATATCAAGCTGCAAGTTGCGGCTGGTAAAGCAAACCCGTCGCCGCCGATCGGTCCGGCACTGGGTCAGCGTGGTCTGAACATCATGGAATTCTGCAAGGCCTTCAATGCCCAGACTCAGGGCATGGAGCCGGGCATGCCGATTCCGGTTGTGATCACCGCTTACGCAGACAAATCCTTCACCTTCACCATGAAGACGCCGCCGGCGACCTTCCTGCTGAAGAAAGCTGCTGGTATCAAATCCGGTTCTTCCAAGGCTCACGTCGACAAGGTTGGCAAGGTAACCCGCGCCCAACTGGAAGAAATCGCCAAGACCAAGCAAGCTGACCTGACCGCTGCTGACCTGGATGCTGCCGTGCGCACCATCGCCGGTTCCGCTCGTTCCATGGGTCTTGAAGTGGAGGGTGTGTAAATGGCTAAGCTGTCCAAGCGCGTACAAGCCCTGAAAGCACAAGTAGATCGCAACAAACTGTACGGCGTTGACGAAGCGCTGAACATGGTTAAAGCGGCTGCTACTGCAAAATTTGACGAATCCATCGACATCGCCGTAAATCTGGGTGTTGATCCGCGTAAATCCGACCAGGTTGTACGTGGTTCCGTGGTTCTGCCGCGCGGTACCGGTAAATCCGTACGCGTTGCTGTATTTGCTCAAGGCGCCAACGCCGAAGCCGCCAAGGCTGCCGGTGCTGAAGTTGTCGGTTTTGACGACTTGGCCGAGCAAGTTAAAGCCGGCAACCTGGACTTCGACGTAGTTATCGCTTCCCCGGATGCAATGCGCGTTGTAGGTCAACTGGGTCAGATCCTGGGTCCGCGTGGCCTGATGCCGAACCCGAAAGTGGGCACTGTTACCCCGAACGTTGCTGAAGCCGTGAAAAACGCTAAAGCCGGTCAGGTTCAGTACCGTACCGACAAGGCTGGTATCATCCACGCCACCATCGGTCGTGCTTCTTTCGAAGTTGAAGCCCTGCGCGACAACTTTGCTGCTCTGGTAGATGCCCTGGTGAAAGCCAAGCCGGCCGCTGCCAAGGGTCAGTACCTGAAGAAAATCGCCGTATCCAGCACCATGGGTGTTGGTGTACGCGTAGACGTTGCTGCTGCCCAGGCTTAATTGCCCGCAGTAGTACACAGGCTCATGTAGCTCAGGGGTAGAGCACTCCCTTGGTAAGGGAGAGGTCGGCGGTTCAATTCCGCCCATGAGCACCAAGCTTTGGGCTGGCTGCCTTCGGGTCGCCAGATTATCAAAGACCGTAGGTGTTTCGCGACTTAATGCCTGTAAAGGCGGCCTACGCAGATGGTGTACCCTTAGAAGGCTTTTCAACGTTTAAGCTCATGTAGCTCAGGGGTAGAGCACTCCCTTGGTAAGGGAGAGGTCGGCGGTTCAATTCCGCCCATGAGCACCATCCGTTTGTTATGTCTCCTGATTAGGTCGCCGCTGCAAAGAGGGGCAGGATAACCTGCTTCATTTCAGTCTAGGAGGTGGACCTTGAGTCTCAATATCGAAGATAAAAAGGCGGTCGTAGCTGAGGTATCTGCTCAACTGGTAGATGCTCAGACTCTCGTTATCGCTGAATATCGGGGCATCGAGGTTAGCAGCATGACCAAACTCCGCGCTAAGGCGCGTGAGAACGGTGTTTACCTGCGCGTTCTGAAGAACACGCTGGTACGCCGCGCGGTTGCTGGTACCCAGTTCGAAGCGCTGGCTGACCAAATGGTTGGCCCGCTGGTATACGGTGTATCCGCTGACCCGGTAGCTGCTGCCAAGGTGTTGCACCAGTTTGCCAAAGAAGATAACAAGATTGTTATCAAGGCAGGTTCCTACAACGGCAAAGTGCTGAACGCTGCCGAAGTAGCCGAACTGGCATCTATCCCGAGCCGCGAAGAGCTGCTGTCCAAGCTGCTGTTCGTTATGCAGGCTCCGGTATCCGGTTTTGCCCGTGCTCTGGCCGCTCTGGCAGAGAAAAAGCAAACCGAAGCCGCTTAATTCATTCGACACATACCGTATTCAGGAGTAATACAAATGGCTATCACTAAAGAAGATATCCTCGAAGCAGTTGCTGGTCTGACCGTAATGGAACTGAACGACCTGGTTAAAGCCTTCGAAGAAAAGTTCGGCGTTTCCGCTGCTGCTGTTGCCGTTGCTGGCCCGGCTGCTGGTGGCGCTGCTGCTGCTGAAGAAAAAACCGAGTTCGACGTTGTTCTGACCGCTGCTGGCGACAACAAAGTAAACGTGATCAAGGTAGTTCGTGCTATCACCGGTCTGGGCCTGAAAGAAGCCAAAGACCTGGTAGACGGCGCTCCGAAGAACGTGAAAGAAGGCGTGTCCAAAGCTGAAGCTGAAGACGTGCTGAAGCAACTGACCGAAGCCGGTGCTAAGGCTGAAGTAAAATAATCTTCCTTAGGGAAGATTAGTCAGGCTGGCGGAGTAATCCGCCAGCCTTGTTGCGCTTGTAATGCATTGCAAGATGGCAAAGGTCAGCATTCAAGTTGTGTGGTTGCTGACGTTTGGTTTCTTGCGCCACCCCCCCATGATGGAGACTCTATGAGTTATTCGTTTACTGAGAAGAAGCGTATTCGTAAAAGTTTTGCGAAGCGTAACACCGTTCTCGACGTCCCATTCCTGTTGGCGACCCAGATCGATTCGTACACCGAGTTTCTCCAGCTGGGTGCACCGTTTGATCAGCGCAAGGATGTCGGCCTGCAAGCCGCATTCAAGTCGATCTTTCCGATCAACAGTCACAATGGTTTCGCACGTCTGGATTTCGTGCACTACGTACTGGGCGATCCGCCGTTCGACGTACAGGAGTGCCAACTGCGCGGTATTACCTTTGCCTCGCCGCTGCGTGCCCGCATCCGCTTGACCATCCTGGACAAAGAATCGTCCAAGCCGGTGGTAAAAGAAGTGCGCGAAAATGAAGTCTACATGGGCGAAATCCCGCTGATGACTTCCAACGGGTCGTTCATTATCAACGGTACCGAACGCGTTATCGTTTCGCAGCTGCACCGTTCCCCGGGCGTGTTCTTCGAGCACGACCGCGGCAAGACGCATTCTTCCGGTAAACTGCTGTTCTCCGCTCGCGTGATTCCTTACCGCGGCTCCTGGCTGGACTTCGAGTTCGATGCCAAAGACCAGCTGTTCTTCCGTATCGACCGCCGTCGCAAGATGCCGGTGTCCATCCTGCTGAAGGCACTGGGCTACACCAACGAACGCATCCTGTCCGAGTTCTACAATACCGACACCTTCTACCTCACCGGCAACGGCGTGTTCATGAAGGTCGTGGCTGAACGCCTGAAGGGCGAAGTGGCCAAGTTCGATATCGTAGGCGAAGACGGCAAGCTGATCGTTGCCAAAGATAAGCGCATTACCGCCAAGCACATCCGCGATATCGTTGCGGCCAACCTGACCCGCATCGAAGTACCGTTCGACCTGCTGGTAGGCAAAGTGCTGGCGCGTAACGTGGTGAACCCGGAAACCGGCGAAGTCATCGCGCGTGCCAACGACGAAATCACCGACGACCTGCTGGCCAAAATGGACATCCATGATGTGGCCGAAGTCGACGTGCTGTACACCAACGACCTGGACCACGGTGCCTACATCTCGCAAACCCTGCGTGGTGACGATACCGCCGACCAGCTGTCCGCACGCGTGGCCATCTACCGCATGATGCGCCCGGGCGAACCGCCGACAGAAGACGCCGTTGAGCAACTGTTCCAGCGTCTGTTCTTCAGCGAAGACAGCTACGACCTGTCCCGCGTTGGCCGCATGAAGTTCAACACCCGTACCTTCCAGTACAAGTTCGACGAGAAGTCCCCGGAGTGGTTCAAGACCCTGGTGGGCGAGAAGTTCGGTCATCGTCGTGACGTGACCGACGGCGTACTGGCCACCGAAGACATCGTTGCCGTGATCGCCATCCTGTGCGAACTGCGCAACGGCCGTGGCGAAGTGGACGATATCGATCACCTGGGTAACCGTCGTGTGCGTTCGGTAGGTGAGCTGGCCGAGAACCAGTTCCGCGCCGGTCTGGTGCGTGTTGAGCGCGCGGTGAAGGAACGCCTGAACCAGGCTGAATCCGACAACCTGATGCCGCACGACCTGATCAACGCCAAGCCGGTTTCTGCTGCGATCAAAGAGTTCTTCGGTTCCAGCCAGCTGTCCCAGTTCATGGACCAGACCAACCCGCTGTCTGAAGTGACCCACAAGCGCCGCGTATCGGCCCTGGGTCCGGGCGGTCTGACTCGCGAACGCGCAGGCTTCGAAGTACGTGACGTACACCCGACTCACTACGGTCGCGTGTGCCCGATCGAAACGCCTGAGGGTCCGAACATCGGTCTGATCAACTCCCTGTCCGTGTACGCTCGTACCAACGAGTTCGGTTTCCTGGAAACCCCGTACCGCAAAGTGATCGACGGCAAAGTCACCAACGAGATCGACTACCTGTCCGCCATCGAGGAAGGCCGCTACGTGATCGCTCAGGCTAACGCCGAGCTGGACGAAGTGGGCAACCTGATCGACGAGCTGGTGACCTGCCGTGAAAAAGGCGAAACCATCCTGGCAACCCCGGACCGCGTGCAGTACATGGACGTGGCAACCGGTCAGGTGGTATCCGTCGCTGCTTCGCTGATTCCGTTCCTGGAACACGATGATGCGAACCGTGCACTGATGGGCGCCAACATGCAGCGTCAGGCCGTACCGTGCCTGCGTCCGGAAAAACCGTTTGTCGGCACCGGCATCGAACGCGATGTGGCAGTTGACTCCGGTACCACCGTGATCGCCCGTCGTGGCGGTGTGGTGGACTACGTGGACGCCAACCGCGTCGTGGTTCGTGTGAACGACGAAGAAGCGATGGCTGGTGAAGTGGGTGTGGATATCTACAACCTCACCAAGTTCACCCGCTCCAACCAGAACACCAACATCAACCAGCGTCCTATCGTGAAGGTAGGTGACCTGATTGCACGTGGTGACGTGGTGGCTGACGGTGCTTCCACCGATATCGGTGAACTGGCACTGGGTCAGAACATGACCATCGCCTTCATGCCGTGGAACGGCTACAACTTCGAGGATTCGATTCTGATCTCCGAGAAGGTGGTAGCAGACGACCGTTACACCTCGATCCACATCGAAGAGCTGTCTGTCGTTGCCCGTGACACCAAGCTGGGCCCGGAAGAAATCACCCGCGACATCCCGAACCTGTCCGAGCGTATGGCCGGCCGTCTGGATGATTCCGGTATCGTCTACATCGGCGCGGAAGTGACCGCTGGTGACGTACTGGTCGGCAAGGTAACCCCGAAAGGCGAAACCCAGCTGACTCCGGAAGAAAAACTGCTGCGTGCGATCTTCGGTGAAAAAGCCTCCGACGTGAAAGACACCTCGCTGCGCGTACCGACCGGTATGACCGGCACCGTGATCGACGTGCAGGTGTTCACCCGCGAAGGTATCGAGCGCGACAAGCGCGCCCAGTCCATCATTGATGCCGAACTGAAGCGCTACCGCCTCGACCTGAACGACCAGCTGCGTATTTTCGATAACGATGCGTTCAGCCGTATCGAGCGCCTGATCGTGGGCAAAGTCGCCAACGGTGGTCCGAAGCGTCTGGCCAAAGGCACCGTGATCGACAACGAGTACCTGGCCGGCCTGCCGACCAAGCACGACTGGTTCGACATCCGCATGGCTGATGAAGACATCGCCAAGCAGCTGGAACTGATCAAGGAAAGCTTGGCGCAGAAGCGTGAAGAATTCGACCTCAAGTTCGAAGACAAGAAACGCAAGCTGACCCAGGGTGACGAACTGCCGCCGGGCGTACAGAAGATGGTGAAGGTGTACATCGCCGTTAAACGTCGTCTGCAAGCCGGTGACAAGATGGCCGGTCGTCACGGTAACAAGGGTGTGGTATCGCGCATCCTGCCGGTAGAAGACATGCCTTACATGGCTGACGGTCGTCCGGTAGACATCGTGCTTAACCCGCTGGGCGTACCGTCGCGTATGAACATCGGTCAGATTCTGGAAGTGCACCTGGGTTGGGCTGCCAAGGGTATTGGCGAGCGTATCGACCGCATGCTGAAACAACAGCAAAGCGTCGACGAGCTGCGTAACTACCTGGAGCGCATCTACAACGATACCGGCAAGAAGGTTGAGCTGGCCGAGATGAGCGACGCGGAAGTGAAGCTGCTGGCCGAAAACCTGCGCAAGGGCATGACCTTTGCTACCCCGGTATTCGATGGCGCCAAAGAGTCCGAAATCCGTCATATGCTGAATCTGGCGTACCCGGACGAAGACCCGCATACCGAACAGCTGTCGTTCAACAGCAGCAAGACCCAGATGACCCTGTTCGACGGCCGCTCCGGCGAAGCCTTCGACCGCAAGGTTACCGTGGGTGTGATGCACTACCTGAAGCTGCATCACCTGGTTGACGACAAGATGCACGCCCGTTCCACCGGTCCGTACTCGCTGGTTACCCAGCAGCCGCTGGGTGGTAAGGCGCAGTTCGGTGGTCAGCGTTTCGGTGAGATGGAAGTGTGGGCACTGGAAGCTTACGGTGCCGCCTACACCCTGCAGGAAATGCTGACTGTGAAGTCGGACGATGTGACCGGTCGTACCAAGATCTACGAAAACATCGTCAAGGGCGAACACAAGATCGATGCCGGCATGCCGGAATCCTTCAACGTGCTGGTGAAGGAAATCCGTTCGCTGGGCCTGGATATCGACCTGGAACGTTATTAATTAGGTAAGGCAGTCTGCGGCCAACGTTGGCCGCAGGCTTCCTCCTGAATGGAGACGCAATGAAAGCTCTGCTCGACCTCTTTAAGCAAGTGACGCAAGAAGAAGAGTTTGATGCGATTAAGATCGGCATCGCCTCCCCGGACAAGATCCGTTCCTGGTCGTTCGGTGAAGTCAAAAAGCCTGAAACCATCAACTACCGTACTTTCAAGCCGGAACGTGATGGCCTGTTCTGCGCGCGCATTTTCGGTCCGGTTAAGGACTACGAATGCCTGTGCGGCAAATACAAGCGCCTGAAGCATCGCGGTGTAATCTGCGAGAAGTGCGGCGTGGAAGTGACCCTGTCCAAAGTGCGCCGCGAGCGCATGGGCCACATCGAACTGGCATCGCCGGTAGCGCACATCTGGTTCCTGAAATCGCTGCCGTCGCGTCTGGGTATGGTCCTGGACATGACCCTGCGCGATATCGAACGCGTGCTGTACTTTGAAGCATTCGTCGTGACCGAGCCGGGCCTGACCAGCCTGCAACCGCGCCAGCTGCTGACCGAGGAAGACTACCTCGACAAGCTGGACGAGTACGGCGAAGAGTTCGTTGCCCTGATGGGTGCCGAAGCCGTGCGCGAGCTGCTGAAGCGTCTGGACCTCACGAGCGAGATCGAGACCCTGCGCCGCGAACTGGAAGCCACCAGCTCCGACACCAAGATCAAGAAGATCGCCAAGCGCCTCAAGGTGCTGGAGGCGTTCCAGCGTTCCGGCATGAAGCCGGAATGGATGATCATGGAAGTGCTGCCGGTGCTGCCGCCGGAACTGCGTCCGCTGGTACCGCTGGATGGTGGCCGCTTCGCGACCTCCGACCTGAACGACCTGTACCGTCGCGTCATCAACCGTAACAACCGTCTGAAGCGCCTGCTGGAACTGCGCGCACCGGACATCATCGTGCGCAACGAGAAGCGGATGCTGCAGGAATCGGTTGACTCGCTGCTGGATAACGGCCGTCGCGGCAAAGCCATGACTGGCGCCAACAAGCGTCCGCTGAAATCGCTGGCCGACATGATCAAGGGCAAGGGCGGTCGCTTCCGTCAGAACTTGCTGGGTAAGCGCGTGGACTACTCCGGTCGTTCCGTGATTACCGTGGGCCCGACCCTGCGTCTGCACCAGTGCGGTCTGCCGAAGAAAATGGCGCTGGAACTGTTCAAGCCGTTCATCTTCCACAAGCTGGAAGTGCTGGGCTTGGCGTCCACCATCAAGGCTGCCAAGAAGCTGGTAGAGCAGGAAGTGCCGGAAGTATGGGACATCCTGGAAGACGTGATCCGCGAGCATCCGGTACTGCTGAACCGTGCACCGACGCTGCACCGTTTGGGTATCCAGGCGTTCGAACCGCTGCTGATCGAAGGCAAGGCCATCCAGCTGCACCCGCTGGTCTGCGCGGCATTCAACGCCGACTTTGACGGTGACCAGATGGCCGTTCACGTGCCGCTGTCGCTGGAAGCGCAGATGGAAGCCCGCACCCTGATGCTGGCCACCAACAACGTGCTGTCCCCGGCCAACGGCGAACCGATCATCGTTCCGTCGCAGGATATCGTATTGGGTCTGTACTACATGACCCGCGACAAGATCAACGGCAAGGGTGAAGGCATGGTATTTGCCGACACCAACGAAGTGCATCGCGCTTACGAAACCCGTCAGGTGGAACTGGGCACGCGCATTACCGTGCGTCTGAAAGAGTGGGAAAAAGACGAGCAAGGCGAGTTCGTGTCGGTGATCAAGCGCTACAACACCACCGTTGGCCGCGCCATTCTGTCCGAGATCCTGCCGAAGGGTCTGCCGTTCGAGTTCATCAACCGCGCGCTGAAGAAGAAAGAGATCTCTCGTCTGATCAACGCTTCGTTCCGTCGCTGCGGCATTCGCGACACGGTGATTTTCGCCGACCAGCTGATGTACACCGGTTTTGCCTACTCGACCCGCGGTGGTATCTCCATCTGCGTGGACGACATGGAAATCCCGGCCAAGAAGTTCGACCTGCTGGGCGAAGCGCAAAAAGAAGTCAAAGAGATCGAAGAGCAATACCGCCAAGGTCTGGTTACCCAGGGCGAGCGCTACAACAAGGTAGTGGATATCTGGGGCCGTACCGGTGATAAGATTGCCAAGGCGATGATGGACGAGCTGTCCAAGCAGAAGGTGATCGACCGCGAAGGCAAGGAAGTCGAGCAAGAATCGTTCAACTCGATTTACATGATGGCTGACTCGGGTGCGCGGGGTTCCGCAGCCCAGATCAAACAGCTGGCCGGTATGCGTGGTCTGATGGCCAAGCCGGACGGTTCCATTATCGAAACGCCGATTACCGCGAACTTCCGCGAAGGTCTGACCGTACTGCAGTACTTTATCTCCACCCACGGTGCACGTAAGGGTCTGGCGGATACGGCACTGAAGACGGCGAACTCCGGTTACCTGACCCGTCGTCTGGTAGACGTGACGCAGGATCTGGTGGTGATCGAAGACGATTGCGGCACCACAAACGGCTTCGTAATGAAGGCCGTGGTACAAGGCGGTGACGTGATCGAGCCGCTGCGCGACCGTATCCTGGGCCGTGTCACCGCCAACGACGTGGTGGATCCGTCCACCAGCGAAACCGTGATCGAAGCCGGCACCCTGCTGGACGAGAGCTTGGTAGACCTGATCGACGAGCGTGGTATCGACGAAGTGAAAGTGCGTACCGCCATCACTTGCGACACCCGCTACGGTCTGTGTGCCCAGTGTTACGGTCGCGATCTGGCCCGCGGTAAGCGCGTGAACGCCGGTGAGGCCGTGGGTGTGATTGCTGCGCAGTCGATTGGTGAGCCGGGTACCCAGCTGACCATGCGTACCTTCCACATCGGTGGTGCCGCGTCCCGAAATGCCGCTGCCAGCCAGGTAGAAGGTAAGTCGAACGGTACCGTACGTTTCTCCAGCCAGATGCGTTACGTGAAGAACACCAAGGACGAGCTGATCGTGATCAGCCGCTCCGGCGAAGTGGTGATTCACGATGACGTTGGCCGCGAGCGCGAGCGTCACAAAGTACCGTACGGTGCGACCCTGATGGTGACCGACGGTCTGAGCATCAAGGCTGGTGCCGTACTGGCAACGTGGGACCCGCACACCCGTCCGATCATCACCGAGTACGCTGGTCGCGTGAAGTTCGAAAACGTGGAAGAGGGCGCCACCGTTGCCAAGCAGACTGACGAAGTAACCGGTTTGTCCACTCTGGTGGTGATCGATGCCAAGCGTCGTGCTGGTGCCCAGTCCAAGATGCTGCGCCCGTTGGTGAAGCTGCTGGACGACAACGGCAACGAAGTGAAGCTGGCGGGTTCCGATGCGTCGGTATCCATCACCTTCCAGGTTGGCGCGATCATTACCGTGCGTGACGGTCAGGAAGTCGGCAAGGGTGAAGTACTGGCACGTATTCCGCAAGAATCGTCCAAGACCCGCGATATTACCGGTGGTCTGCCGCGTGTAGCCGAGCTGTTCGAAGCCCGTTCGCCGAAAGACGCCGGCATGCTGGCCGAGGTGACCGGTACCGTTTCCTTCGGTAAGGACACCAAGGGCAAGCAACGTCTGATCATTACCGATCTGGACGGCAATGCCTACGAAAGCCTGATCCCGAAAGACAAGCACGTACTGGTACACGATGGCCAGGTAGTGAACCGCGGCGAATTGATCGTCGACGGCCCGGTCGATCCGCACGACATCCTGCGCCTGCAGGGTATCGAGGCGCTGGCCCGCTACATCGGCCAGGAAGTACAAGAGGTTTACCGTCTGCAGGGCGTGAAGATTAACGACAAGCACATCGAGGTGATCGTTCGCCAGATGCTGCGTCGTGTGGTGATCACCGATTCCGGCGATACCGACTTCATCACCGGCGAACAGGTAGAGCGCGCAGAAGTGCTGGAGACCAACGACCAGATGATCGCCGACGGCAAGATCCCGGCGCAGTACGACAACGTACTGCTGGGTATCACCAAGGCATCGCTGTCCACCGACTCCTTCATCTCCGCGGCGTCCTTCCAGGAAACCACTCGCGTGCTGACCGAAGCGGCGATCATGGGCAAGAAAGACGATCTGCGTGGTCTGAAAGAAAACGTGATCGTTGGCCGCCTGATCCCGGCAGGTACCGGTCTGGCTTACCACCGCAACCGTCGTCGCCAGGCGGCTGCCGGTGACGTGCCGGTGGAGTTCGCACCGCTGGAAGCCGAGATCGACGCTGGCAATAACGCACTGTAAGTTGCGTTGACACCAAAAAACGCTGTCCTTTCAACGTCTAACGTTGGAAGGGCAGCGTTATTTCATTGACGCTAAGTGTTTGACTAAAATATAATCCACGTCTTTCTTGGTGGTATGGTGCCGCCAAGAGAATCAACTAGGAACTGATAGTAATGCCAACCATTAACCAACTCGTTCGCAAAGGCCGTACCGCGGTTCTGTCGAAGAGCAAGGTGCCTGCACTGGAGGCCTGCCCGCAGAAGCGTGGCGTGTGCACCCGTGTATACACCACTACCCCGAAAAAACCGAACTCCGCTCTGCGTAAAGTGTGCAAAGTGCGCCTGACCAACGGTTTCGAGGTGATCTCCTACATCGGTGGTGAAGGCCACAACCTGCAGGAACACTCGGTGGTACTGATCCGCGGCGGTCGTGTAAAAGACTTGCCGGGTGTACGTTACCACACCGTTCGCGGCTCCCTGGACACTGCTGGCGTTAAAGATCGTAAGCAGGCTCGCTCCAAGTACGGTGCCAAGCGTCCTAAGTAATTTAGGGCATGTGCGGCGGAGTTATCCGTCGAGTAAGTGGCTGCTTTGTTGAGCAGTCGCGAGCGTAAAGCTCAACTGAATAGATTGAAGGAATTGAAATGCCAAGACGCAGAGAAGTGCCCAAGCGCGATATCCTGCCGGATCCGAAGTTCGGTAGCCAGGATCTGACCAAATTCATGAACGTTGTAATGATCGATGGCAAGAAGTCTGTTGCTGAACGCATCATTTACGGCGCCCTCGAGCAAATCGAGAAAAAAACCGGCAAAAACGCGGTGGAAGTGTTCAACACTGCCATCTCCAACGCCAAGCCGATCGTGGAAGTAAAAAGCCGCCGTGTAGGTGGTGCCAACTATCAAGTTCCTGTTGAAGTACGTCCTTCCCGTCGTCTGGCGCTGGCAATGCGCTGGCTGCGCGACGCCGCTCGTAAGCGTGGCGAAAAATCCATGGACCTGCGTCTGGCTGGCGAGCTGATCGATGCAGCCGAAGGCCGTGGCGGCGCGATGAAGAAGCGTGACGAAGTTCACCGCATGGCTGAAGCCAACAAGGCGTTCTCGCACTTCCGCTTCTAATTACCATCCCGCGAAAGGATTCTGGCCATGGCTAGAAAGACCCCCATTGAGCGTTACCGTAACATCGGTATCTCGGCTCACATTGACGCTGGTAAGACCACTACTACCGAACGTATCCTGTTCTACACCGGTGTAAACCACAAGATCGGTGAAGTGCATGATGGCGCTGCCACCATGGACTGGATGGAACAAGAGCAAGAGCGCGGTATTACCATTACTTCCGCTGCTACCACTACCTTCTGGAAAGGTATGGGCATGCAGTTCCCGGAACACCGCTTCAACATCATCGACACCCCGGGTCACGTGGACTTTACTATTGAGGTAGAGCGTTCCATGCGTGTTCTGGACGGTGCCGTGATGGTGTACTGCGCGGTAGGTGGCGTTCAGCCGCAGTCCGAGACCGTATGGCGTCAAGCGAACAAGTACAAAGTGCCGCGTATCGCTTTCGTGAACAAGATGGACCGTCAGGGTGCCAACTTCTTCCGTGCCGTAGAGCAAGTGAAGACCCGTCTGCGTGGTAACCCGGTGCCTATCGTTGTGCCTATCGGTGCTGAAGAAGGTTTCGAAGGTGTTGTTGACCTGCTGAAGATGAAGGCCATCATTTGGGACGAAGCTTCCCAAGGCATGAAATTCGAGTACGGCGACATCCCGGCTGACCTGGTTGCAGTAGCTGAAGAATGGCGCGAGAAAATGGTTGAAGCGGCGGCGGAAGTCGACGAAGACACCATGAACAAGTACCTGGAAGGCGAGACCCTGAGCGAAGAAGAAATCGTGAATGGTCTGCGTCAGCGTACCCTGCGTTGCGAAATCCAGCCGATGCTGTGTGGTTCCGCGTTCAAGAACAAAGGCGTACAGCGCATGCTGGACGCGGTTGTTGAACTGCTGCCGAGCCCGCTGGATGTACCGCCGGTACCGGGCGAAAACGAAGACGGCACCCCGGCCGTTCGTGAAGCCTCCGACGATGCGCCGTTCTCCGCGCTGGCGTTCAAACTGATGAACGACCCGTACGTTGGTCAACTGACCTTCTTCCGCGTTTACTCTGGTGTGGTTAACTCTGGCGACACCGTGCTGAACTCGGTTAAAGGCAAGAAAGAGCGCATGGGCCGTATCGTGCAGATGCACGCTAACGACCGTCAGGAAATCACCGAAGTACGCGCTGGCGATATCGCCGCGGGTATCGGCCTGAAAGAAGTAACCACTGGTGAGACCCTGTGTGCGGTTGACGCCCCGATCGTTCTGGAACGCATGGTATTCCCGGAGCCGGTAATTCACGTTGCCGTTGAGCCGAAAACCAAGGCCGACCAAGAGAAGATGGGTGTTGCCCTGAACCGTCTGGCCAAGGAAGATCCGTCCTTCCGCGTGCGTACCGATGAAGAATCGGCACAGACCATCATTTCCGGTATGGGTGAACTGCACCTGGAAATTCTGGTTGACCGCATGAAGCGTGAATTCGGTGTGGAAGCCAACGTAGGTGCACCGCAAGTAGCCTACCGCGAAACCATCACCAAGACCGTTACCGACGTGCAAGGTAAACACGCCAAGCAATCCGGTGGTAAAGGTCAGTACGGTGATTGTACGATCACGCTGGAACCGTCCGGCGAAGGTCAGGGCTACAAGTTCATCGACGAGATCAAAGGTGGTGTCATTCCTCGCGAATTCATCCCGTCGGTTGACAAGGGTATCCGCAACTCGCTGAACAACGGTATTCTGGCTGGCTACCCGGTGGTGGACGTAACCGTACGTCTGACCTTCGGTTCCTACCACGACGTTGACTCCTCGCAGATCGCGTTCGAACTGGCAGGCTCCCTGGCTTTCAAAGAAGCCATGCGTCGTGCTGGTCCGTGCATCCTCGAGCCGATGATGGCCGTTGAAGTGGAAACCCCGGAAGAGTACATGGGCGATGTAATGGGCGACCTGAACCGTCGTCGTGGCATCGTCCAGGGCATGGACGACGATGGTGTGGGTGGTAAGAAGATCCGCGCTGAAGTACCGCTGTCCGAAATGTTCGGTTACTCCACCGACCTGCGTTCCGCTACCCAGGGCCGTGCTACCTACTCCATGGAGTTCAAGCACTACTCTGAAGCCCCGCGTCATATCGCTGACGCCGTAATGGCGGCGCGTAAGTAATCTGCGCGACGAGGTTGGCCGCATGCGGCCAACCTCTGAACTGTTTGTTCTTTAATTAAGGAAATTTGCAAAATGGCAAAAGAAAAGTTTGAGCGGACCAAGCCGCACGTAAACGTTGGCACCATCGGTCACGTCGACCACGGTAAAACCACTCTGACCGCTGCTATCACCACCATTCTGTCCAAGAAATTCGGTGGCGAAGCTAAAGATTACTCCCAGATCGACAGCGCGCCGGAAGAAAAAGCTCGTGGTATTACCATTAATACCGCTCACGTAGAATACGAAACTGCTACCCGCCACTACGCTCACGTAGACTGCCCGGGTCACGCCGACTACGTAAAAAACATGATTACCGGTGCTGCCCAGATGGACGGCGCTATCCTGGTATGTTCCGCTGCTGACGGCCCGATGCCGCAAACTCGCGAACACATCCTGCTGTCCCGCCAAGTAGGCGTACCGTACATCATCGTCTTCCTGAACAAGGCTGACCTGGTGGACGACGCTGAGCTGCTGGAACTGGTTGAAATGGAAGTGCGCGATCTGCTGTCTTCCTACGACTTCCCGGGCGATGACACCCCGATCGTTACCGGTTCCGCTCGTCTGGCACTGGAAGGCGACCAATCCGAATACGGCGAGCCGGCAATCTTCCGCCTGGCTGATGCTCTGGATTCCTACATCCCGACTCCGGAGCGTGCTATCGACAAGCCGTTCCTGCTGCCGATCGAAGACGTGTTCTCGATCTCTGGTCGTGGTACTGTAGTTACCGGTCGTGTTGAGCGCGGTATCGTTAAAGTCGGCGAAGAGCTGGAAATCGTTGGTCTGAAAAACACCGTTAAGACCACTTGCACCGGCGTGGAAATGTTCCGCAAGCTGCTGGATCAAGGTCAGGCTGGTGACAACGTAGGCGTGCTGCTGCGTGGCACCAAGCGTGAAGACGTAGAGCGTGGTCAGGTTCTGGCCAAGCCGGGTTCCATTACCCCGCACACCAAGTTTGCTGCTTCGGTATACGTACTGAGCAAAGAAGAAGGTGGTCGTCACACTCCGTTCTTCGCTAACTACCGTCCGCAGTTCTACTTCCGTACTACTGACGTGACTGGCGCTGTTGGCCTGTCCGAAGGTGTGGAAATGGTTATGCCGGGTGACAACGTAGAAATCACCGTAGAACTGATCGCTCCGATCGCTATGGAAGAAGGTCTGCGTTTCGCGATCCGTGAAGGCGGCCGCACCGTTGGTGCTGGCGTTGTTGCCAAAATCATCGCCTAATCGGACGCGGAGTCAATACCATGCAAAGCCAGAAAATCCGTATCCGCCTGAAGGCATTTGATTACAACCTGATCGACCGTTCCGCTCAGGAGATCGTTGAGACCGCCAAGCGCACTGGTGCCGTTGTTAAAGGCCCGGTTCCGCTGCCGACCAAAATCGAGCGTTTCAACGTTCTGCGTTCCCCGCACGTGAACAAGACTTCCCGCGATCAGCTGGAAATCCGTACCCACCTGCGCCTGATGGACATCGTTGATCCGACAGACAAAACTGTCGACGCGCTGATGAAGCTGGACCTGCCGGCTGGCGTGGATGTGGAAATCAAGCTTCAGTAATTACGGATTTACAATGTTTGTCGGTCTAAGTGCTTGCAAGCATTGATTTTTCTGTGATAAAGTCGCGGACTCATCATTTTGATGAGTCCGCTTTTCTTTGAGCAAGCCGGTCAATCGTAATCGGCGCCTGTAAAGGAAATAACCATGACTTTAGGTCTAGTCGGTCGCAAAGTCGGCATGACCCGCGTATTTGCTGAGGACGGTGTATCCGTTCCGGTAACTGTGCTGGACATGTCCGCAAACCGCGTATCGCAAATCAAAACTGCAGACACCGACGGCTACGTAGCCGTACAGGTTGCTGCTGGTGCCCGCAAGGCTAATCGTGTGACCAAGGCTGAAGCCGGTCACTTTGCTAAGGCTGGCATCGAAGCCGCCCGCACTCTGCGCGAGTTTACCGCTACCGCAGAAGCGCTGGCAGCGCTGAATGTTGGTGATGCACTGTCCGTTGAAATCTTTGCCGTAGGCCAGCTGGTAGACGTTACCGGTACCTCCAAGGGTAAAGGCTTCTCCGGTGCCATCAAGCGCCACAACTTCTCGTCCAACCGTGCTTCCCACGGTAACTCGGTTTCCCACAACTCCCCTGGCTCTATCGGTCAGGCGCAAGATCCGGGCCGTGTATTCCCGGGTAAGCGCATGGCAGGTCAGTACGGTAATGTGAAGAGCACTGTTCAGTGCCTCGAAATCGTTCGTATCGACGTGGAGCGTCAACTGATTCTGGTCAAAGGCGCAGTGCCGGGTGCCAAGAACGGTGACGTGGTAGTGCGTCCTAGCGTGAAGGCAGGTGCATAATGGAATTGAAAGTGATCAATGCTCAGGGCCAGCAAGTAGAAGCCCTGCAAGCCTCTGAAGCACTGTTTGCACGTGACTACAACGAAGCACTGGTACACCAGGTGGTTACCGCCTTCCTGGCAAACGCTCGTAGCGCCAACCGTGCCCAGTTGACCCGTGCCGAGGTTAAACACTCGACCAAGAAACCTTTCCGTCAGAAAGGTACTGGCCGCGCCCGTGCTGGTATGACTTCCTCCCCGCTGTGGCGTGGTGGTGGTCGCACCTTCCCGAACAAGCCGGACGAGAACTTCACCCAGAAGGTGAACCGTAAGCAATACCGTGCTGGTATGGCTACCATTCTGTCCCAGCTGGTTCGCGACGAGCGCCTGATCATTGTTGATGAACTGACCGTTGCTTCCCCGAAAACCAAGGAATTCGCTGCCAAAGTGAAATCCCTGGGTCTGGATCGTGCGCTGATCATCACCAAAGAGCTGGATGAGAATCTGTATCTATCTTCCCGTAACCTGCCTAACGTGCTGGTAATTGAAGCTCAGCAAGCTGACCCGTTCAGCCTGGTCCGCTTCAAGAAAGTGGTAATCACCCGTGATGCCGTGAAGCAACTCGAGGAGCAGTGGGTATGAACCAGGAACGTTTGCTGCAAGTAATCCTGGCGCCGATCGTGTCTGAAAAGAGCACTCTGGTTGCCGAGAAAAACCAGCAGGTTGCTTTCCGCGTTGCTACCGATGCAACTAAGCCGGAAATCAAGGCTGCCGTTGAACTGCTGTTCAATGTCAAGGTTGAAGGTGTTTCCACTGTCAACGTTAAAGGCAAGACCAAGCGTTTTGGCCGTTTCGTTGGCCGCCGCAAGGACTGGAAAAAGGCTTATGTAAGCCTGGTTCCGGGTCAAGAACTTGACCTGACCGCCACCCCGGCCGTTGCGGAGTAAGGAGATAGAGCATGCCTCTCGTAAAAGTTAAACCGACTTCCGCTGGTCGTCGTGCCGTTGTTAAGGTCGTACATCCTGACCTGCACAAAGGCGCTCCGTTCGCAGCGCTGGTTGAAAAGAAAACTTCGACTGCTGGCCGTAACAACAACGGTCACATCACTACCCGTCACAAGGGTGGTGGTCATAAGAAGCACTACCGTATCGTAGACTTCCGTCGCAACAAAGATGCCATCCCGGCTAAAGTTGAGCGTATCGAATACGATCCGAACCGTACCGCCCACATCGCCCTGCTGTGCTACGCAGACGGTGAGCGTCGCTACATCATCGCTCCGCGCGGCGTGAAGCCGGGTGCCGAGCTGATGTCTGGTGCCGAAGCGCCGATCAAGGCTGGTAACGCCCTGCCGATCCGCAACATCCCGGTAGGTACCACCATCCACTGCATCGAACTGCAGCCGGGCAAAGGTGCCCAGATTGCACGTTCCGCTGGCTCCTCCGCCATGCTGCTGGCCCGCGAAGGCGTTTACGCCCAGCTGCGCCTGCGCTCGGGCGAGATCCGCAAGGTTCACGTTGACTGCCGCGCCACTGTTGGTGAAGTAGGCAACGAAGAGCACAGCCTGCGCAAGATCGGTAAAGCCGGTGCTAACCGCTGGCGCGGTATCCGTCCGACTGTTCGTGGTACTGCCATGAACCCGGTGGATCACCCGCACGGTGGTGGTGAAGGTCGTACTGGTGAAGGTCGCGTGCCTGTTAGCCCGTGGGGTACCCCGACTAAGGGCTTCCGTACCCGTCGCAACAAGCGTACCGACAATATGATCGTACGCCGTCGCTTTTCGAAATAAGGGATAACTGACTTATGGCACGTTCGCTTAAAAAAGGCCCGTTCGTTGATCTCCACCTGCTGAAGAAAGTGGATGCGGTGCGTGCAACGAACGACAAGCGCCCGATCAAGACCTGGTCCCGTCGCTCGACTATTCTGCCGGACTTCATCGGTCTGACTATCGCCGTACACAACGGCCGCACTCACGTGCCGGTTTATGTGTCCGAGAACATGGTTGGTCACAAGCTTGGTGAATTCTCGCTGACTCGTACCTTCAAAGGCCATGCGGCTGATAAGAAGGCCAAGAAGAAATAAGGTGATGCGATGAAAGTTTCTGCACAACTGAATAATGCACGCCTTTCGGCACAGAAGTGCCGCTTGGTAGCAGACCTGATCCGCGGTAAAGACGTGGGTCAAGCACTGAACATCCTGACCTTCAGCCCGAAAAAGGGTGCTGCACTGATCAAGAAAGTTCTGGAATCCGCAATCGCCAACGCTGAACACAACGAAGGCGCGGATATCGACACTCTGAAAGTGACGAGCATCTATGTTGACAAGGGTCCTTCCCTGAAGCGTTTCACCGCACGCGCCAAAGGCCGCGGTAACCGCATCGAGAAGCAGACCTGCCACATCACGCTCAGTGTAGGCAACTAAGGGGTAAGCAATGGGTCAGAAGATTCATCCGACGGGTTTCCGTCTTGCAGTAACCAAAAACTGGGCTTCCAAGTGGTTTGCAAACTCGCACGACTTTGCAGGTCAACTGAAGCAGGATATCGAAGTACGTGAATTCCTGAAGAAGAAGCTCGCTCATGCCGCTGTTGGCCGCATCGTTATCGAGCGTCCGGCCAAGTCCGCCCGTATCACCATTCACAGCGCCCGTCCGGGTGTTGTAATCGGTAAAAAAGGCGAAGACATCGAAGTTCTGAAAAAAGAACTGCAGCGTCGTATGGGTGTACCTGTACACGTGAACATCGAAGAAGTTCGCAAGCCGGAAATCGATGCGCAAATCATCGCTGACGGTATCGCTTCCCAGCTGGAGAAGCGTGTGATGTTCCGTCGCGCCATGAAGCGTTCCATGCAGAACGCCATGCGCATGGGCGCCCAGGGCATCAAGATCATGAGCTCCGGCCGTCTGAACGGTATCGATATCGCTCGTAGCGAATGGTACCGCGAAGGCCGCGTTCCGCTGCACACCCTGCGTGCTGACGTGGACTACGCGACTTCCGAAGCTCACACCACTTACGGTGTGATCGGTATCAAGGTATGGGTATACAAGGGCGACATCAAACCTGGTCAGGTTCAGGCCGCCCCGGTAGCACCTGAGAAGAAATCCAGAAAGGCAGGAGCTCGTAATGCTGCAGCCAACTAGACTCAAATACCGCAAACAGCACAAAGGTCGCAATACTGGTATTGCTACCCGTGGCAACAAAGTGAGCTTTGGTGACTTCGGTCTGAAAGCTATTGGCCGTGGTCGTCTGACTGCTCGTCAAATCGAAGCTGCCCGTCGTGCGATGACCCGTCACATCAAACGTGGCGGTCGCATCTGGATCCGTGTATTCCCGGACAAGCCGATTACTTCCAAGCCTGCCGAAGTTCGTATGGGTGGGGGTAAAGGTTCGCCGGAGTACTACGTAGCTGAAATCCAGCCAGGCAAGATGCTGTACGAAATGGACGGCGTTGCTGAAGAACTGGCTCGTGAAGCCTTCCGTCTGGCCGCTGCCAAGCTGCCGATCCCGACGGTATTTGTGACTAAACAGGTGGGTCAGTAATGAAAGCGACTGAACTGAAAGCCAAGAGCGTTGATGAGCTGAAGGTCGAGCTGCTCGGTCTCCTGAAAGCTCAATTCGCACTGCGCATGCAACACGCTACCCAGCAACTGGCTAAAACCAGCGAGCTGAAGAAAGTGCGTCGTGACATCGCGCGTGTTCGCACCGTTCTGAAAGAGAAGGCTGCTTAAGATGAGCGAAACTAAAGTGGTTCGTACGCTGACTGGTAAAGTAGTCAGCGACAAAATGGACAAGACCGTTACTGTACTGGTAGAGCGCAAGGTTAAGCACCCGATCTACGGTAAAGTGATCCGTCGCTCCAAGAAGTTTCATGCCCATGACGAGAACAACGAGTTCCGCGCTGGCGACATCGTCGTCATCAGCGAGACCCGTCCGCTCTCCAAAACAAAAACTTGGGCTGTCACTGCACTGGTCGAGAAGGCTCGCCAAGTGTAATGCTTGCAGAGGGGGCAACCCCTCTGTATAATGGTTGTTTTCGGGGGTTCCTCCGAAATCATCCCTGACGGGGTCCAAGACTGGCCGCTAGACACGCCGCAATTTTTGCGGCGTTTCCTTCATCTTGAGAGGGAAAGAGGCGGAATTAAGTTGGATAGAAAGGTAATCAAACATGATTCAAATGCAGTCCATTTTGGATGTTGCAGACAACACCGGTGCGCGTTCCGTAATGTGCATCAAAGTGTTGGGCGGCTCCAAGCGTCGCTATGCCGGCGTGGGTGACATCATCAAGGTGAGCATCAAGGATGCTGCTCCCCGTGGTCGTGTCAAAAAGGGTGACGTATACAACGCAGTAGTGGTTCGTACCGCTAAAGGCGTTCGTCGTCCTGATGGCTCTCTGATTAAATTTGACAGCAACGCGGCTGTTCTGCTCAACAACAAGCTTGAGCCGATCGGTACTCGTATCTTCGGGCCTGTTACGCGTGAACTGCGTACCGAGCGCTTCATGAAGATCGTGTCGCTGGCTCCTGAAGTTCTGTAAGGAGAGTACCCATGCGTAAGATTCGTAAAGGCGACGAAGTAGTCGTAATCACCGGCAAAGACAAAGGCAAACGTGGTGCCGTACTGCGCGTGCTCGAGGGCAAGGTGGTGGTTGAAGGCATCAACCTGGTGAAAAAACACCAGAAGCCGAACCCGGTCCGCGGCGTAGCTGGCGGTATCGTGGAAAAAACCATGCCGCTGGATGTTTCCAATGTCGCTATTTTCAACGCGGCAACCCAGAAAGCTGACCGCGTAGGTTTCAAAGTGCTGGAAGATGGCAAAAAAGTGCGCATCTTCAAGTCCACTGGCGAAATCGTGGGCGCGTAAGGAGCAAAAATGGCACGTTTGTATGATTTCTACAAAAGCACCGTTGTTCCGGCGCTGATCGAAAAGTTCGGCTACAAGTCCATCATGGAAGTGCCGCGCATCGAGAAGATCACCCTGAACATGGGTGTTGGCGAAGCTGTTGCCGACAAAAAAGTGATGGACCACGCTGTGGGTGATCTGGAAAAGATCGCCGGTCAGAAGCCGGTAGTTACCACTGCCCGCAAGTCCATCGCTGGCTTCAAAATTCGCGATAACTACCCGGTTGGTTGCAAGGTTACCCTGCGCCGTGAACGTATGTACGAATTCCTGGACCGCCTGGTGACGATCTCGCTGCCGCGCGTTCGTGACTTCCGTGGTGTTTCCGCCAAGTCCTTCGACGGCCGCGGTAACTACAACATGGGCGTTAAGGAACAGATCATCTTCCCGGAAATCGAGTACGACAAGATCGATGCTCTGCGTGGTATGAACATTACCATCACCACCACCGCGAAGACTGACGAAGAAGCCCGCGCACTGCTGGCTGCGTTCAAATTCCCGTTTAAGGGCTAAGCAAATGGCAACTCTTGCACTGATTAATCGCGAAGAGAAGCGCGCGAAGCTCGTGGCTAAGTACGCCGGCAAGCGCGAGCAACTTCTCGCCATCATCAACAACCCGAATCTGTCTGAAGAAGAGCGTTTTGCCGCTCGTCTGAAGCTGCAGCAGCTGCCGCGTAACGCTAGCCCGGTACGTCAGCGTCGTCGTTGCGCCCTGACCGGTCGTCCGCGTGGTGTATTCCGCAAGTTCGGTCTGGCTCGTAACAAGCTCCGTGAAATCGCTATGAAAGGCGAGATCCCGGGCGTGGTTAAAGCTAGCTGGTAATAGGAGATACAGAATGAGCATGCAAGATCCTATTTCCGATATGCTGACCCGCATCCGTAACGGCCAGCGCGCTGCTAAGACTTCTGTTTCGATGCCGTCGTCGAAACTGAAAGTGGCGATCGCCCAGGTCCTGAAGGATGAAGGCTATATCGAGAACTTCTCCGTAACCGAAGCTGATAAGAAGCCGGTTCTGGAAGTGGAACTGAAGTACTACGTTGGTCGTCCGGTAATCGAGCGCATCGAGCGCGTTTCCCGTCCTGGCCTGCGCGTTTACAAGGGCTCCACCGAGATCCCGAAGGTAATGAACGGTTTGGGCGTAACCATCGTTTCTACCTCTCGTGGCGTAATGACTGATCGTAAAGCGCGTGCTGCCGGTATCGGCGGTGAGCTGCTCTGCGTCGTGGCTTAATCGGAGGGTGTAATGTCTCGCGTAGCTAAAAACCCCGTGGTTATCCCGGCAGGCGTTGAAGTTAAATTCGGTGCTGGCGAAGTGACCGTGAAGGGCCCGCTGGGCGCTCTGAGCACTGCGCTGGTTGCTGACGTTGACGTAAAACTGGTTGATAACCAACTGGTTTTCGCGGCCAACAATGACTCCAAATTTGCCCGTTCGATGTCTGGCACCCTGCGTGCCCTGCTGAACAACATGGTAAATGGCGTTAGCAAAGGCTTCGAGAAGAAACTGCAACTGGTAGGCGTAGGTTACCGTGCTCAGGCACAAGGTGACGCCCTGAACCTGTCTCTTGGCTTCTCTCACCCGGTCGTACACCAAATGCCGGAAGGCGTTAAGTGTGAAACGCCGACTCAGACCGAGATCCTGATCAAAGGCGCTGACAAACAGCGCGTTGGCCAGGTGGCTGCTGAAATCCGCGCTTACCGTTCCCCTGAGCCGTACAAAGGCAAGGGCGTTCGTTACGCTGATGAAGTGGTGGTTCTGAAAGAGACCAAGAAGAAGTAATTGAGGCACTGAAATGGACAAGAAACAGACTCGACTCCGCCGCGCACGCAAAACCCGTGCACGCATTGCGGAGCTCAAGATGGCTCGTCTGTGCGTATACCGCACTAATAGCCACATTTACGCTCAGGTCATTGACGAAACTGGTAGCCGCGTTCTGGCAAGTGCTTCCAGTCTTGAAGCTGATGTGCGCGCTAATCTTGCAAACGGTGGCAACATTGCTGCCGCAGTTGTGGTGGGCAAGGCAATCGCTGAAAAAGCCAAGGCTGCAGGCGTTAGTCAAGTTGCATTTGATCGTTCCGGCTTCAAATACCATGGTCGCATCAAGGCCCTGGCAGACGCTGCCCGTGAAAACGGTCTTGTATTCTAATCGGAGTTAAGAATGGCTAAGCACGAGATCGAAGATCGTGGCGATGGTCTGATCGAGAAAATGATCGGCGTAAACCGTGTCACCAAAGTGGTGAAGGGTGGCCGTATCATGGCCTTCTCGGCTCTGACTGTCGTAGGTGATGGCGACGGTGGTATCGGCATGGGTAAGGGCCGTTCCAAAGAAGTTCCTGCCGCTGTACAGAAGGGTATGGAACAGGCTCGTCGCAACATGATCAAAGTACCGCTGAAAAACGGTACCCTGCATCATGCAGTTGTAGGCAAACACGGTGCTACTACCGTGTTCATGCAGCCCGCTAAAGACGGTGCCGGTGTTAAAGCCGGTGGCCCGATGCGTGCAATTTTCGAAGCGCTGGGCGTACACAACGTGTCCGCCAAGATCCACGGTTCCACCAACCCGTACAACGTGGTTCGTGCAACTCTGGACGGCCTGAGCAAGATCCATACTCCGGCCCAGATCGCTGCTAAGCGTGGTCTGACCGTGGAGCAAATCCTGGGGGCGGATCATGAGTGATATCAAAACCATCAAAGTGACTCTGGTGAAGAGCCTGATTGGTCGTATTGAATCGCACAAGGCTTGCGCACGTGGTCTCGGTCTGAAGAAAATCAATCAGACCGTTGAAGTTATCGACACTGCAGCTAACCGTGGCATGATCAACAAGATCAGCTACCTGGTTAAGAGCGAGGGCTGATAAATGTTGCTGAATACCATTAAGCCGGGCGCAGGTGCCAAGCACGCTAAGCGTCGCGTTGGCCGTGGCATCGGTAGCGGCCTGGGTAAAACCGCTGGTCGTGGTCACAAAGGTCAGAAGAGCCGCGCTGGTGGCTTCCATAAAGTAGGCTTCGAAGGCGGTCAAATGCCGCTGCAACGTCGCCTGCCGAAGCGTGGCTTCAAGTCGCTGACTGCTGGCAACGTAGCTGAAGTTCGCCTGTCCGAACTGGCGCTGCTGCCGGTTGGCGAGGTTGACCTGCTGGCACTGAAACAGGCTGGCCTGGTACACGCTCAAGCACTGGGCGCCAAGCTGATCCTGTCCGGTACTGTTGATCGTGCCTTCACCCTGCGTGGCGTTACTGCTACTGCCGGTGCTAAAGCTGCGATCGAAGCTGCCGGTGGCAGTTTCGTAGAATAAGGCGCAATCCGTGGCGAATACTTCTCTAGTTGGAAACACCAACAAGTTTGGTGATCTCAGGCGCCGTATCTTTTTTCTGATCGGGGCTTTGATTGTTTACCGTATCGGTGCACATGTGCCGGTGCCGGGTATCAATCCTGTAGAGCTAGCGAAGTTGTTCCAGTCGTCGCAAACGGGCCTCCTGGACATGTTCAACATGTTTTCAGGAGGCGCCTTGGAGAGGTTTACGGTATTTGCTCTTGGCATCATGCCGTACATCTCCGCCTCTATCGTGTTGCAACTGGCGTCTGAAATCGTACCGACGCTGAAGCAACTGAAGAAAGAGGGCGATGCGGGACGTCGCAAAATAACCCAGTACACCCGCTATGCAACCTTGGCTCTGGCGACTTTCCAGAGTTTCGGTATCGCAGTAATGCTGTTCAAGCAACCCAATCTGGTAGCCGTGCCGCAACTGGAGTTCTATGTAACGACAGTGGTGACTCTGGTGACCGGTACCATGTTCCTGATGTGGCTCGGTGAGCAGATTACGGAGCGTGGTTTGGGGAACGGTATTTCCCTGATCATCTGTGCAGGTATTGCTGCAGGTGTTCCGGCTGCGATTGGCAAGACCTTGACGCTAACTAGCCAGGGTTCGCTGCCTATCCTGCTGGTAATCGCGCTGTTTGTGGCGGTCATTGCAGTTACCTATCTGGTTGTATTTGTGGAACGTGGCCAGCGCAAGGTCCTAGTGAATTATGCCAAACGTCAGGTCGGCAACCGTGTCGTGCAGGGTCAGAGTACCCACATGCCATTGAAGCTGAATATGGCAGGTGTGATTCCTCCGATTTTTGCTTCGAGCATTATTTTGTTCCCGGCTACGGTTTTGGGTTGGTTCGGTAATACCGAAGGTCTGGGCTTGCTGAAGTCCATTGCGGACAAGCTGCATCCTGGTCAGCCGGTATACGTGCTGCTGTACGCTGCAGCAATCATTTTCTTCTGTTACTTCTACACTGCCTTGGTGTTCAACCCCAAGGAAACGGCAGATAACCTGAAGAAGAGTGGGGCTTTCATCCCAGGTATCCGCCCGGGTGAGCAGACTTCCCGTTACATCGAGAAGATCATTCTGCGTCTCACATTGATTGGTGCGATCTACATCACACTTGTTTGCTTGATGCCAGAGTTCCTTATTCTTAACTGGAACGTTCCCTTCTACTTCGGTGGTACCTCGCTGCTGATCATGGTTGTGGTAACGATGGATTTCATGGCTCAAGTACAGTCGTATGTTCTTTCCCATCAGTACGAGGGCCTGCTCAAGAAAGCTAACTTCAAGAGTGGCGTCAGCCGCTAAGGTAAACGGTAACTGGCTTTATGGCGAAAGAAGATACTATCCAGATGCAGGGCGAAGTCCTGGAAACGCTGCCTAACGCAACTTTCCGGGTCAAGCTCGAAAATGGACACGTTGTTCTCGGTCACATCTCTGGCAAGATGCGTATGCATTACATACGCATCCTCCCGGGTGACAAGGTTACGGTAGAAATGACTCCGTATGACCTGTCTCGTGCCCGTATCGTGTTCCGTGCGAAGTAATCGCACTTGCTCTTTTCAGATAGAAAGGAACTGAAATGCGTGTACAACCTTCGGTAAAGAAAATTTGCCGTAACTGCAAAATCATTCGTCGCAACCGTGTTGTGCGAGTGATCTGCACTGATCCGCGTCACAAACAAAAGCAAGGCTAATATTTGTTAGCCTGGTTTTGTCATGTTACAATCGCAACCTTTTCAAGCTTAAGGCTTAAGGAAAGAGAATGGCCCGTATTGCAGGGGTAAACATCCCCAATCATGCGCATGCTGTTATCGGCCTGCAGGCTATCTATGGTATCGGTGCTACCCGCGCGAAGCTCATTTGTGCTTCCGCTGGTATCAATCCTTCCTCCAAAGTGAAGGATCTGACCGAAGCCGAGATGGAGTCGCTGCGTGTAGAAGTCGCCAAGTTCACCGTAGAAGGTGATCTGCGTCGCGAAATTACCATGAGCATCAAACGTCTGATGGACATGGGTTGCTATCGTGGTTTCCGCCATCGTCGTGGTCTGCCGTGCCGTGGCCAGCGCACTCGTACCAATGCCCGTACCCGCAAAGGTCCGCGCAAGGCTATCGCCGGTAAGAAGTAATTTTAAGGAACACAGATAATGGCTAAAGCAAACACAGCTGTCCGTGTACGCAAAAAAGTACGCAAGTCTGTTAGCGACGGTATCGTGCACGTGCACGCTTCCTTCAATAACACCATCATTACCATCACTGACCGTCAGGGAAATGCTTTGTCTTGGGCTACCTCCGGTGGTGCTGGCTTTAAAGGCTCGCGTAAAAGTACACCCTTTGCCGCTCAGGTAGCAGCAGAGCACGCTGGTAAAGTTGCCCAAGAATACGGTGTTAAGAACCTGGAAGTCCGCATCAAGGGCCCTGGCCCGGGTCGTGAATCTTCTGTTCGCGCCCTGAATGCGCTGGGTTTCAAAGTGACCAGCATCTCCGACGTGACGCCCGTTCCGCACAACGGCTGCCGTCCTCCCAAAAAACGTCGTATCTAATTTAGGAGAGTCTGAGAAATGGCACGTTACACCGGCCCTAAATGTAAACTGGCTCGTCGTGAAGGGACTGATCTCTTCCTGAAGAGCGCTCGTCGTGCACTGGATACCAAGTGCAAACTGGATACCGCACCTGGCCAGCACGGCGCCAAGAACACCCGTCTGTCGGACTTCGGTGTTCAACTGCGTGAAAAACAAAAAGTACGTCGCATCTACGGTGTTATGGAGCGTCAGTTCCGTAAATACTTTGCTGAAGCTGCGCGTCGCCAAGGCTCCACTGGTGAAAACCTGCTGAAGATTCTGGAAGCTCGTCTGGATAACGTTGTTTATCGCATGGGCTTCGGTTCTACCCGCGCAGAAGCTCGCCAACTGGTTAGCCACAAAGCGATCACCGTTAATGGCGTTGTAGTGAACATCCCGTCTTACCAGGTTAAAGCTGGTGATGTGGTTGCTGTTCGTGAAAAGGCCAAGAAACAGGTTCGTATTCAAGAAGGTCTGGCTTTGGCTGAGCAGATTGGCTTCCCGGCTTGGGTTGCCGTTGACACCAAGAAGATGGAAGGTGTCTTCAAAACTGCTCCTGAGCGTTCCGAGTTGTCTAGCGATATCAACGAACAACTCGTTGTGGAATTCTACTCCAAGTAATCGCTAGCTCTTAAGGAATGACTATGCAAAACAGCGCTTCGGAATTTCTGAAACCGCGACTGATCGATGTGCAGCCTGTTTCGGCTACGCATGCTCGTGTGTCGATGGAGCCGTTCGAGCGAGGCTACGCCCACACTCTGGGTAACGCCCTGCGTCGCATCCTGCTCTCGTCCATGCCGGGTTATGCTCCGACCGAAGTAACAATCGCTGGCGTTTTGCATGAGTATTCCGCTCTTGACGGTGTTCGGGAAGATGTCGTTGACATCCTCCTGAACCTGAAGGGCGTAGTGCTTAAGCTGCATGGTCGTGACAGCCTGATCCTCTCTCTGAAGAAAGAGGGTGAAGGCCCTGTCCTGGCTGGTGACATCGAACTGCCGCACGATGTAGAAGTGATCAACCCTGATCACGTTATCTGCTATCTGTCCGCTGGCGGTAAAATCGATATGGAAATCAAGGTTGAGAAGGGCCGCGGCTACCAGCCGGTAGCTTCCCGCGTCAACCATGACGACAATCGTGCGATTGGCACCATCCAGCTTGATGCTTCCTTCTCCCCGGTGCGCCGCGTCAGCTTCAATGTTGAAAGCGCCCGTGTAGAACAACGTACCGACCTGGATCGTCTGGTACTGGACATCGAGACCAACGGTGTGATCGAACCGGAAGAAGCGGTACGCCTGGCGGCCCGCATCCTGGTAGATCAGCTGTCGATCTTTGCAGACTTGCAAGGTACAGCAGTTGAGGAAGTCGTTGAGAAGGCGCCGCCGATCGATCCGATCTTGCTGCGTCCGGTCGATGATCTCGAACTTACTGTTCGTTCCGCCAATTGTCTGAAGGCCGAGAACATTTACTACATCGGTGATCTGATTCAGCGTACGGAAACCGAGCTGCTGAAGACCCCGAACCTTGGTCGTAAGTCGCTGAACGAGATCAAGGAAGTTCTCGCTTCTAAAGGCCTGACACTCGGCATGAAACTCGAAAACTGGCCGCCGGCTGGTCTCGAGAAGCCGTAAGTTTGGGATAAAAGGACACTACAATGCGTCATCGTAATAGCAATCGTAAACTGAACCGCACGAGCAGCCATCGCCTGGCGATGCTTCGCAACATGGCGAACTCGCTGCTCCGTCACGAAGTCATCGTGACCACCCTGCCGAAGGCCAAAGAACTGCGCCGCGTAGCCGAGCCGCTGATTACCCTGGGTAAGAAGCCGTCCCTGGCTAACCGTCGTCTGGCTTTCGACCGCACTCGCGACCGCGAAATGGTTGTAAAACTGTTCGACGTTCTGGGCCCGCGTTACGCTGCCCGTAACGGCGGTTACGTGCGTATCCTGAAGTACGGTTTCCGTCAGGGCGACAACGCTCCGATGGCACTGGTTGAACTGGTGGACCGTCCGGAAGGTGAAGTAGTTGTGGAAGAAGCTGCTGAGTAATCAGTACTCGTCCCAGAAAAGCCAGCCTTAGGGCTGGCTTTTTGCATTCTTCACGGATCGACGTCCCCCGATCTCAGTAGCACTACGCTTTAGAGTCCAAGAGTATTTGTAATGCGCACTAGAAATCTGTGCAGCTCATTACATCTTCATGTCTAACCGCTTTGTCATGGTGGATTGGGCGCTAAAGTCATGTGCTACTCAAGATGAGGTGGACGTTGCCCGCTATGAAATGATGTTTACATCGAGGGGAACCCCTTGGTTTGCTGTTTTAACCCGGCTGTTAGCCGGGTTTTTTTGTGTCAGGGCATGACAAGCGTGCCGGCGCAGTTTAAATTGCTTGATATAAATAAGCGGTTTACGGCCGCATCACTCGATAAAAATGCTGCGCGGGAGTACTGGAATGCACAATAAAGCGGGTTTATCTCTGAAACGCAGGTTGCAGTTACAGGTGATTTTGGTTGCGGTGATTCTCTGTGTGCTGGGTGGTCTGTCGCTGATGCACGAGCGCGCTACCATGCTGCAGGATCGTAACGACAAAGTTCGTAACCTGGTTGAGTCTGCCGTGACCGTGGTAGCGGCTTATGAAGACAAGGCCGCGCGTGGCGAGCTGTCCGAGGCGGCCGCCAAGCAACAAGCTGCCGCGGTACTCAATGCCATACGTTACGACCAACGTGAATACTTCTTTGCCTTCGACCGCGAGTGGAATTGGGTAGCGCATGGCGCCAAGGCCGCGATGATTGGCAAGAACCTCCAGACTGTCAAAGACGCCGCCGGTCAGCCTCTGCAAGTGCTGTTTGCTGACGCGCTGCAACAAGGGGGCGGCAAGGGGTTTGCCCGTTATGTGTGGGACAAGCCCGGTTTTGATACGCCACAGGACAAATTATCCTACCTGATGACCACTGCGAAATGGGGTTGGGTGCTGGGTACCGGTATCTATCTGGATGATGTGCATAGTAGCTTCATGCAGCAGGCCTATGTGCTGACGGCTGAGGTACTGCTGGCCATTATCATTGTCATCATCGTAGGCTATCTCATCCGCCGCAGCGTCATGCAACAGCTGGGCGGTGAGCCGGCGTTGACGCGCGACGTGGTGCACCGCATTGCTAAAGGCGACCTGCACGTACAGGTGCCATTGGCCGCGGGCGACAACGATAGCCTGCTGGCTGCAGTAGCCAATATGCAGCTGCACCTGCGTGAGCTTGTTGGTGGTATCGCCGGCAGTAGCCAGACCCTGAGCGGTATGGCAGGCAATATCGCTGGTAGTGCGGCTGCGGTCGCTTCCAGCTCTGGTCAGCAAAGCCAGGCCGCTACCGAAATGGCCGCCTCCATCGAGCAGATGACCGCCAGCATCAAGCAAATTGCCGAACTGGCCGAGCACGCACGCGACGTCTCGGCGCGTTCCGGCCAGCTGTCGAACCAGGGTGGCGAGGTCATTGCCAGCGCCGTGACTGAAATGCAGCGCATTAACGGGGCGGTAGATCAGGCGGCCGGTACCATTGGCGAGCTGGTCAGCAAGACCCAGACCATTTCCACCATCATGCAAGTGATCAAGGACATTGCCGACCAAACCAACCTGCTGGCGCTGAACGCTGCCATCGAGGCGGCGCGCGCTGGCGAAACCGGTCGCGGCTTTGCGGTGGTGGCAGACGAGGTGCGCAAGCTGTCGGAGCGCACGGCTGCCGCTACTCAGGAGATTGCTGGCATGATCAGCGAGATCCAGGCTGGTTCGGAAGCGTCGCGTAGCAATATGGAAGAGGCTGTCAACCGGGTGAAAGCGGGCCTGGCATTAGCGGAGCAAGGCGGCGAGGCGATTCACCAGATCCGCGATAGCGCCAATGGCGTGGTGGGGGTGGTGAAAGACATCTCGCAGGCCTTGGCCGAGCAGGGCCACGCCAGCGAGGAGATTACGCGGAATGTGGAGCAGATTGCCCAGGCGGCCTCCAGTAACGCGGCAGCCTCCAGCCAGTCGTCACAGGCGATTGGCGAGCTGAACGAGCTGACCCAGCGCCTGCGGGCGATGGTGTCGCGTTTTCAGGTGTAGCCAGGCGACGTTACTGGTAAGACAAAAAAAGGTTGGCCACATCCTGTTACAGGGCATGCGGCCAACCTTTTTCTTGATTTGGCATGTTTAGGAGGGTTTGGAGCTTGGGTTCGCCTGGCGATCGCTGCAGACAGGGCTGTGGTATCAGGCTAATACAGGCTTAGGCTGTGATTGCGCTCATTCTGATTACCCGTGCAGGACCGGTCCGGAAAGTAGGGGTAAGGGCATCGGCGGCAATCATGTGTTCGGTGACATCGTGTGCATCAAGTGCACTTTGAGTTGCCCATTTTTCAAGCAGCACAAATCTATTTTCGTTAGCGGCATCCGAGAATAGCGTGTACTGCAAACATCCTGGCTCGGCGTCAACTAATGGCTTAAGTTTTCTGTACAGATCAAGCTGGGCATCGCGTTGCCCAGGGATCACTTCAATCATCACGACTAGGCTCACTTCTTCCATGGCTCATCCTTGGGCTGTTGGTTTGTCTCCAGCTAACAATGCAACACACGTAGCTGATGGATCACCATGGAAGCATGATGTGATTTATGTATGCAATATTGATATTAGGCCGGCTCGGAAATAATGTAGCAGTCGTGAGTAAAGTGGGCAAAGGCCTTATGACCTTGCCCACTATACATTCACGCCGCAGCATGGTCGTTGCTTTGGGCCGTGCGGCGGTGCCACAGCCCCCAGCCGCCGGCCAGTAGCAGCAGTGCCACGCATAGCATTAGCACCGGCGCGTTGCCGTGGCGCATATAGGGTGTCAGCCCGCTATGGCCCTGCACCGTGGCCAGCAGTGTCTGGCGGGTGTCTGGCGCGGCAGCGGCGATCAGTTCCCCGCGATGGTCGATGGCGGCGGTCATCCCGGTATTAGTAGCACGCAGCATGGGGCGGCCAGTTTCCAGTGCCCGTGCCTGTGACAGCTGCAGATGCTGACTCATGGCATTGCTCTTGCCGAACCAGGCCAGATTGCTGACGTTGGCCAGTATGGTGGCGTTTGCTGCCGGGCCGATCAACTCTTCGCCAAAGCCATCTTCGTAGCAGATGTTGAATGCTACTTTTTGTTGCCCGACCGTGAGGGGGGGCTGATTGTCACCGCCAGGGGTAAAGCCGGCCAGTGGCATGTTCATGAAGCGGTACAGCCAGCCGGTGATGGCTGGCAGCGGGATGAATTCGCCAAACGGTACCAGGTGGTTTTTGGCGTAGTAGTCTTGCGCAGGCTGGTTCAGGGCGATCACAGCGTTGAGATAGCCACGACCATCCGGGGTACGCCGTGGCAGCCCGGCGATCAGTGTGCTGCCTTTGCGATCTGCGGCGCCATTTATCATGGTGAGGTAGCCGGAGGGCAGATCGTCCAGAAACACTGGCAGGGCGGTTTCCGGCAGCAGGATGAGGTTGGCCGCCGGCGCTTGCACTACCATGCGGTAGTAGGTAGCCAGCGTGTAGTCAAACGTGGCCGGGTCCCACTTCAGTGCCTGCGGGATATTGCCTTGTAGCAGCGCCACCCGCATGGCCGGGCCGGCTGGCGTGGTCCAGCTTTGCTGTTGCAGCCAGGCCGCGCTGCCCCACAGGGCCAGCAGCAAGCCGCCCAGTGCGGCACGGCGTGCGGTCTGCAAGCCAGCTTGGGGTAGCAGCCCGAGGATGCCGGCGCTGAGCGCGACCGCCAGCGTCACGGCGTGAATGCCGCCTACCGGCGCCAGGCCCGACAGCGGGCTTTCGGTAATCTGGCTATAGCCGATAGCGCCCCAGGGGAAGCCGGTCATGACCCAGCTGCGCAGCCATTCGCCCAGCGTCCAAGCCGCAGGGAACAGCAGCAGCCAGCGCACTGCGGGCCGGTCGTGCATGCGTACGCTCAGCCAGCTGGCCAGGCCCGGGTACAGCGCCAGGTACATCGGTAGTAGCAGCGTCATGGCCCCCGCCAGCAAGGCCGGCATGCCGGCGATATCGTGCAGGCTGATGTAGATCCAGTAGAACTGGCTGGTATAGGCGGCCACGCCCCAGCTCCAGCCAATGCCGAAGGCGCGTTGCGGCCAACGTTGCAGCAGTAGCACCAGCACGGTCAGCGCCAGCAGCGCCACCCAGTACAGGCGATACGGTGCAAAAGCCAATACCGTGCTGGCGCCGGCCAGCGCAGCCAGCAGGTAGAGGGCAAGACGTTGCAGCATGTCAGTCCCGTTTGGTGGCGCGCCGCTCCACCAGCAGCGCGTGCAGGCGGCGGCTGTCGGCGCGGATGACGGTAAAGTGCCATTCGTCCAGCTGCAGGCCCTCGCCGCGGGTGGGTACGTAGCCCAGATTGGCCATCACCAGCCCGCCGACGGTGTCCACTTCGTCGTCGGGCAGCGCGCAATCAAAAAAGCTGTTGAAGTCATCGATGGCGGTGGTGGCGCGCACACGATAGCGGCCGCCGCGTACCGGCACGATGTCTTCTTCCTGCTCTTCCTGATCGTGTTCGTCGTCGATTTCGCCGACGATTTCTTCCAGCACATCTTCGATGGTCACCAGGCCGGACACGCCGCCGTATTCGTCCACCACGATGGCCAGGTGGGTCTTGCTGGCGCGGAATTCGCGCAGCAAGGCGTTCAGCGGTTTGCTTTCCGGCACAAAGATTACCGGGCGCAGCACCTTGGTGACGTCGAACTGCTCGGGGTGATAGAAGTAGCGCAGCAGGTCTTTGGCCAGCAGGATGCCCTTGATGTCGTCCTTGTCTTCGCCAATCACCGGAAAGCGCGAGTGGCCGGTTTCGATCAGCTGCGGCAGCCATTGCTCGATGCTGTCTTCCAGCTTCAGCACGCTGATCTGGCTACGCTGCACCATCACGTCGCGCACGGTCTGTTCCGAGAACGACAGCACGCCCTCGATCATCGACAGCGCTTCGGCGTCCATCAGGTTGCGCTCAAAAGCTGCATGCAGCTGCTCGCGCAGTTCTTCACGGTCTTCCGGCTCGTGGGTGAAGCGGTTCAGCAGGCGTTCAAACCAACTGGCGGTTTTACTGGGGTCGTCCATGGCTGGATCAGGCTTTCTCGGCGGCGTAAGGATCGGCATAGCCTAACTTGGCAAGGATGACGGTTTCAAGCGCTTCCATGACCTCGGCTTCGTCATCCTGCTCGTGATCAAAGCCTTGCAGGTGCAGCATGCCGTGTACGGTGAGGTGGGCGTAGTGCGCTTCCAGCGTCTTGCCTTGCTCGGCGGCTTCGCGTGCCACCACCGGCGCACAGAACACCAGGTCGCCGAACAGCGGCATGCCGGCCACCGTGTCGCCTTCGTTCAGCGCGAACGACAGCACGTTGGTGGCGTAGTCCTTGCCGCGGTAATCGTGGTTGAGCTGGCGGCCTTCCGCCTCATCCACCACCAGCAGCGACACCTGCGCGTGCTGGTGCTGGCGTTGCAGTGCAGCCTGGCACCAGCGGCGCCACAGTTTGCCTTCCGGCAACGCTTGTTCGGTTTCCAGGCGGTCTTCCAGGGTCAGGTCGAGGCGGGCCGCCTGGCGCTGCAGGAAGGGGTTACGTTTCGCTTGTTTCATCGTGTTTGGCTTGATAACGGTCGTAGGCGTCGACGATCTTCTGCACCAGCGGGTGGCGCACCACGTCGTCGCTCTGGAAATGATGGAAATGGATGCCGCGTACCTTGCCCAGGATGCGCTCCACCTCGACCAGGCCGCTCTTCTGGTGGCGCGCCAGGTCGATCTGGGTTACGTCGCCGGTAATGACGGCGCGCGAGCCGAAGCCGATGCGGGTGAGGAACATCTTCATCTGCTCCGGCGTGGTGTTTTGCGCTTCATCCAGAATGATGAAAGCGTTGTTCAGCGTGCGGCCGCGCATATAGGCCAGCGGGGCGATCTCGATCAGGTTTTTCTCGAACAGCCGCGCCACCTTGTCGAAGCCCATCAGGTCGTACAACGCGTCATACAGCGGGCGCAGGTACGGGTCTACCTTCTGTGCCAGGTCGCCGGGCAGGAAGCCCAGCTTTTCGCCGGCTTCCACCGCCGGGCGCACCAGCACGATGCGCTTCACCGCGTCACGCTCCATGGCGTCTACCGCGCAGGCGACGGCCAGGTAAGTTTTGCCGGTACCGGCCGGGCCAATGCCGAAGGTGATGTCGTGGCCGAAGATGGCCTTGATGTAGGCGCCCTGACGCGGCGTGCGGCCTTTGAGGTCGCGGCGGCGGGTGGCCAGCTGCGGCGTGTCGTCTTCCTCGCCTTGCGGGTTGCGCTGGCGGGCTTCCACCAGCCCCAGCTGCACGTCGCGGATGCCGACATCGCGCTTTTCGGCCATGTCGTAGCAGCGCAGCAACAGTTGCAGGGCGGCGTCGGCTTGCTCGCCGCGTAGCGTGAACTGCTCGCCGCGCCGCTGGATGCTGACATCCAGGCCGGTTTCGATCTGCTTCAGGTTTTCGTCCAGCGCGCCGCACAGACGGGCCAGACGATCGTTATCGACGGGGGTGAAGCTATGGGTAACGGTGGTTTCGTTCATGGACGCTAGGGTGTGGTTGGCGGGCATTGACGCTGGCGCTGCAGGGCTTGCAGGCGCGCCAGCTGCTGTTGCAAGGCCTGGATGCGGTCGTCGTCCAGCTTCGGGGTGCCGATCGGCAGGCCAAAACCGACGCCGATGCTGCCGTGGCTGCCCACGGCGCCGCCCAGGCCGATGTTCAGTGTAACCGGCGGCCGCGGGTTTGTGCGCTCGGCGGCCAGCAGTTTGGCGGTGCGGCCAACTTCCCGCGCCAGCGCCGGGCAGTCCAGCGTGGCCGGGTCTGGCGGGCGCAGGTTGCTGCAGGCGGGGAGCAGCACTATGGCAAGGGTGATCAGACGCATCGGCGATCCAGCCACACCGGCGGCAGGCCGCCGGTGCAGGGTCAAGCGTGTTCGACGGTGAGCACCTCGCCACCCAGCGAATGCGGGAAGGCTTCAGTGATCACCACGTCGATCATCTGGTTGATCAGGCGCGGCTGGCCGTAGAAGTTGACTACGCGGTTGTTGGCGGTGCGGCCGGCCAGCATGGCGGGGTCTTTCTTGGAGATGCCTTCCACCAGGATGCGCTGCACGGTGCCGACCATGCCCTGGTTGATCTCGAAGCCTTTGGCTTCGATCACTTCGTTCAGCGCTTCCAGACGACGCACTTTTTCCTTGTGCGGGGTGTCGTCCGGCAGGTTGGCCGCGGGGGTGCCAGGGCGCGGGCTGTAGATGAACACGAAGCTGAAGTCGAACTCCATATCCTTCACCAGCTTCAGCGTTTGTTCGAAGTCGGCCTCGGTCTCGCCCGGGAAGCCGACGATGAAGTCGGACGACAGGCACAGGTCGGGGCGCAGCGCGCGCAGCTTGCGGATGATGGACTTGTATTCCAGGCCGGTGTAACCGCGCTTCATCGCGGCCAGCACGCGGTCGGCACCGCTCTGCACCGGCAGGTGCAGGTGCGAAACCAGCTTGGGCAGCTTGCCGTAGCAGTCGATGATGCGCTGGCTGAACTCGCGCGGGTGGCTGGTGGTGAAGCGCAGGCGTTCGATGCCCGGAATCTCGTGTACGTATTCCAGCAGCGTGGCGAAGTCGGCGATCTCGCCGTCAGCCATGGCGCCGCGGTAGGCGTTGACGTTCTGGCCCAGCAGGGTGATTTCCTTCACGCCCTGCATCGCCAGGTTGGCCACTTCGGTCAACACGTCGTCAAACGGGCGCGATACTTCCTCGCCGCGGGTGTACGGCACCACACAGAAGGTACAGTACTTGGAACAGCCTTCCATCACCGACACGAAGGCCGCGCCGCCTTCCACCTTGGCTGGCGGAATGTGGTCGAACTTCTCGATCTCGGGGAAGGAAATATCCACCTGGGCGGCGCCGCTTTGCTGGCGGCTCTTGATCAGGTCCGGCAGGCGGTGCAGCGTCTGCGGGCCGAACACCACGTCCACGTACGGTGCGCGTTTGACGATGGTGTCGCCTTCCTGGCTGGCCACACAGCCGCCCACGCCGATGATCAGGTTGGGGTTGGCTTCTTTCAGCGGTTTGATGCGGCCCAGATCGGAGAACACCTTTTCCTGCGCCTTTTCGCGCACGCTACAGGTGTTGAACAGGATGACGTCCGCCTCTTCCGGCTTGTCCGTCTTGATCATGCCTTCGCTGCTGCCCAGTACGTCTGCCATCTTGTCGGAGTCGTACTCGTTCATCTGGCAACCGAACGTCTTGATGTAAACCTTTTTCATGCGGGTATCTGCAAAAAAGAGAAGGCCAGCTCACCCCGGCCGGAACCCTCCTGGCTGGCGTTTTTGCTGGCGAATGAATAGCTTGCGCGCGAGTGTATCACAAGGCGGCGGGTGCGGCAGCGGCCTGCTCGCTGCGGCGCAGCGCGATGCGGAACAATAGCGGGTTGAGCAGAATGGACAGGATGGCACCTGCCATCACCAGCGAATGCCCGCGCGGGGTCAGCAGCTCGAGGCTCAGGCCCAGGTTGGCCAGAATGAACGAGAACTCGCCTATCTGCGCCAGGCTGGCCGCCAGCAGCCAGCGATCGGCACGCGACTGGCGCAACAGCGTCATCAACAGCCACGCGGCCAACCCTTTGCCCACGATGATGATGGCCACCGTGGCTATCACCGCTACGGTGTCGTTGATCAGTACGCGCGGGTCGAACAGCATACCGGCCGCCACGAAAAACAGTACGGCAAACGCATCGCGTAGCGGCATGGCTTCTTCGGCGGCGCGGTGGCTGAACGGCGAGCTGGCCAGCACGGTGCCGGCAAAGAAAGCACCCAATGCAAACGACACATCAAACAGCGCGGTGGCGCCGTAGGCCACGCCCAGCGCAGTGGCGAGCACGCCCAGGCGGAACATCTCGCGGCTGCCGGTGTACACGATTTTTTCCAGCATCCATGGAATGACCTTCTGGCCTACCAGCATCATCACTGCCACAAAGGCGGCCACCTTGCCCAGCGTGATCAGGATGGCCTGTAGCGAATCGCCCAGGTTGGCCGCCGCGCTGCCAGCCAGCGCCGGAATCAGCACCAGCGCCAGAATGGTGGCCAAATCTTCGCTGATCAACCAGCCCACCGCCACCTTGCCGGCGGGTGTTTCCAGCTTGCCGTGCTCTTCCAGGGCTTTGAGCAGCACCACGGTACTGGCCACCGACAGCGCCATGCCGAACAGCAGGCCCTGCGGTACGCTCCAGCCCAGCAGCACACCCATGCCGCAGCCCAGCGCAATGGCCACGCCGATCTGGGCGAAGGCGCCGGGCAGGGCGATGCGGCGTACCGCCCACAGGTCGGGGATGGAAAAATGCAGGCCCACGCCGAACATCAGCAGAATCACGCCCAGTTCGGCCAGCTCGGCCGCCAGATGGCCGTCGGCCACAAAGCCGGGGGTGAACGGGCCGACCAGGATGCCGGCCGCCAGGTAGCCCAATAGCGGTGGCAGGCGCAGCTTCAGCGCCAGCGCGCCAAGCAGAAAAGCAGTAACCAAGGCGCCGACCAGCGTCGTAATCAGTGGGGTTGCGTGCATGGGTTCTCCCTGTCCGTTATCGTTTTTTGGTCGCCGGCACGCCTTGCCGTATGGGTCCCGCATGCGGGAAGCGGGCAGGCGGCTGCGGCAGCTCTTTAAAGATAGAAAGTCTCGCGGCGGCAGAGTTCACCGATTGGGCATCATCCATCGAATTTGTTTCTATCAATGCGGTGGCTAGAAACATTTAATTTCAGCTATTAAGTGATAATGGCTATCATCACTTCAAGTTCAATAGCTTGTTGGAGTGCATCATGATCAAGACCATCACCTTCGCCATCTGTCACTTCACCGTGGCGTTCAGCGTGGCTTATCTGCTCACCGGCAGCTTTGGCGTGGCCAGCCTGCTGGCGCTGGTGGAGCCGCTGGTCAATACCGTGGCCTACTACTTCCACGAAAAAGTGTGGGACCGCATCCGCGCCCGTCGCGGCGACGCCCCGCACGCCGCCACCGCCGGCCACGGCGGCTTGCTGCACCGGCATTGAGGCCGTGCCTGCCCGAGCGGCGACGGGTGTGACTGGCGTGCGGGGTGCCTAGTGTAGAATTGTTGCCACTTTGTATGGCTTGCGTGTTGTGCTTGATGCAAGCCGTGCCTCATGGCTCTTCTACACAAGGCTTTTTGTATGCTCTCTTTTCCCAGAGCCACTGCAACACCGCATTACCGTGCCGACATTGATGGCATGCGCGCCATTGCAGTGCTCAGTGTGATTGCTTACCACATCGGCGTGCCGGGTTTGCCAGGAGGGTTCGTCGGTGTCGATATCTTCTTCGTGCTGTCCGGCTTTCTGATCAGCGGCTTGCTGCGCGACGAGTTACTGGCTAGCGGCACGATCCGCTTCGCTGCGTTTTTTGCGCGTCGTATCCGCCGCCTGGCACCCGCCTTGATGCTGGTGACGCTCGTGACCCTGCTGGCTGGCTATTTCGTGTTGTTGCCGGATGCGGCCAACAGTCTCGGCCGCGAGGCGAGGGCGGTGGTGACCCTGTCTGCCAACCACCACTTCCTGAAGCATGCCTTTGACTATTTCAATAGCGCGACCGATCTGAAACCGCTGCTCCATACGTGGTCGCTGGCGGTGGAGGAGCAGTACTACCTGGTGTGGCCATTGCTGATGCTGGCTGCCTATCGCTTGGGCGGTGCCGCCGCCTTGAGGCCAACTCTGGGTGTGGTGCTGGTATTGTCGCTAGTGGCGTGTGTCTATCTGTCGTATACCAACATGCCTCTGGCGTTTTATCTGATGCCGACGCGCGCCTGGGAGTTTGCCGCTGGCGGCTTGTTGGCGTGGTTACCCTGGCAGCTTGCGCGTGCACGCCCGACCTTGCCTGCTAGGCTGGGGGCACTAGGTCTGGCCTTGCTGCTGTGCTCGGTGCTGCTGTTTGAAGAAAAGCACATGGTCTTTCCAGGGCTGGCCGCGCTGGTGCCGGTCACCGGGACGCTGCTGTTACTGGCTGCCGGCAGCCTGAATCCGCACAACGCGGTCAGTCGCCGACTGGCGCAGCCTTGGGTAGTGGCCCTGGGTTTGTTGTCTTACAGCTGGTATCTGTGGCACCAACCGCTGTTGGCGTTGGGGCGGGTTTACGGCTTGGGGGAGCGCGAACTGTGGCGAGATCTGCTGCTGGGGGGCGGAGTCAGCCTGTTACTGGCCTGGCTGACGTATTGCTTGCTGGAACAGCCTGTCCGCCAGCGTCGACCGGGCTGGTTTGCTGTTGACCGCAGCACCTTGTGGTTGGGGCTGGGGCTGTCGCTGCTGGTTTGGCTGGCCGCCACCGCTGCCATGTACCTGCCCAAAAAGTACCCGTGGCCCGCTTCTCTGCCCATTCTGACGATCAAGCAGGACGATGCACGCTTGCCAGGTGGTTGCGACATGGCGGAACACGGGGTGCCCCTGTCGCCACAAGCGGCCTGTCGGGTAGGGCCCACCGATGCGCCGCTGCGTTTGCTGGCGTGGGGCGACTCCCATACCGACCATCTGATGGCACTGTACCTCGGCCTGGCGCAAAGCCGCCACGTAGGCGTATTGCGCCGTGTCTACCATGGCTGCCCGCCGCTGCCGGATGCCGTGCCGGTCGGTGAGGGCAAAGTGCGCAGCTGGTGCCTTAGCCATGCGCGTGCGGTACTGGACGAGGCAGCCCAGCTGGCGCCACAGGGGCTGCAGGGCGTGTTGATGAGCGTACGCTGGAACGGCTACACCGCGGCGCCGGTTGCCGGCAGTGCCAGTATCACGGCACTGGCCGCCGCCGATGCGGACGGGAAGGTTGTGCTGCCCGATAGCTTGCTGGCCGGCCACGGGGTGCTGGACCGGCGTCACGCACTTGAGCAGCTCGCGCGTTCGCTTGAGCGCTTGGCCACACAGCTGTCGGCGAAAGGCCTGAAGCTGGTATTACTGGCGCCGGTGCCGGAATTTCCGTTGTCGGTACCAGAGTGCATTGCCCGCCGTGGTGCGGCAGCATGCAATGTCAGCCGAGACGAGGTGCAGCGTCAGCGTGCGCCCATCATGGCCATTCTGCAGCAAGTTGCGGCACGGCACCCTGCCAGCGTCAGGGTGTGGGACCCGCTGCCCCGCTTCTGCGACGACACCGCCTGCTATGCCTCGCAACGCGGCATGGTGCGCTACAAAGACCAGAACCACCTTACCGCCAGCATGGCGCGGACGCTGGATGCGGACTTCGCCCCGCTATTCGATTGGGCACGTCAACCCTGACGCATTAAGACAGAGTATCCGTGGCATAAACACACCCCGACCCACCTTGCGTGGCCGGGGTGTTGTTTTTGCAGCAAGCGCGGCTTGCCGGGCTGCCGGCTGGCTGGTGTGGCGTGTTGCGGTGCAATGCATGGGCGCTGGCAGGCTTGTGCTGTCTGGGTGCCGGAATTTGTGCGCTGCAACTACGCCTGGGCGGGTAATCCACCGTGTTCAGGGGGCTTGCACGCGGTTATAGGGGCTGAAACCCCGCTTTCTGTAGTGACTTCCTTACATTTTTTGCGTGTCGCTCTTTCATCGGGCAAGCGGCTGCGCTAGCATTCGCGCTTGCTGATGACGTTTTAGCTAACGTCAGCTAACAGAATAACGCGGCCAACTAACGGGTTGGCCGCAGGCTGGAGACGAGCGCGATGACGCGTGTGCTGGTAATAGGCAGTATCAATATGGATATGGTGGTGAATTGCCCCACCATGCCGCGGCTGGGCGAAACGCTTAGCGGCAGCGGCTTTGCCACCTATCCGGGCGGCAAGGGCGCCAACCAGGCGGTGGCAGCCGCCCGGCTGGGGGCGCAAGTCAGCATGATCGGCTGTGTCGGCCGCGATGCGTTTGGTGCCGAACTCAAAGCCGTGCTGGCCAACGAAGGCGTGGACACGCGCTGGGTGAGCGAGGTGGACGTGGCTACCGGCGTGGCAAGCATCACGCTGTGCGGTAGCGACAACGCCATCATCGTGGTGCCGGGCGCCAACCATGCGCTGCAGCCGGCGCAGCTGGACGCCGCCGAGCAGGCCTTTGCCGACGCCGACGTGGTGCTGGCACAACTGGAAGTGCCACTGGCTACCGTAGAGCACGCCGCGCTGCTGGCCGCCCGCCACGGCAAGCCGTTCCTGCTGAACCCCGCCCCTGCGGTGGCGCTACCCGCCGCACTGCTGGCCCGCGTCAGCGTACTGACCCCTAACGAATTCGAGCTGGCCGCCACGCTGGCCAGCCAGCAACCGTGGCGCGAGCTGGTGGCCGCTGCCGCCGGCCGCATCGTGATGACGCACGGCGCCGACGGTGCCTTCTTTGCCGATGCCGGCGGCCAACTGCAGCACCAGCCCGGCTTTGCCGTCACGCCAGTAGACACCACCGGCGCCGGCGACACCTTCAACGGTGCGCTGGCCACCTTCCTGCACCTGGGCCTGGCCGAGGCGGTACGCCGCGCCGCGGCAGCCGGCGCCTTGTCGGTGACGCAGCCCGGCGCGCAGGGCGGCATGCCGACCTTGGCCGCACTGGACACCTTTTTGCAGGAGCATGCCGCATGAAAAAGCTGGGTCATCTGAACCGTGATATCGCCCGCGTGCTGGCCTGCCTGGGCCACACCGACAGCATCGTCATCGCCGATTGCGGCCTGCCGGTGCCGCCGGGCGTGGAGTGCATCGACGTGTCGCTGGCACTGGGCGAGCCCGGCTTTGCCCGCGTGCTGGACACCGTGCTGGCCGACATGGCCTGCGAGCGTGCACTGTTTGCCAGCGAGTGCCACAGCCATAACCCGGCGGTGTCGGCGCTGGCCGCCGCGCTACCGGCGCAGGGCATAGCCACCGAATTTGTCAGCCACGAAGCGTTCAAGCAGCACTGCCGTGAGGCGCGGGCGGTAATCCGCACCGGCGACGCCACGCCGTACGCCAACGTGATCCTGTACGCCGGCGTGATTTTCTAGGAGGCGGCGATGAAGGTAAGCATGCGCGGCATCTGCAAGGCCTTCGGCCCGGTGCGGGTGCTGGACAAGGTGGACTTCACCCTGCACGGCGGCGAAATCCACGCGCTGATGGGCGAAAACGGCGCCGGCAAGTCCACGCTGATGAAGATCCTCAGCGGCGTGTACCAGCCGGACAGCGGCAGCGTAGAGGTGGACGGCCAGACCGTGGCGATCCGCAGCACCCGCGACGCCGAGGCGGCCGGTATTGCCATCATCCACCAGGAACTGAACCTGATTCCGCAGCTGTCGGTGATGGAAAACCTGTTTCTGGGCCGCGAGCCGTCGCGCTTTGGCGTGATCCAGCGTGCAGCCATGCGCCAGCAGGCGCGGGCACAGCTGGACGCACTGGGTGCCAGCCAGATCGACGTGGACGCCGAAGCCGGCAGCCTGTCCATCGGCCAGCAGCAGATGGTGGAAATCGCCAAGGCGCTGGCGATGGACGCCCGCGTGCTGATCATGGACGAGCCCACCGCCGCGCTGTCGGCGCGCGAGATCGACACCCTGTTTGCGCTGATGCGCGGCCTGAAGGCGCGTGGCGTGGCCATTGTGTACGTGTCGCACCGCATGGAAGAGATCTTCCACATCTGCGACAAGATCAGCGTGCTGCGCGATGGCTGCTTTGTCGGCGAGCGTGTGATTGCCGACACCGGTTTCGACGAAGTGGTGAAGCTGATGGTTGGCCGCGAGATCGGCGACCGCTTCCCCGGCCGTGACGTGCTGCCGGGCGCCGTGCGCTTGGCGGTACGCGGCTTGTCCGACGGCCGCCACATCGACGGCATCAGCTTCGAGGCCCGTGCCGGTGAAGTGCTGGGCATTGCCGGCCTGATGGGCGCCGGCCGTAGCGAAATCCTCAAAACGCTGTTTGGCGTCAACCGCCGTAGCGCCGGCGAGGTGTGGCTGGACGGCGCGCCGCTGGACGTGCGCAGCCCGGCCGCCGCCATTGCCGCCGGCCTGGCGTTCGTGACCGAAGACCGCAAGAGCCAGGGCCTGGTGCTGGGCATGTCGGTCCGCGAAAACGCCACGCTGGTGCACCTAAACCACTACGCCCGCCTGGGCGTGGTAAACCAGGCGGCCGAGCAGGCGGCGGTGGCGCAGCAGATCAGACAGCTGCGCATCCGCACCCGCGACGCCGAGCTGGACGTGAAGTCGCTGTCCGGCGGCAACCAGCAAAAAGTGGTGTTTGCCAAATGGCTGGCCAACCCGCCCAAGGTATTGCTGCTGGACGAACCCACGCGCGGCGTGGACGTGGGCGGCAAGGCCGAGATCTACCACATCATCAACCAGCTGGCCGCCGCCGGTGTGGCCATCGTGATGGTGTCGTCCGAGCTGCCCGAGGTGATGGCGATGAGCAACCGCATCCTGGTGCTGCACGAGGGGCGCCAGACGGCGCTGTTCGATGCGGCCAACCTCAGCCAGGAAGACATCATGGCCGCTGCCACCGGCACCGCCGGCCACGACACCCGCACAACACAGGATTGAGAGCATGACTGCACAACAAAAAGCCACGCTGCAAAAGCTGGGCCCCTTCATCGCGCTGCTGGTGGTTTCCGGCGCGCTGGCCATCATGAGCCCCGATTTCCTCACCGTGGGCAACCTGATGAACGTGATGCGCCAGGTGTCGATCAACGCGCTGATTGCCTTCGGCATGACACTGGTCATCCTGCTGGGCGGCATCGACCTGTCGGTCGGTTCCATTCTGGCGCTGTCGTCGGTGTGCATCGCACTGATGATCCAGGGCGGGCTGGACCCGGTGCTGGCCACGCTGCTGGGTATTGGCGCCGGCGCGGCCATGGGCTTTGCCAACGGCTGGATCATCAGCAAGGGCAAGGTGGCGCCGTTTATCGCCACACTGGCGTCGATGACCATCCTGCGCGGCCTGTCGCTGGTGGCGTCGGGCGGCAGCCCGATTACCGGCCTGGACAGCGATTTCTTCCAGATGCTGGGTGGTGGCTACGTGGCCGGCCTGGTGCCGGTACCGGTGGTGTGGATGCTGCTGATGTTTGCCGGCTTCTGGTTCCTGCTGAAGCAGACCGTGTTCGGTCGCCACGTGTACGCCACCGGCGGTAACGAGGAAGCCTCGCGCCTGTCCGGCGTGAAGGTGGATCGCGTCAAGATCTGGGTCTATACCGTGTCCGGTGCCATGTCGGCGATGGCCGGCGTGGTGCTGACCTCGCGCCTGAACTCGGCGCAGCCCACCGCCGGTACCGGCTACGAGCTGGACGCCATTGCGGCGGTGGTGCTGGGCGGCACCAGCCTCACCGGCGGCCGCGGCTGGATCTTCGGCACCCTGATGGGGGCGCTGCTGATCGGCGTACTGAATAACGGCCTCAACCTGCTGGGCGTATCGTCGTTCTACCAGCAAGTGATCAAGGGCGCAGTCATCCTGCTGGCGGTGCTGCTGGACCGCGCAGGCAAGAAGTAAACCGGTCGCCGGCAGGTGGCCGGCGGCGGCAACACGTGTCGTTCAATACAAACAGGGAGTCGCACCATGAATCGCATCATTACCCCGCTGCTGGCCAGCCTGCTGGCTTTCGGTATCGCCGCCTGCTCCAAGCAAGGCCCGGACAGCGCACCGGCCGCCGCCAGCGAGCCGGCTGCTGCCACCAGCACCGCTACCGTCGGCCTGGCGGTGTCCACACTGAACAACCCGTTCTTCGTGTCGCTGCGTAACGGCGCCGAAGCGGAAGCCAAGAAAGAAGGCATCAACCTGATCACCGTGGACGCGCAGGACGACCCGGCCAAGCAACAGGCCAGCGTGGAAGACCTGATCCAGAAGAAAGTGAACGTCATCCTGATCAACCCGACCGACTCCGCCGCGGTGGCCAACGTGGTGAAAGAAGCCACCAGCAAGGGCATCAAGGTGGTATCGCTGGACCGTAGCGTGACCGGTGCCGAGGTTAGCGCCCACATCGCTTCCGACAACGTGGCAGGCGGCAAGATGGCCGGCGAGTTCCTGCTGGAAAAACTGGGTGGCAAGGGCAATATCGTCGAGCTGGAAGGCATTGCCGGTTCCTCTGCCGCGCGCGAACGTGGCCAGGGCTTCCACCAGGTAGTAGACGGCAAGGCCGACGTGAAACTGCTGGCCAAACAGCCGGCCGACTTTGACCGCGCCAAGGGCCTGTCGGTGATGGAAAACATCATCCAGGGCAACAAGGGCATCCAGGGCGTGTTTGCACACAACGACGAAATGGCGCTGGGCGCGGTGAAAGCCATTCAGGCTGCCGGCCTGAAGAACGTGGTGGTGGTGGGTTTTGACGCTACCGCCGACGCCGTGGCTGCCGTGAAAGCCGGCACCCTGGCCGCTACCGTTCAGCAACAGCCGGAGCTGATCGGCCAGTACGGCGTGCAGACCGCCAAGAAGCTGATCGCCGGCCAGCCGGTAGACAAGTTCATTCCGGTACCGCTGAACCTGGTGAAGTAAGCCGCCGGCAAGACGGGCAGGCCGGCGTCCGGACGCGCCAGCCTGCCGCATGCTGTCGGTAAGCGGTGCCCGCTATCGCCCCGCGCCAACTGCGGCCAACCTTACCGGCGGGCGGCGGCAAGCGCCGGCACCGGCCCTGCTACAATCCTCCCTGCCGGCGCTACCTTGCCGGCAGGGAGTTTTCATTCCGGCTGCGGCCACAGGAGAATACCGCATGACTTTCCAGCGCCTGACCATTGACGACGTGGCCCGTATTGCCGGGGTGTCCCGCACCACGGCCAGCATGGTGCTCAATGGCCACGCCGAGCGTTACCGCATTGCCCAGGCCACCGTGGAACGGGTAGAGCAGGTGGCGCGCGAGCTGCATTTCAGCCCGTCGCACTCGGCGCGTTCGCTGCGCAACCGCCGCAGCCAGGCCATCGGTCTGGTCATTCCCGACCTCACCAACGCCAGCCACGCCGCGCTGGCGCAAGCGCTGGAAAACCTGTGCCGCGCGCGCGACCTGCAACTGCTGATGGTGACCAGCGACGAAGACCCGGCCCGCGAAAGCGCCGGCATGACCCAGCTGGTGGCGCGCCAGGTGGACGGCATGCTGGTGGTGCCCTGTAGCAGCGACGTGCGGGCCTACCAGAAATGGACACGGCGCCTGCCGCTGGTGTTTGTCGACCGCCGCCTGGACGACAGCGGCATTCCGTCGGTGGTGACCGACGCCACCGACAGCGTGGTGCAATTGCTAGCGCCCAGGTTGGCCGCAGGGCTGGACGAGCTGGTGTACTTCGGCGGCCAGGCCGCGCTGTCGCCCAGCCGCGACCGGCTGGCCGGCTACCGCCAGGCGCTGGCCGGGGCGGGCTTGGCCGAGCAGCCGGGCTGGGTGTGCGAGCGAGATTTCCTGCGCGAGTCGGGCTTTGCCATGATGCGCGACTGGTACGCGGCCAACGGCCGTTACCCGCAGGCGCTGTTTACCGCCTCCATCACGCTGCTGGAAGGCGTGCTGGCCTTCATGCGCCAGCAGCACGGCCTGCACGGGGCGCCGCGCTGCATGATGACGTTTGACCACCACGCGCTGCTGGACTGCCTGCCGCTGGCCATCGACACCGTGCAGCAGGACAGCACCGCGCTGGCCGAGGCCAGCCTGGCCAAGGTGCTGGCCTTGCTGGAAGGCCAGCCGCTGCCGCAAAGCGACACCCGCATTGCCGCCCGCGTGCAGCACAGCCCGCACGCCGGGGCAGCACTGGCACTGGTGTAGAATGGCGTTTTCCGAATTGCCAGACGCCACCCCCATGAACCACGACCTGCTTGCCGGCCTCAACCCCGAACAACTTTCCGCCGTTACCTGGCCCGCCAAAAGCGCGCTGGTGCTGGCTGGTGCCGGCAGCGGCAAGACCCGGGTGCTGACCACCCGCATCGCCTGGCTGATGCAAACCGGCCAGGCCAACCCGGCCAGCATCCTGGCGGTGACGTTTACCAACAAGGCGGCGCGCGAGATGCAGACACGGTTGGCCGCGATGATGCCGGTGAACGTGCGCAGCATGTGGATCGGCACCTTCCACGGCCTGTGCAACCGCCTGCTGCGCATGCACTACCGCGACGCCGGCCTGCCGCAAACCTTCCAGATTCTGGATAGCGGCGAGCAGCAAAGCGCCATCAAGCGCCTGCTGAAAAGCCTGGACATCTCCGACGAGAAATTCCCGCCCAAGCAGGTGCAGCAGTTCATCAACGGGCAGAAGGAATCCGGCGTGCGCGCCGGCGAACTGAACGCCTACGACCCCTACACCCGCAAGCTGATCGAGCTGTACGCCGCCTACGACGCGCAGTGCAACCGCGAAGGCGTGGTGGATTTTGCCGAGCTGCTGTTGCGCTGTTACGAATTGTTGTCGCGTAACGCCGCACTGTGCGAGCACTACCGCGCGCGCTTCCGCTTTGTGCTGGTGGACGAATTCCAGGATACCAACCGCCTGCAATACGCCTGGCTGAAACTGCTGGCCGGCCCCGACAACGCGCTTTTTGCGGTGGGCGACGACGACCAGTCCATCTACGCCTTCCGTGGCGCCGAAGTGGGCAATATGCGCGCGCTGCTGGCCGACTACGGCGTAGCCGGCCCGGTACGGCTGGAGCAGAACTACCGCTCGGCCGGCACCATTCTGGATGCGGCCAACGCGCTGATCGAACGCAACGACGGCCGGCTGGGCAAGAAGCTGTGGACCGCCGCCGGCCCCGGCGACAAGATCCGCCTGTTCGAGGCCTACTCCGACGGCGAAGAAGCGCAGTTCATCGTGGACGAAGTGAAGGCGTTGCGCCGCGACGGCTGGAACCTGGCCGACATGGCGGTGCTGTACCGCAGCAACGCGCAGTCGCGCATCCTGGAGCAGGTGCTGGTGCAGGCCGGTGTGGCCTACCGCATCTACGGCGGCCTGCGCTTCTTCGAGCGTCAGGAGATCAAGCACGCGCTGGCCTATCTGCGCCTGGTACTGAACCCGGACGACGACAACGCGCTGCTGCGCGTGATCAACGTACCGGCGCGCGGCATCGGCGCCCGCAGCGTGGAAAACCTGCAGACCGCCAGCCGCGAGCAGGGCATCAGCCTGTGGCAGGCCTGCTGCGGTGCGGGCGGCGGCCGTACCGCCGGCAAGCTGGCCGAGTTCGTGCTGCTGATCGAAAAACTGCGCCAGCGCAGCGAACCGCTGAACCTGGCGGAGCAGATCAGCCTGGTGATCGACGACAGCGGCCTGCGCGCCATGTACGAGGCCGACCGCAAGGAAGGCGAAGAACGGCTGGCCAACCTGGACGAACTGATCAACGCCGCCACCGGCTTCATGCCGCAAGAACCGCAGTTGGCCGCGGTGGAGTTTCTTACCCAGGCCAGCCTGGAAGCCGGTGACCATCAGGCCGAGGCCGGTGAAGACGCGCTGCAGCTGATGACGGTGCACGCGGCCAAGGGTCTGGAGTTCGACGCGGTATTCGTTGGCGGCCTGGAAGAAGGCCTGTTCCCGCACGAGAACAGTTTCAACGACCCCAAGGGCCTGGAAGAAGAGCGCCGCCTGATGTACGTGGCCATCACCCGCGCCCGCAAGCGCCTGTACCTCAGCCATGCGCAAAGCCGCATGCTGCACGGGCAGAGCCGCTATCCGATCCGCTCGCGCTTTGTCGATGAAATTCCGGCAGAGCTGCTGCACGCATTATCTGCTACGGTAAAAGCTGCACCGGTATCGACCCGTCAGCGCTGGGATCAGGCCACGCCGGCTTTCGTCAAGCAGCGTGCCGCCGAAGGGCAGGGGCAGTGGCGGGTAGGGCAGTCGCTGACGCACACCAAGTTTGGCGCCGGCGTCATCATTACGGCAGAAGGCAGCGGCGAAGACTTGCGCTTGCTCATCAATTTTGCAGAACACGGCGTCAAGCTGCTGGACTTGCGCTACGCTGCAGACAAGCTGACACCTGCATAAGCCACAACACCAACAATAGTGGGGCCTTCCATGAGTTCGTTGTCCAACCAATCGACTACCTTCAACGCCATCACTGGGGCCAAGGAGGCGACCGGCCGTCGCGACTACAGCAACCCGTTTGCCAAGAAGCAGTACCTGGTGGTGGACTGCGTACCGGAAATGCAGCGTGCGATGTCGATGACGCTGCAGTCCTTCGGTGCCGAGAAGGTGGAGTACGCCGGCAAGGCCAGCGATGCACTGGTCAAGCTGATGCGCTACGACTTCGATGTGGTGCTGTGCGATTACGACCTGGGCAGCGGCAGCGACGGCCTGTACCTGTATGAGGAGGCCAAGGAGCGCAATCTGCTGAAGCAATCGTGCGTGTTCATGATTGTCAGTGGCGAGCGTCGTGCGGCCAAGGTGTTGTCTGCAGCCGAGCTGGCGCCGGATGGCTACCTGCTGAAGCCGTTTACCGGCGAAGAGCTGGCCAAGCGGCTGGAGGTGGCCATGCGCCGCCGCGATGCGTTCAAGGTGGTGGACGAGGCGCTGATGAGCCACGACTACATGGCAGCCATCGACGCCTGCAGCAAGAAGATTGGCGAGCGCAACGAGTTCAGCCTCGACTTCATGAAGCTCAAGGGCAGCCTGAGCATGAAGATCGGCGACTACGACTCGGCGCACAACCTGTACCAACAGGTGCTGAAGATCAAGGAAATTCCGTGGGCCAAGGTGGGCATGGCCAAGTCGATGGCCGGGCTCAAGAAAGTGGAGCCGGCCATCGCGCTATTCCAGCAGGTGATCATCGAAAACGATCGCGTGATGGAGGCTTACGACTGGTTGGCCAAGCTGTATCAGGACAACCACGAGCTGGACAAGGCACAGCAAACGCTGAAGCGCGCCACCGAGCTGTCGCCGGCTACCATTCGTCGTCACCAGGCACTGGCGCAGGTGGCCGAAGAAAACGGCGATCTGGAGCAGGCCAAAAAGGCCTACGCCACCACACTGGACCTGGCCAAGGCCAGCTGGCACCGCAGCCCCGCCCACTATGCCACGCTGGCGCGCACGCAGCTTGCTGGCCAGGACAAGGCCGAAGCGATGAAAACGCTGGCCTCGTTGCGCCGCGACTACAAGCACAACCCGGAAGGCGAGTGGATGGCAGACGTGGTGGATAGCAACATCCAGAACCATAGCGGCAACAAGGCGGCGGCCGAAAAGCTGCTGCGTTCGGCGGAAGAGCGCATGCCGCAGCTGACCAAGCTGAAAGAAGCCGACCGCATGGAGTTTGCCCGCGCCGCCTATGGCCAGGGCCAGCATGAGATCGGCGACAAGGTGGCCCGTGAGCTGGTGCGCAACAACCACGACAACGAAGAGCTGCTGCAAAAGCTCTCCACCATGTTCGACCAGGTTGGCCGCGGCGACGCCGGCCGCGAGCTGATTGCCAGCAATGTGCAGGGCATTGTCGACCTCAACAACCAGGCGGTACGCGAAGCGCAGTCCGGCGATCACGACAAGGCCATTGCACTGTTCCAGAAGGCGCTGCAGGAAATGCCGGACAACGTGCAGCTGATGCTCAACCTGGTCAACGCCATCATCGCGCAGAGCCATCGCCAGGGCTGGCACGAAAGCCACATCCGCCAAGCGCACGAGCTGCTGCAGCGCGTGCGCGAAATGGCACCCACCAACAACAAGTTCCAGAAGCTGCTACAGGCTTGGCGTAGCCTGATCGAACAAAGCCAGAAGCGGGAATTCCTGTTGTGACGCTGGCAACGTGTCGCCGCTGGCTACAGCCCCTGCTGTTTACGGGGCTGTTTTGTTGTTGGCTACTGTTGGGCGTGCTGGGCGTGATGTGGTTGCAGGTAGCCGAGCGCCGCATGGCGCAGCAGGCATTGGACCAGCAGCTACAGCAGCAACTTGCGGTAATGCACCGACAGCTGGATGCCTTGCAATCCAGTACCAGCGAGCTGCTGCAACGTCTTGGGACGGTGCGGCGGCAAGACGCAGCCCAGTTGCAGCCGGCACTGGACAACTATCGCCGTCAGCAACCGCTGCTGAGTCAGCTGGCGCTGCTGACACTCAGTGCGCAGCCGCACACGCAACTGACCGTGTTGACCTTTGCCCCATTCCAACTGGGCGGGCGGCTACTACCTGGCCAGGATCTGGCACGGCAGACGGCGGTAGCGTCTGCCATGCAAGCCTTACAACAAGGCCAGGCCCAGTTGCTGCGTTGGCAGCCTGCCCAGACGGAGCAATGGCTGTGGTTGCTACCCGGCTCTCATGGCATGGTACTTGCCATCTGGCTGCAACCGCAGCAGCTGTTGGCCGCAACGACAACGCAGGGCAGCGTGAGTGTGTCGCTGTGGCAGCCTGAGGGGGGGCGGATGTCTCCGCCGTGGTTGCTGTCGTCGCAGCAGGTCCTGCATAGCGGTGTCTTTCGTTTGCAGATCACGGCTACCCAGCCCTGGTTGCTGGCTGACAGGCTAGGCTGGCGGCTGCTTGTGCTGACCATGTTCATGCTGTTGCTATGGTGGCTGGGCTGCTATGCGTGGCAGCATGGTCGTCGCCTGTTGGCTGCCATAGCCCAGGGGCGCGCCATGCAGCAGCAGTGGCTGGCGCAGGCTGGTGCTCTGGCGCCTGTTTCGGTACATACCGCGTTGGCTACGCTGGAACGGCAGCTGCCAGGGCTGGCGCCGGGCCAGCGCTTGCTGGTGTGGTGGGTGCATGGCAGAGGGGCACGGCGCCGCCAGTTTCATCTGGAAACGGTGATGCTGCGTCTTGAAGGCCAGCTGCTGCGCCAGCCGTTTGGCGGCATGCAGTCATTGCGTTTGCGCCATGGTGGTCTGTTGCTGTCGCTGACGATGGACGAGGCGGAAGTGAGCGAACTGTTGCCGCGGGTGTCGCACTGGCTGAACACGACGCTAGGTGGCCGTGCCGACGAGGCGGCTCTGCTGTGGCTGAGCTTTGACGTCAGTCATGGCGTGCAGACGCTGGAGGTGGCGATGACCGAGCCTGGTCTGCAGGTGCCGGACATGCCCCATTTGCCAGCCATGGTGCGCTGATGCCGGTGCTGCATTTTTGGGCTACAATTGCGGACAACGTCAATCGGGGGAAGATACCGTGTACCAATCCGACTTTACCGCTTTCATGAACGGCTTTCTGGAACAGAACCCGCAAGTCGATACCGAACGTCGCGAGCTGCGTCTGACCTGGTGGGAGCGCAAGCTCGATCTGGAGGACCTGCGCCGCTGGAAAGAATCCCGCGTACCGCAAAAGCCTTACGTATACCAGCCCGAATAAATCACCAGGCACGGCCTGCCGTGCTGTTTCGTGTTGCCAACGCCCGCAAGGGCGTTTGTTTTTTGAGCGTTTTGCATGACCAGACAAACCATGACCATGGGTGCCGACGTTGCTGACTACCTGCTGCGGGTGGGGGTACGCGAACACCCGGTACAGCGCGCACTGCGCGAGTTCACTGCCACCCATCGCCTGGCCAAGATGCAGATTGCGCCGGAGCAGGGGCAGTTCCTCACCTGGCTGGTGGGCTTGACCGGCGCCCGCCGCTATCTGGAAATCGGTACCTTTACAGGCTACAGTGCGCTGACCGTCACCCTGGCCATGGGCGAGCAGGGCAGTACCGTGTGCTGCGACATGAGCACCGAATTCACCACCATCGCGCGCCAGTACTGGGCCGAAGCCGGCGTGGATGGCCGCATCGACCTGTACGTGCAACCGGCAGTGCGCACGCTGGCCATGTTGCTGGCGCAGGGCGAGGCCGGTACTTTCGACCTGGCCTTCATCGACGCCGACAAGAATAACTACCCGGAATACTACGAAACCTGCCTGCAGCTGGTGCGCCCGGGTGGCATCATCGCCATCGACAACATTCTGCTCAATGGCCGTGTGGTAGACCCACAGCCGGATCACCCGCGCAGCGTCCCCATCATGCGCGCCTTCAACGACGCGCTGGTCAACGACCCGCGCGTCAGCTTGTGCATCCTGCCCATGGGTGACGGCATGACCTTGTTGCGCAAGCTGTAAGCCTGCACAGGAACCTGGCTGCTAGCGTACAGTCTGTCTGGCATGTGTTTGTCAGCTGCCGGTGTTACCATCGGCATGTTTATTGAATCAGGATGCTTCCATGTTGCAACGCCGCCCGCGCCGCATGATGAACCAGATGAATGTGGTGCCTTATATCGACGTGATGCTGGTATTGCTGGTGATTTTTATGGTGACCACGCCGATGTTTACGCCCGGCGTCATCGATGTACCCAGCGTCAGCCGCGCCGCCCAAGTGGATACCAAACCACTGGAAATCAGTATCGAGGCCAACGGTGATTATTTTGTCGGTGAAGGCGGCAAGCGCGAGCCTGCGGCCAACCTTGAGTCGCTGATCGGCATGGTGCAGGCAAGGCTGAAGGACAACCGCCCGGTGGTGGTGACGGCCCATCAGGACCTCAAGTACAGCGAAGTGGTGAAGGTGGCCGACAAACTGCACGCGGCGGGTATCCAGCGAGTGGCGCTGACGGTGCGCCAGCAGGGTAGCTGATGGCGGCCGCACGCGAGCCGGGTGCTGCCTCCTGGCTGTTTTCTGCTGCATTGCATCTGTTGGTGCTGCTGTGCCTGTGGTGGTCGGCCGCGCCGCAAAAACTGGACACGCCGCCGCCGCTGGCGGTGGAGCTGTGGGCTGGTGGCGCGCCGCCGGTACCGACGCCCCTGCCTGCAGAACCTGCCCCGCCGCAACCCGTGCCAGTGACGCCTGTACAGCCTCCGGTAGCGAAAGTGGCGCCGCCGCCGCTGGTGCCGGACAATCCGGCTGCAGACGTGAAACTGCAAGCCGTCAAGCCAGACAAGATCAAACCGGAGGCGACGCTCAAACCGCCGCCGCCAAAACCGGAACCGGTCAAGCCGGCGAAGCCGGAAGCCAAACCGGATACCAAGCAGCAGCCGCGCCCTGACACTATGGCCAAGCCGGCCGCTGCGGCCAACCCTGCACCCGCTAGCAAAGCACCGGCCAAACCGGCACCCGGCGTCAAAACTGACGACCTGCTGGCCGAGCTCGACGACCTGCCACCAGGCCCCGGCAGTGGCAAGGTGACGCAGGCCGGCGCCAAGGTAGGCAGCAAGAACGGTGTAGCTAATGGCCAGCTGGATTTGAAACAGCAATACGGCGAAGCAGTGCGCAACCGGGTGCGGCCGTATGTGGTGCTGCCGGACGGCATCAAGGGCAACCCGGAGGCAGTGGTGGAAGTGATCATCCTGCCGACGCTGGAGATCCGTAGCAGCCGTATCCTGCGCAGCAGCGGTTCGCCGGCCTGGGACCAGGCGGTACTGGCGGCGCTGGCCGAAGTGAAGCGCTTCCCGCCGCTGCCCAAAGGTGCCGAGTTTGCCGACTATCGTCGTATTACCCTTCATTTCCGTCCCAAGGAGTAATGCCTTGCAACGACTGATCGCTTTTATCCTGCATGCCTTGCTGCTGGCCATGGTGCTGGTAGCGCCGGCGCGCGCTGACCTGACCGTGGACATCGTTGGTGGCGGCAGCAACCGCTACCCGCTGACCATCTTGCCGTTGCAGAACGAAGAGTGGCTACCGGAGGCGGTGACCCAGACTGTGAAAAGCAACCTGGCGATGACCGGGATGTTTGGGCTACTGGAGGCACCGGCTGGTGTGGCGTTGCCGGCATCGCCGCAGGCGTTTGATACCGCACCGTGGTTGCAAAATGGTAGCCGCGCCGTGCTGTACGGCCGTGTCAGCAAGCTCGATAACGGCATGCTGCGCCTGACGTTCTGGGCTGACACCGTCAACCCGCGCGAACAGAAGCTGGCCGCCGAGTTCGACGTGCATAGCTCGCAGCTGCGCGACGTGGCACACCGTATCGCCGACATGACCTACGAAGCGCTGTTGGGCGGCAAGAGCCTGTTTGCCAGCCGCATCGCCTTCGTGGTGCAAAAAGGGCGTGAGTCGCGTCTGCAAGTGGCCGATGTAGACGGCCGTCGTGCGCAGACGGTACTGCGTTCCGCCGAACCCATCATCTCGCCGGCGTGGAGCCCGGACGGCAGCCGTTTGGCCTATGTATCGTTCGAGAACAAAAAGCCGGTGATCTATATCCAGGACCTGGCCACCGGCCAGCGTCGCCTGCTGGCCAACTTCAAGGGCAGCAACTCGGCACCCGCCTGGAGCCCGGACGGTCGCCGCCTGGCCATCGTGCTGACATTAAGCGGTAACTCGCAGGTTTATATCATCAATGCCGACGGTACTGGCTTGAGTCGTTTTTCCTACAGCGATGCCATCGATACCGAGCCGGTATTCAGCCCGGACGGTCGCCAGATCGCTTTTGTATCCGACCGCAGTGGCGGGCCGCAGATCTATGTACAAGCACTGGATGGCAGCAAGACTGCGCGTCGCATTACCTTTCAGGGCGCCTACAACGTATCGCCGGCTTTTTCACCGGACGGCCGCCAGCTGGCTTACGTCAGCCGTGAGGGTGGACGCTTTAAGGTCATGCTACAAGACCTGGCTAACGGCGATGTACGCATGATCAGCAACAGTGCATTCGATGAGTCGCCCAGCTTTGCCCCCAACGGTAAAATGGTGCTGTATGCCAGTGATGTGGGCGGGCGTAGCGTGCTGTATGCCGCGTCAACCCAGCACCCCGGCCGTGTGCGACTGGGGGTACTGGAAGGCCAGGTACAGGATGCTGCCTGGGGGCCGTTCAACCCCTGAGTTAGCGATAGTTGAACTTTGCTTTTGCACCAAAGTCGATTGAATCTGCAACATCGTGTCAATCCGGCCGTCTGACGGCCTGCCCGCCTAAAGGAGCCTTGCATGAAAGTCGTACCCTTTGCCGTTATCGCCGCTGTACTGTTGAGTGCTTGCGCCAGTACCAACCCGGCCGGTCAAGCGGCCAACACCGCACCGGTAGCCTCCGGCAGCGGCAGCAGTGCCAATACCGGCAGCGCCGGCAATGCTGCGCTGAACCCGGTGCAACCGGTTGCCCAAGTGGACGCCGCAGGTGCTGAAGCTGCTGCGTTTGCCAGCGTCAACGGCAAGAGCGTGTTCTTCGATTTTGACCAGTCGGCCATCAAAGACGAATACAAGGGTGTAGTAGAAGCCCATGCCGCCTACCTGGGCAAATACAAGGGCAATGTGCTGGTGCAGGGGAATACCGACGTACGCGGCAGCCGCGAGTACAACCTGGCGTTGGGTCAGCGTCGTGCCGAGAGTGTGAAACAGGCACTGGAAGTGCTGGGCGTAAAACCGCAACAGGTGGAAGCCGTTAGCCTGGGCATGGAAAAACCGCGTGCCACCGGCAGTAGCGAGGCCGATCACGCTCAGAACCGTCGTGCCGACTTTGTTTACCAGTAAGCGCCAGCCGCTTTAACCGTCACTTGACCCGCATCCGGGAACGCGTCACGCTTCCCGGATATTTCTTTGATAGAAGCCCACGCCATGCGTAACCGACTGTTCCCCCTGTTGTTGCCCGTCATGCTGGGCGCCTGCGCTACTACCACCGATCTGGAGCAGGCGCGGCGCGATCTGGAAAACAAACTGGCCAGCAGCAATCAGCAAGCCAGTGCCCGCCTGTCCGATGTGGAAGCCAAGCTGGCCAACCAGCGCCTGCTGGACCTGGTGAACCAGGTCAATCTACTCAAGGGTGAGATGGCGACGTTGCGTGGCCAGAACGAGGTGTTGCAGCACCAGGTGGCCGAGACGCAAAAGCGGCAGAACGACCTCTATAACGATATGGATCTGCGCCTGGGCAAGGTGGAGCAGCAGCTGCGCGACGCCAGTCAGCCGCAAGCCGACGCACCATTGGCGGAGCAGACTGCGGCCAACCCGGCCGACGCAGCACTGGCGAAGGGGCTGGACGTGCTGCGCGCACGCGACTTTGCCAAGTCGCTGCCGCTGTTGAAAGCAGTGGCCGACAGCTATCCTGGCAGCGAGCAGGCGCAAGAAGCCAGCTACTGGATGGGCGTGGCGCATACTGCCCTCAAACAGTACAGCGCCGCCATCGATATCCAGCGCCGTTTTGCCGAGCAGTACCCGAAACACCCGAAAGCCGCTGAAGCGTTGCGCCTGATGGCTGGCAACCAGCTGCAGCTGGAGCAGAAAGACCAGGCCCGGCTGACCTTGCGCAAGATCATCAAGCAGTACCCCGGCACCCCGGCGGCGCAGCGTGCGCAGCAGCAATTAGCCACACTGTAAACCGCCTGTCGCCAGCCAAGGCCGCCTTTAGGGCTAATGCCAGTCAGTTAACGCTGACTGGCGTTTTTTTTTGATTAGGGATTTGTTGTGTTGAAGTAGGCTAGTGTGTCCGCTATGCGGACGATGATTAAATGCCGGTTCCGCCCGGCAGACGGGAAAGGGGGCGGATTGCCGCCCCCTTTTCTATCGCTGAGCGAATCAAAGATTCGCACGCAGACCCCGCAACCCGGGGCTGCTCGAAACCCCGTTCAAAATGGCACGCCCCAGGCGCCGCCGAACTCGCCCCTCGCTAACGGCTCGGGGCTCAAACAAATCGGCGTCTTAAAACCTGGGGCGCACCATTTTGACCGGCTCGCGCCAACGGGATGGGGCGCTTTACTCACGCTCTCCTACTTGAAGGCGAAGCATATTCGCTTAACTGACTGGCATTAGCCTTTAGGGCGGCTTTTTCTTGCCCGGAAGATGCTTCCGGGGAAGGAAAATCGCGGCGGCAAGCCCTTGCCAAATCAGGTAAAATTCCGCTTTTCCCCCTTCTTGACGGAATCCGCCTCCATGATCGAAGTTGGCATCGTGATGGGTAGCAACAGCGACTGGGAAGTCATGCAGAACGCCGCACGCGTACTGAAAGACTTCGGTGTTGCCTTTGAAACCCGCGTCGTCTCCGCCCACCGTACCCCCGACCTGCTGTTCCAGTACGCCGATACCGCCGAAGCGCGTGGCCTGAAGGCCATCATCGCCGGCGCCGGTGGCGCCGCCCACTTGCCGGGCATGCTGGCAGCCAAAACCCACATCCCGGTACTGGGTGTGCCGGTACCGTCCAAGTACCTGCGTGGTGAAGACTCGCTGCTGTCCATCGTGCAGATGCCGAAGGGCATTCCGGTGGCCACCTTCGCCATCGGCGAAGCCGGTGCCGCTAACGCCGCGCTGTACGCCGTGGCCATGCTGGCCAACAGCCAGCCGGAGTTGGCCGCCAAACTGAAAGCCTTCCGCAAACAGCAGGAAGAAACCGTGCTGGCCATGACCCTGCCGGAGGTGCAGTAATGCCCGCCATCCTGCCACCGGCCATGCTGGGCATCCTCGGCGGTGGCCAGCTGGGCCGCATGTTCGTGACCGCTGCCAAGCGTATGGGCTACCGCGTGACGGTACTGGACCCGGATGCGAATGCACCGGCTGCCGACTTTGCCGACGTGCACCTGTGTGCCGCTTTTGACGACGCCGAGGCGCTGGCTACGCTGGCGCGCAGCTGTGCCGCCGTCACCACCGAGTTCGAAAACGTCAACGCCGACGCCATGCGTCTGCTGGCCAAGACTACCCGCGTGTCGCCGTCCGGCGACTGCGTGGCCATTGCCCAGGACCGCATCGCCGAGAAAAGCTGGATCAACAAGGCCGGCCTGCCGACGGCGCCGTATCTGGCCATCGAAAGCGTGGAAGACATCCAGGTCGACCTGGCGCCCTACCTGCCGGGCATCCTCAAGACCGCGCGTCTGGGCTACGACGGCAAGGGCCAGGTCCGCGTGAAAACCGCCGACGAAGCCCGCGCCGCTTACGCCAATCTGGGCGGCCAGGCCTGTGTGCTGGAAAAGATGCTGGACCTGAAGCTGGAAGTGTCCGCCATCGTCACCCGCACCAGCCCGGCGCAAGTGGCGGTGTTCCCGGTAGCGGAGAACATCCACAAGAACGGCATTCTGGACGAGTCTATCGTACCGGCGCGCATTGCGCCCGAGTTGGCCGCACGCGCCCAGCAATACGCCAAGCAGCTGGCCGAGGCACTGGATTACGTCGGCGTACTGGCAGTGGAATTCTTTGTACTGGGCGACGACAGCCTGGTGGTAAACGAAATCGCACCGCGCCCGCACAACTCCGGCCACTACACCATCGACGCTTGCGTCACCGACCAGTACCAGCAACAAGTGCGCGCCATGTGCGGCCTGCTGCCGGGCAATACCGGCCTGTTGTCACCGGTGGTGATGGTGAACCTGCTGGGCGACGTGTGGCAGGAAGACGGTGGCGAGCCCAACTGGGCGGTGCTGATGGAAGCCCCCAATGCCCACCTGCACCTGTACGGTAAAAAGCAGGCGCGCGTTGGCCGCAAGATGGGCCACTACTGCGTGCTGGCGGCCAGCGTTGACGACGCGCTGGAACAGGCCCGTGCACTGAAAGATACGCTGTAAGCATTCAGGCGACGCCCACAAGGCGTCGCTTTTTGTTTTGTGAAGGAAGTTTCATGACCCAACTGACCAGCCTGAAAAAAATCTACTCGGGTAAAGTACGCGACCTGTACGAAATCGACGACCAGCGCATGCTGATGGTGGCCAGCGACCGCCTGTCCGCCTTCGACGTGATCCTGGACGACCCGATTCCGGGCAAGGGCCAGATCCTCACCGCCATCTCCAACTTCTGGTTCGATACGCTGAAAGACGTGGTGCCGAACCACCTCACCGGCGACAAAGTGGAAGACGTGGTGGCTGCGGCCGAGCTGCCGCTGGTAGCCGGCCGTGCCGTGGTGGCCAAGCGCCTGAAACCGGTGATGATCGAAGCCGTGGTGCGCGGCTATCTGGCCGGCTCCGGCTGGAAGGAATACCAGAAGTCCGGCACCGTGTGCGGCATCGAGCTGCCGGCCGGCCTGCAGGAATCCAGCAAGCTGCCGCAGCCGATCTTCACCCCGTCCACCAAGGCGGCAGTGGGCGACCACGACGAGAACATCACCTATGCCCAGTGCGAAGCCATTGTTGGCGCCGAGCTGGCCGCCAAGGTTCGTGACACCGCCATCCTGCTGTACAAGACCGCTGCCGAGTTCGCGGCCAAGCGCGGCATCATCATTTGCGATACCAAGTTCGAGTTCGGTCTGGACGCCGACGGTACGCTGGTGCTGATGGACGAAGCGCTGACTCCGGATTCCAGCCGCTTCTGGCCCGCCGACAGCTACGCCGAAGGCAGTACCCCGCCGTCGTTCGACAAGCAGTTCGTGCGCGACTGGCTGGAGGCTTCCGGCTGGAACAAGCAGCCGCCGGCGCCGCAAGTGCCGCTGGACGTGCGCGAGAAAACCGCCGCCAAGTACCGCGAAGCGCTCGAACGCCTGACCGCCTGAGCCTCCCGCCAAGGTTGGCCGTCAGGTTAACCGTAGCCTTCGCTGCACCCGCTGCCCGCTTGCCGGACGGCGGGTGTTTTGCCATGCCGAGCTGCCTGTTTGCTGCTAGCGCCGATCAGGTTCCGGCACGGTAAATTTGCTGCTGCCATGCAGCACTGGTGGCATACTTGCCGTCTTTAAGCATTATCGATATCGATGGAGCTCTGCCCATGCCCAGCCAGCCTTCCCTGAGTACCGCCCGTCTGCAATTGCTGCCGCCCGAAGCGCCGTGGGCACGTGCGGTACGCGATTACCAGCTGCGCAATCGTGCTCATCTGGCACCGTGGGAACCTACTCGTGGCGACATGTACTTTACCGAACTGTTCTGGGGTATGCGGCTGCGTGAGCACATCGACGAGTACCGCAATGGTCGTGGTGCGCTGTTCTTGGTGATGCACGACAAGCAGCCAGGGCAGGTAATCGGTACCGTTCACCTCAGCAATATCGTGCGTGGCGCCTTCCAGGCCTGTTGCCTGGGTTACAGCATCGATCACGCGTATGAAGGGCAGGGCATGATGAGCGAGGCACTGCAGGCGGTGATCGGCTACGCGTTTGGCGAGCTGGCCTTGCACCGCATCCAGGCCAACTATCAGCCAGAGAATGTCCGCAGTGCGCATGTGCTGCATAAGTTGGGCTTCGAGGTGGAAGGTCAGGCCAAGGATTACCTGTTCCTCAACGGCGCCTGGCGTGACCACGTGCTGACTTCGTTACGCAACCCCGGCTACGATACTACCCGCATGCGTAGCTAAGGCCCTGTTACCCAAAGGGTTGGCGCCAGCCGGGCTTACGCTATGATGGCGCCAATCCATCTTGCGAGGCATCCTGATGACGCTAGACCCTGTCGTGCTGTTCTTCATCCTGGGCTTGTTGGCCGCCCTGGCTAAGTCCGATCTCAAACTACCGCCGGCGTTGTACGAAACCTTGTCGGTGTTCCTGTTGATTGCCATCGGCCTGAAGGGCGGTGTAGCGCTATCCAAGCTGGGTGGCGCTGCCGTGCTATGGCAGGTGGCGGTGGTGATTGTACTGGGGGCAGTATTGACCTTGCTGGCTTTTGCCATGCTGCGGCTCAAGCTGAACCGTGTCGATGCGGCGGCGACTGCAGCGCACTACGGCTCGGTCAGTGTGGTGACTTTTGCGGTGGCGACCGCCTACCTGGCGCGGCAGGGCGTAGAAGCCGAGCCGCAGCTGACGGTATTTCTGGCAGTGATGGAAATGCCGGCGCTGGTAGTGGGGGTGTTGTTGGCACGGCTGGGCGGCGAGCGCCGCGTCAATTGGGCGCGGTTGGGGCACGAAGTGTTTCTGGGCAAGAGCATGGTGCTGCTGATGGGTGGCCTGCTGATCGGCTGGCTGGCCGGTGCCGACGGTATCCAGAGCTTGTCTCCGCTATATGTTGACCTGTTCAAGCCGGTGTTGTCGCTGTTTTTGCTGGAAATGGGTCTGGTCACTGCTGGCAAGCTGTCTGGCCTGCGTAAAAGCGGCATGTTTCTGGTGGGCATGGCATTGCTGATGCCGCTGCTGTTTGCCGGTATTGGCCTGGGCGTGGCCATGCTGATGGGGCTGTCTGTGGGCGGCGCCATGTTGCTGGCCTCGCTGTGTGCATCGGCGTCCTATATTGCTGCACCCGCTGCCATGCGTATTGCCGTCCCCGAGGCCAATCCTGCCATTTCGCTGGCGGCCAGCCTGGGGGTGACCTTCCCGTTCAACTTGTTGCTGGGCATTCCGCTCTACCTGTGGCTGGCGCAGCTGGCCTACGCCTGAAAGGACCATCATGCCGTTTCATAATAAAAAACTGCTGACCATCGTCACCGAGTCGGTGCTGGAAGAGCGCCTGGTGCGCGATATCCAGCGTCTGGGCGCGCACGGCTATACCGTAGTGGACGCGCGCGGCGGTGGCGCTCATGGCGTGCAGGGCGGGGCGTGGAGTTTCGACCGCAATATCCGCATCGATGTGGTATGCGATGCACAGGTGGCCCAAGCCATTGCCCAGCGTTGTGAACAGAGCTACCTGCCGGATTATGGCCTGATACTCTATGTGTCGGATGTCGGTGTACTGCGCGCCGACAAGTTCTGATCCCACTCAAGGACCGACCATGACGGTAAGCCAGGCTTTCACTCTCGCTGCCAGCGACGACGCCACCCTTCACGGCCTGTGCTGGCTGCCGACAGGGGTGCCGCGAGCCGTAGTCGTGATTAGCCACGGCATGAGCGAGTACGGTGGTCGTTACCAGGCGCTGGCCGGGCACTTGGTGGCGGCCGGCTATGCCGTGTACGCGCACGACCACCGTGGTCACGGCCGCTATGCGGTCATCCCGGGCTGGTTTGCCGCCCACGGCGGCTGGCAGCAGGTGGTGGATGACCTGCGCGCGGTAGTGGATTACGCGCGTACCCGTCACGAGCGCCCGGTGGTTTTGTTCGGTCACAGCATGGGCAGTTTCATTGCCCGTGCTTTCATGCTGCGCCATGGTCAGCGTCTGGCCGGCTTGGTGCTGTCGGCAACGGGTTACCGACAGCGTTATCTGGCGTGGCTGATGCGCGGCGTGGCCAGGTTGGCCGCCAGGCTAGGGGGCGCCGATCGGCCCAACCCGTTCATGACAGCACTGGTGTTTGGCAGCTTCAACCTGGGTTTCTTGCCGGCGCGCACCCGGCTGGACTGGCTCAGCCGCGACCCGGCACAGGTCGACGCCTACATTGCCGACCCGCTATGCGGCCAACATCCGACCCCCCAGCTGTGGATAGATTTGTTTGGCGGCATCATCGATATGGAAAAAGGCGAGGCTGACGGCCGCGCCCTGCCCAAGGCGTGCCCTGTTTGGTTGCAGGCCGGCAGCCGGGACCCGGTCAGCCTGGGAAAATTCGGGCTGGGGCAGCTGGCCAAGCGCTATCGCGCCGCCGGCTTGCAGGATGTGACGGTTACGGTCTACCCGGGTGGTCGCCACGAGATGCACAACGAAACCAACCGTGCCCAAGTGGAGGCCGACCTGCTGGCCTGGCTCAACCGTATCAGCGCCTGAACGGCAGCCTGCTGCCGCCGGCATGACAAAGCCCCGCGCCAAGACGCGGGGCTTTGCATTTGCGGGTAGCGATCAGGCCTTGGGCAGTACCTGCTGAACGCTGCCGTCCAGTGCCATCAGGTAGGTTTCTACCGCCAGCTGCGGGTACTTGGCCAGAATCTGCTTGCGTAGCGCCATCAGCGTTTCGGCGTGTACCTGGGTTTCTTTCTCGGGCAGCTTGCCGAAATCTTCACCCAGTACCACCTTGTAGGCGCCGCAGTCGCGGTGATCCAGAATCATCACCTTGTGGATGTGGTGCAGGCTGATCGCCACGTCCAGGTGTTCCCAGAACGCCTGGTTCCAGGCCGGAAACTTGCTGGTGATGGCGCCCAGCGAGGCACCGGCCAGCACGATGTGGTCGTACTTGTTTTTCATGCCGCGGCCGGCCATGAACGCTTCGGTCTCGTAGACCAGCCGGTAGTCCATGCACGACAACAACAGCGCGTCGGTACCGCCGGCAGCGTAAGCCGTGGCGGGCAGGAAGCTGCCCAGCAGCGCGGCGCTACCGCCTAGCGTGGCCAACTGTACAAAACGACGACGCCCGAGCTGGGTGGTGGCGAGTTCAATTTGATGGCTTTGGCACATGTGGCACTCCCTGATTTTATGGAAATATGCACTTATTCTAGGTGATTCTGCGCCAGCCGCGCGGTGTGCATTTGTCAGAGCACAGTGCGCGCATTGACAGCTTACTAACTAGTAAGTATCTTTTCTCGCACACTGGACACCCTATAACGAATGCAGTGCCGCGGTGACTGCCTGCTGTTGCCGCGCAACCAACACGAGGACGAACATCATGACGGCTTACCCGCACTTGCTGGCACCGCTGGACCTGGGCTTTACCACGCTGAAAAACCGTGTGTTGATGGGTTCCATGCACACCGGTCTGGAAGAAGCACCGCAAGGCTTCGAGAAAATGGCCGCGTTCTACGCCGAACGCGCGCGTGGTGGCGTGGGCCTGATCGTGACCGGCGGCGTGGGCCCGAACGAAGAAGGCCGCGTGGCCGAAGGGGCCTCGATGCTGGCCGACGAGGCCGAAGTGCCGCACCACCGCATCGTGACCGACGCCGTACACGCTGCCGGCGGCAAGATCGCGATGCAGATCCTGCATACCGGCCGTTACAGCTTCCAGGAAAACCTGGTATCGGCGTCGCCCATTTGTGCGCCGATCAACTTTTACCGCCCGCGCGAAATGTCCGAAGACGACATCCAGCGCACCATCGCCGATTTTGCCCGCTGCGCCCGCCTGGCCCAGCAGGCCGGTTACGACGGCGTGGAAGTGATGGGCTCGGAAGGCTACCTGATCAACCAGTTCATCGCGCAGCACACCAACAAGCGTACCGACGGCTGGGGTGGTAGCTTCGAAAACCGCATCCGCTTCCCGCTGGCGGTTTTGCGTGCCGTGCGCGAGGCGGTAGGGCGTGAATTCATCATCATCTACCGGCTGTCGATGCTGGACCTGGTCAATAACGGTAGCACCTGGGGCGAAGTGGAGCAGTTGGCCGCCGAGGTGGAAAAAGCCGGCGCCAACATCATCAATACCGGCATCGGCTGGCACGAAGCGCGAGTACCGACCATCGCCACCAGCGTGCCGCGTGGCGGTTTTGCCTGGGTGACCAAGCGCCTGATGGGCAAAGTGGGCATTCCGCTGATCACCACCAACCGCATCAACACCCCCGAGGTGGCGGAAGATATCCTGGCGCAAGGCTGTGCCGACATGGTGTCGATGGCGCGCCCGTTCCTGGCCGACCCCGAGTTCGTGATCAAGGCCGAGCAGGGCCGTGCCGACGAGATCAATACCTGTATCGGCTGCAACCAGGCCTGTCTCGACCATATTTTCCAGGGCAAGCTCACCAGCTGTCTGGTGAACCCGCGCGCCTGTCGTGAAACCGAACTCAACTACCTGCCGACCGCCACGCCGAAAAAGCTGGCGGTGGTTGGTGCCGGCCCGGCCGGCCTGGCGTTTGCCACCATCGCCGCCGAGCGCGGCCACGATGTGACGCTGTTTGACGCCGGCAGCGAGATCGGTGGCCAGTTCAACGTGGCCAAGCAGGTGCCGGGCAAGGAAGAGTTTTACGAGACGCTGCGTTACTTCGGCCGTCGTATCGACAAGACCGGCGTTACGCTGCAGCTGAATACCCGTGTCGCCGCGGCGGATCTGGCGGCTTTTGACGAAGTGATCCTGGCTACCGGCATTAGCCCGCGCCAGCCGCCGATCGCCGGCATCGACCACCCGAAGGTGCTGAGCTACCTCGATGTGCTGAAGCATCGCCGCGAGGTTGGCCGCAAGGTGGCCATCATCGGCGCTGGCGGCATCGGTTTTGACGTGGCCGAGTACCTGACCCACGAGGGCACTCGCCCGTCGCAGGATGTGCCCACCTTCATGAAAGAATGGGGCGTAGACATGGATGTGGCTACCGCAGGCGGCCTGGCGGCCAGCGGCCCGCAGCCGCACCCCAGCCCGCGTGAGGTGTACCTGCTGCAGCGCAAGAGCAGCAAGGTAGGGGAAGGCCTGGGCAAGACCACCGGCTGGATCCATCGCGCCAGCCTGCAGATGAAGAACGTCACCATGATTCCGGGCGTTAGCTACGACAAGATTGACGACGCCGGCCTGCACGTCACCATCAAGGGGGAGCCGCAGGTACTGGCGGTGGACAACGTGATCATTTGCGCCGGCCAGGACCCGCTGCGCGAGCTGCAGCAGCCGCTGCTGGACGCGGGCAAGCCGGTACACCTGATTGGCGGGGCCGATGTGGCCGCCGAGCTGGACGCCAAGCGTGCCATCGACCAGGGCGCGAGGTTGGCCGCCAGCATCTGATTTATTGAACAAGCGCTCGGCAGACAGGTTTGTGAATGCTTCCTGTCTGCAGCTGTGCTTCATCACCGGACTGCCGCAGCTTGCGGCAGTCTTTTTTTATGCCTTTGTTATATCTTTTCGGCATTTGCAGATTACCGATTGCGGCTTTTTTGCCATAAAAAAAGCAAGACCCGCTAAAATTTGCGCAAATCAGAAATTCATATTTATTGAAATGCTAGATTGGGTAGCTCGGTGGCAGTACATTGATAAGCGAACAGTCGCAGGTTTTTTAACCAGAGGCTGTCGGGGTTCGCTGTCTGCGTGACGAGTGAATTACCACCATAACGATAAGGGAATGCCATATGGCCAGAAAATTCCTTTTGCTGTGCCTGACATTGTGCAGCCTGGTGCAGGCTGCCCGTGCCGCGGACATGCTGGTGCTGGGTGTGGTGCCTTATTTATCGGCACGCAAGCTGGCCGAGCTGTACGAACCGATGCGCGCCCAATTGCAACGTTCGCTGGGCGCGCCAGTGGTACTGGAGACGGCTCCCGACTATCAGAGCTATCTGGCGCGTACCCGTGAGGGCCGCTACGACATCATTGCCACGTCCCCCTATTTTGGCCGTCTGGCTCAGCTGGAGCAGGGCTATGTGCCGCTGGCCAGACCGCTGACGAATCTGGAACCCTTGCTGGTTACCCGTATGGACGGCCCGCACGAGCTGGAGGCCTTGCGCGGCAAGGTGGTGTCCACCAGCGACAAGCTGGCTAACCTTACGCTCGCGGCTCACCGCTATCTGTGGCAGAACGGTCTGGAGCCCGGCCGTGACGTGACTATCCGTCCTGCCGGTAGCCACGCCAACTCGGTACAGGCGTTGCTTAACGGCGAGTCTGCTGCCGCCATCATCTCGGTAACCACCATGCGCCAGCTGCACCCTGGTACGACGGCCAGGGTGCGGGTAATGAAACGGTTACCGCACATCACGCCCTTGCTGTACCTGGTGCACAGGCGGCTGGGTGCCACCCGAATCGACGGTTTACGTGGCCAGCTGCTGCAGTTTGCTAACCATACCGAGGTTGGCCGTCTGTTCAGCAAGGAACTGGGGCACGATGGTTTGAAAGAGATCACCCCGGCCGACATGAAAGTGCTGGACCCGTATGTGCAGGACCTGAAGGTCATCCTCAGATAATGGCGGTCGACCTGCGCCCCCGGTCGCTGACCTGGATCATCATTCCTGCCTTGCTGGTGGTGCAGTTGCTGTTGTTTGCCAGCATTGCCTGGCAAAGCGTGCACATGATGCGCGAAATGGTGGTAGAGCAAACCCGGGCCCGCTTGGGCAGTTTGCAGGTAGAACTGCGCGCCGCGCTGGTGGCGCCGATGCTGGAGCGCGATTACAGCACCCTGCAGGAGATTACCGACGAACTGACCCGAGCCAGCGACCTGGCGTATCTGGTGGTACGCGACAGTCGAGGCCGTGTGTTGGCACAAAGTGGCCATCCTGGCACGCAGACCAGGCAAGACAGCGACATCGGTAGCATTGACGACCCCTTGTTCGATACCCGCTTTACCCTGACGCAAGGTGAGGTCAGCCTGGGCTTGCGAGTGGCTGAAGTGCGGCAGATTTTTATCAGTTTTGTCCAGCGCACGGCGCCGATGGTGATTGTTGCCGGCTTGTTGGCGACTATCTGGATGGTACTGATCACGCTGTGGATTGTACGCCGCCTGAAGCGGCTTACCCGTGCCGCCGAAGCACTGGGGAACGGCACGCTGTCAGTACGAGCCCCGGCGGACGGCGTGGACGAGGTCGGCCGCCTGGGGCTGGCATTTAATCGCATGGCGGTGGCGGTGCAATCTGCCGATGAAAAGTGGGCCAAAAGCCAGCGTTTTACCGACATGCTGCTGCTAGCCATGCCGATGCCGGTGTTCTACAAGGATGCACAAGGTCGCTATATGGGCTGTAACGATGCCTTTGCCCGTGTGACCGGGCTGAGCCGGCGCGATATTCGCGGCAAGGTGGCATCCGAGTTGTGGGCCCCAGAGTTGGCCGCACTGCATACCCGACACGATGAAGCGCTGCATGCCGGGTTTGGTCATCAGGAATACCCTGGTCTGCTAACCGATCAACATGGTTTGCAGCGTCATGTCATCTTTTCAAAAGATGTTTTCTACGACGAAGACGGCGAGATCGCCGGCATTATCGGTGCCTGGAACGATATCTCTGACCTGCGCCGGGCCGAGGGGCGGTTGCGGCTGCTGGCTGGCGTGTTCAAGCATTCACGTGAAGGTATTGTCATTGCCGATCCGGATGGCAGGGTAGTCGATGTCAATCGGGCCATGTGCGAAATCAGTGGCTTCCACCGCGAGGAAGTCATTGGCCGGCCGCCAACGCACTTCTACTCTGGTCGGCACGAACCGCATTTCTATCGCGCCATTGCCGACAGCCTGCGACAACAGGGCCATTGGCAGGGTGAGGTCTGGAACAGGCGCAAGGATGGCAGCCTGTATCCAGTGCTGTTGTCCATCTCGGTCATCTACGACCAGCATGGTGCGGTACAGCACCATATCGCCGTGTTTGCCGACATTACCGTGATGAAAGAGCAAGAGGCGCGGCTGGACCGCATGGCCCACCACGATCCGCTGACCCAGCTGCCCAATCGCGTGCTGCTGGGGGACCGCATGCGGGTAGCCATTGCCCAGGCCGCCCGCAGCGGCCAATGGCTGGCCATCTGTTTTATGGATCTGGATGGTTTCAAGCGTGTTAACGACCGCTACGGTCACGATGTCGGTGATCAGCTGTTGATCGCCATTGCCGAACGCCTGCAGGTCATCCTGCGTGGTGGTGATACCGTGGCGCGGCTGGGGGGCGACGAATTTGCATTGCTGCTCTCCGGTCTGCCTGACATTGATGCCTGCCATTGCAGTTTGCGTCAGGTACTCGATACCGTCGCGCAGCCGTGCGAGATTGGCGATATCCAGGTGCAAGTATCGGCCAGTATCGGTGTTACCTTGTACCCCCAGGACGAGCAGGATGCCGATACCTTGCTGCGTCATGCCGACCAGGCGATGTACAAGGCCAAAGATCTGGGCCGCAACGGTTACCAGATTTTCGACGCGGAACATGACCGTCAGAGTCGTAGCCGTCAGCAAAGTCTGCAGCGTTTGGAGCATGCTCTGCAGCAGGACGAGTTGCAGCTGTATTACCAGCCCAAGGTCAATATGCGCGATGGCCACATTGTGGGGATGGAAGCACTGATGCGTTGGCACCATCCGCAGCGTGGTGTTTTGCCGCCGGGCGCGTTTTTACCGGATGTGGAGGATTCTCACCTCGATACCCGGCTTGGCGAGTGGGTGATTGCTACTGCCTTGCAGCAGATGACGACCTGGCGTGGCGAGGGCAGGGTACTTTCGGTCAGCGTTAATATTTCGGCTCATCATCTGCAACAGCCGGATTTTGCCGAGCGGCTGGCCGAGTTGCTGGAAGCCCACCCCGACGTGCCGCGTGGCATGCTCGAAATCGAGGTGCTGGAAAGCACGGCGTTGTCCGACATCGACCATGTCAGCCGCCTGATCCAGACTTGCCAGGCACTGGGCGTGCGCTTCTCGCTGGACGACTTCGGCACCGGCTATTCTTCTTTGTTGTACCTGAAGCGCTTGCCGGCCGACAAACTCAAGATCGACCAGTCGTTCGTGCGCAGCATGCTGGAAAGCAGCGACGATCTGGCCATCGTGCAGGGTATCATCGGCCTGTCGGAGGCGTTCAACCGCGAACTGGTAGCCGAAGGCGTAGAAACCATCGAGCTTGGCAGTCTGTTGCTGCATTTGGGCTGCGAGGTTGCACAAGGCTACGGCATTGCCAAGCCGATGCCGGCGCAAGAGGTGGTGGCCTGGTGCCAGCACTGGCACAGCCCGGAGGCGTGGCGCCATACAGCCCGCAAGCGCTGGACCCAGGACGATATCTTCCTGTTTGGTCTGGAATTGAATATGGGCGCCATGCTGGATCGCCTGTTTGCCATGGCGCAGGCAGGCACAGTCAGTGGCCACTGGGATGACGACGTCAGTGCACGCTTTCAGCGCTGGTATGGTAGCGACGGGCTGATGCGCTACGGAGCACACCCGGAGTACGTGTTGCTGGGTCAGCTGCACGCCGACATCCAGCAGCAAAGCCAGCAGCTGTGGCAATGGCTGTGTCTGCAAGATGAAGCAGCGGTGCAACAACTGCTGCCGCAGCTGCTGCGTATGCGCCAGCAATACCGCCAGGTGGTGCGCGCTTTGCTATCCGGCACACCGCAGTTGCAGCATGCCGATACCGGTACGCTATAGTCCTGCCAGCGTTTTGTTCAGTGTTTTCTCGTCCAGCAGGCCCAGGAACTGCTTCACCGGTTTGCCCTGTGCATTGAGGATGACAGTGTAGGGCAGGCCGCCGCTTTTATTACCCAGCTCACGCATTAGCGCAATACCGTCACCGTCGCTCATCAGCACCGGGTAGCTGACCGGCGTTTTCTTTAGAAAATCCGCTACTTGCTCGGGCTGATCCAGCGCGATACCGACGGTTTTGATGCCTTTGGCCGCATATTGCGTTGCCAGCTTGGACAGCATCGGCATTTCATGACGACAAGGGGCGCACCAAGTAGCCCAGAAATTCACTACCGTGTACTTGCCTTGGAACGGGGCAAAGGTGGCCGGCTGGCCGCTAGTGAGGGTCAGTCTGGCTTTATCCAGTACGCCGCCAGCGTGTGCCGTCAGGCTCAGGCTCGCCAGCAAGGCTAGTAGCAGGGTTGGCCGCAGCAGGAAAATTTTGTGCATTTTCATTCCGTTTTGATAGTAAAAAGAGCTTAGATATCTGCACGTTGGCCGCAGTTCGCAGCTGACCGTCAACAAACGTTCATGATAAACTCGCCGATTACTTTTTTGTTTGCGCGCGAGTCATGTCCATTCTCGTCTGCGGGGCGCTGGCCTACGATACCCTGTTCAATTTCGAAGACCGCTTCGACAACCATATCCTGCCCGATCAGCTGCACAAGATCTCCACCACCTTCAAGGTGCCGACCATGCGTCGCGAGTTTGGTGGCCCAGCGGGCAATATTGCCTACAGCCTGTGTCTGCTGGGCGAAAAGCCGCTGGTAATGGGCGCCGTCGGCGAGGACTTCGAGCCTTACCGCCAGCACCTGAAGCGCGCCGGTGTGGATGACCGCTTCATTCGCACCATCCGCGGCCAGTATACGTCGCAATGCTTCGGCATCGCCGACAAGGACGGCAACCAGCTGATGGCGTTCCACCCCGGTTCGATGGACCACGCCACCGTCAACCACATCGCTGACGTCAAAGAGCCGGTGCAGGTAGCCATCGTCTCGCCCGGTGGTCACGCCGCCTTCCTGCAGCATACCCGCGAGCTGCACGCCGCTGGTATCCCGTTCATTTTCGACCCGGGCCAGGAGCTGCCGCTGCTGTCGCGCGACGAGCTGAACGAGATCGTCGAACTGGCTACCTACGTCGCCATCAACGATTACGAGAGCGAGCTGATGCGCGAACGCGCCGGCCTGCCGGTGGAAGTGTTGAAAGACAAAGTGAAGGCGCTGATCGTGACCCGCGGCTCCAAGGGCGCCGAGATCTATGTCGACGACACCATTCATTTGATTCCACGCGTGCAGATGCCCATCAAGCCGGTTGACCCGATGGGCTGCGGCGATGCCTTCCGCGCCGGCCTGCTGTACGGCATCAAACATGGTTACGACTGGAAGATCACCGGCCGTTTGGCCAATGTGCTGGGGGCCATCAAGGTCACCAGCCATGGCCCGCAGAACCATTACTTCGACTGGGACAAGCTCAAGTCCCTGTATCAGCAGGCGTACGGCGAAGACTGGCCTCTTTAACAGATTCAGTTTTCAATCGATAAGGCATGCTTCGGCATGCCTTTTTGTTTTGTCAAAAACTACCCATACTGGTAACGGACTTGAATAAGTGGCGGCGCGACCCCACCATGCACTAATTACCGCCTTCGCCGCAGAAAGGGCACCATGACCGTACCGCACCTGACCACCGCACTGACCGGCCCGTTGCTGGAGCTGGAGAGCCGCATCCTGACGGCCCAGCCGCATATCGAACACTGGTTCCGCAGTCAGTGGCACAACCATGCCGCCCCGTTCTACGGCTCGGTGGACCTGCGTAACAGTGGTTTCAAGCTGGCGCCGGTAGACATGAACCTCTACCCCGGTGGCCATAACAACCTCAACCCCGATTTCCTGCCGCTAGCGGTACAAGCCGCACAAAGCGCCGTCGACCGCGTCTGCCCCAAAGCCAAGAGCATTCTGCTGATTCCGGAAAACCATACCCGCAATACCTTCTACTTGCAGAACGTGGCCGCGCTGGTGCACATCTTCGAGCAGGCTGGCCTGAAGGTGCGGCTGGGCACGCTGAACCCGGAAATCACCGAGCCGACGCAACTGACCGCGGCCAACGGCGCCGTGATCACCGTAGAGCCGATGGAACGCCGTGGTAGCCGCGTGGTGCTGGCCGACGGTTTCAGCCCATGCATTGTGCTGCTCAACAACGACCTGTCGGCCGGCCTGCCGCCGGTACTGGCCGGTATCGAGCAGAACCTGCTGCCGCCGCTGCACGCCGGTTGGGCGGTGCGCCGCAAGACCAACCACTTTGCCGCCTACGACAAAGTGGCAGCCGATTTCGCGCAGCTGATTTCCATCGACCCATGGCTGATCAACCCTTACTTCAGCGCCACCGGCGGTCTGGACTTCCACACCCGTCAGGGTGAAGACGCGCTGGCCGAGAGTGTGGCGCAGATGCTGGATCGCATCCGTGCCAAGTACCGCGAATACGGCATCACCCATGATCCGTACGTGATCGTGAAAGCCGACGCCGGTACCTACGGCATGGGTGTGATGAGCGTGAAGTCGCCGGAAGAGGTGATCGGCCTCAACCGCAAGGCACGCAACAAGATGTCAGTGGTGAAGGAAGGCCTGGAAGTTAGCGAAGTCATCGTGCAGGAAGGCGTGCATACGTTCGAGTCCATCAATGACGCCGTGGCCGAACCGGTGGTGTACATGATGGACCGCTATGTGGTGGGCGGCTTCTACCGCGTGCATACCGGCCGCGGTGTGGACGAAAACCTCAATGCACCGGGCATGCATTTCGTGCCGTTGTCGTTCGAAACCCCGTGCCTGCCGGATCATAAAGCCGGCCCCGATGCGCCGCCCAACCGCTTCTACGCCTACGGCGTGGTGGCGCGGCTGGCGCTGTTGGCCGCGTCGCTGGAGCTGGAAGCCACCGACCCGGACGCCGAATAACCCGGCCTTGCGGCCAACCCTGGAAGCTCATCATGCACATTCTGTTCATTGCCGACCCGCTGGAAAGTTTCAAAATCCACAAGGACACTACCTTTGCCATGATGGAGGAAGCGCACCAGCGCAACCATGCCATCTGGTTTTGCGAGGCTGCCGACCTGTACGTGGAAGGCGAGCGTGTCCTGACCGATGCGTGCCCGGTGTCGCTGACCGGTAAAGGCGGCAAGGACTGGTTCAAGAAGGGTGATGTGCAGCGCATGACATTGCAGAACTTCTCTGCGGTCGTCATGCGCAAAGACCCGCCTTTTGATCTGGAGTACCTCTATGCCACTCAGTTGCTGACGCTGGCAGAGGCCCAGGGCGCCCGCGTGTTTAACCGCGGCCAGGCGCTACGCGACTTCAACGAAAAGCTGGCGATCCTGAATTTCCCCGAACAGACCGCGCCCACCATGGTGACTTCGCGCCCGGACCGCCTGAAGCGCTTTGTGCGCCAGCACCAGGATGCCATCCTGAAGCCATTGGACGGTATGGGCGGTAGTGGGATCTTCCGTGTCACGCCGGACGACCCCAACCTGAACGTGATCATCGAAACTGTCAGTCACCACGGCACGCAAACCGTGATGGCACAGCGTTATATTCCCGAGATCCGAGATGGCGACAAGCGTGTATTGGTGATTGACGGTGTGCCGGTAGACTATTGCCTGGCCCGTATCCCGCAAGGGGGGGAGACTCGAGGCAACCTGGCGGCAGGTGGCCGTGGCGAGGCGCGGCCGTTGAGCGAGCGCGACCGCGAAATTGCGGCTGCGCTGGCGCCGGAGCTGAAGCGGCGTGGCATCCTGCTTGCCGGCTTGGACGTGATCGGCAACTACCTTACCGAAGTGAACGTTACCAGCCCCACCTGCTTTCGCGAGATCATGGACCAGGCGGGTATTAATGTGGCCGGTCTGTTCATCGACGCGCTGGAGCGTGCCTGCGGGAACGCGGCCTGATGCGGCCAACCTGGCTATGGCAGGCGGCTTCGGCCGCCTTTGTCGTTTTGGTGCTGGCGGCGTGCCAACGTGCGCCGGAGTCATGGCGTCAGGAAAGCTATGTGTTCGGTACCCGTGTGGAGCTGACGGTATACGACGCCGACCTGGCCCGCGCCCAGCGCGCCGCGGCGGCAGTATTGGCCGACCTGGACGGGCTGCACCGCCAGCTGCACGCCTGGCAGTCGGGTGGCGAGGTGTACGCGGCCAACCAGGCCATCGCCAGCGGTGAACGCTTCGCCGCCTCGCCGCTGCTGACCGACTTGCTGACCCAGGCGCAGCAGCTGGAGGTACAGACAGACGGGCTGTTCTCGCCGGCCATCGGCGCGATGGTGGCGGCTTGGGGCTTTCATGCAGAACAGTACGCCGCGCGCCTGGCGGCGGCCGACACGCTGGCCGACCTGGCGGCGGCCAGGCCGCGGATGGCGGATGTATTGCAGCAGGACGGTCGCTGGCTGAGTCGTAACCCTGCCGTGCAGCTGGATTTTGGCGGCATGGCCAAGGGCTGGGCGCTGGACCGCAGCCGGCAGCGCCTGCTTAAGGCTGGCATCAGCTCGGCATTGTTGAATATCGGCGGCAACGTGATTGCGCTGGGCAGCAAGCCGGGGGGCGAGCCGTGGCGGGTGGGCATCCGCCACCCGCGCCGGCCGGAGGCAATGGCCACCCTGGCGTTGGCCGACGGGGAGGCCATCGGTACGTCGGGTGACTATCAACGCTATTTCATGTTGAGTGGCCGGCGTTATTGCCACCTGATCGACCCGCGCGACGCGCAAAGCCGCTGTGACGTACAATCCGTGTCCGTCATCAGCTATCCCGGCCCGCGCGCCGGTTTGCTGTCTGATGTGGCGTCCAAGCCGATCTATTTTGCCGGGCCGCGCGCCGCACCGCGCTACGCGGACCGCTTTGGGTTGGCCGGCTGGCTGCTGATCGATGCCCGCGGCGAGGCTTGGTTGCCTGCTGCGTTGGCATCGCGCCTGCAGTGGCAAGGCACGCCACCGAGAATCCACCACACAGGAACACCATGAGCTCGCACCAGGAAAGCCCGTTCAAAGGTAAAACCGGTATCAAGCGGTTGATCAATGCGTTTGGTTATTCGCTGGATGGTTTACGCGCTGCCTATCGCCACGAGGATGCCTTCCGGCAGCTGACGCTGCTGGCCGTTGTGCTGATTCCGCTGGCGCTGTTTGTGGTGCCTGCCTCGCCGCTGGCGCGGGCACTGCTGGTGGCCAGCTCGCTGGCGACGCTGATCATCGAGCTGTTCAACTCGGCGATCGAGGCGGCGGTGGACCATACGTCGCTGGAGCGTCACCCGCTGGCCAAGCGCGCCAAAGATATGGGCAGCGCAGCCCAGTTACTGGGTTTGGTCAACCTGACGTTGGTGTGGGGGCTGGTGTTGCTGGCCTGACCAGAGCGGTTGCAGCAGGTGGGTGTCGAGCTCAATGCAAGCCGCTGTCCGTTGACAGTGCGACGATATGGTTAGTGGCTTGCTGTGTGCGTTCGGCCAGTTTGCGTACCTCGTCGGCTACTACGGCAAAACCGCGACCAACCTCGCCGACGCGAGCGGCCTCAATGGCGGCATTCATGGCCAGCAGGTTGGTTTGTTCCGATATGTCGCGGATGATACTGACCAGCTCTTCTACCTTGCGGTAGTTGCTGCTCATTCGGTACTGATGCTCGCGCTCGCGCTGGTGCATGATGTCCTGGATTACCATGGCATCGATATCAGTCAGGGCGCCTACGACGCGCAATGGGGTGCCATCGCTGGCACGGCGAGTTTGCCCTTTCGCGCGAAACCATCTGTATAAGCCGTTTTTCAGCATCAACCGGTATTCGATGTCGTAGGGTGTGTTGCCGGTTTTATCCAGCAAGTGTGCTTTGAAGGCGGTAAATACCCGTTCGCGGTCTTCGGGATGCAGTCGCGACGCCCAGCTATCCAGTACGTTGGGAAAGTCGTTTTCATCTTTAAACCCAAGCAAATGGCGAAATTGGTCCGACCACCAGAACGGGTTGGCAGTGTTGACCGGGTCGCCAGCAATCACTTCCATGTCCCATAGCCCGTCAGAGAGCATCGCCATGGCCAACTCGAAGCGAGTCATGGTGGTTTGCAGGGTTTGTTCCTGTTCTTTTTGTACCTGGATGTCAGTCAGGGCGCCTGCTACGCGTAATGGCCTGCCTTCTTTATCGCGCTTGGTTTCGCCGCGGGCACGAAACCAGCGGTATTCGCCGCTTTTGAGCTGTAGGCGGTAAATGACGTCATAAGGCGTTTGCCCGCTCTGGTCGTACAGATGACGCTGGAAAGCCGCCAGGGTTTTTTCCTTATCTTCCGGGTGTAACCGTGACGACCAGCTGCCCAGGATATTGGGAAAGTCATGTTCGTCCTGATAGCCCAGCATGTGACGGAAAGCGGGGGACCACCAGAATGGATAGTTCTCTTCGATTGGGCGGTCAGGGTCAAGCTCCATATCCCACAGCCCGTCGGAGGTTGCCTGTTGCATCAGCTCCATGCGTTCGTTCAAACGCTGTATCCCCAGCGCGTGTGCAGCGTGCTGGGTAGTAAGTTTGGCCTCAGCTACCGCTAGCTCACTGTGCAAACGGCCTTGTTCCTGCTGTTGCCACGACAGGGCGGTCAGAATCTGTTGGCTCCGCTGCCGGATATCCTGTTCTGCTGACGTCGGCAGGTGCAGCAGCTTTTCCAGTTCGCCTATCAGGCTTTCGTAAATCTGGTCAGTTTGACTGAAGAGGCGACCGAACATGGCATTCTCCCGTTTGGTTAACCGTCCAGCATCAAGGCAGGACAAAACCATTATGGGAGCCTAGGGCTGACTTCGTTAAAAACCTGCTTGGTGATGCCGCGGTTTCGATAGGGTTAAATCGATACAAAATGGCGGTTTCTCAGCTTCCCGGTGGCAGAGACGAGCGACGTCGGTACAGCATGCCCGGGAAGACACGGATCATGTCCGGCTCGGCGGCCGTTTCCCCCTCTTTGCCAGCCAGTTCCCATATCGCATCTGGGGCAATCAACACCCGGTAAACCGGTGTGCCTGCCTGGTACCAGAGCAGTTCCCGCCCTTCAAACTGCTCCGGTAACAACACCGGTACACGGTTCTCGACAAACATCGCCAAAGTATTGGGCGTCAGCTCTGCAATCTGCTCGCAGTCTGCGCGCCAGATGCCCCACAGCATGACCAGAAAAGAAATAGACAGCAGCGGCCAAGCCCCGCCCAGCGCAAACACCACCGCCAGTACACTGCTGCCGGTCAGCAAGAATTGACTGTTGAGCATGGCATCACTCCGAGGGGGCAGAGGGTGAACGAGGGTGGCCAGCGTCGTACGCACAGCCACGCTGCGTGGTGGCACGCATAATCCATACTAGTGCTTTGGCAGGATGATTTCAGAATGAAATCAATGGCATGTGAATGTAGTTTTCATGCTGCGCGTTACCACGCAGTTGTGGTAGTAGAGACGCCAAAAACACAAGCCCTGCTTGCGTAGCAAACAGGGCTTGTGTACGAGCCGCTTAGCCAGTCCGGTCGCGTCTTCAGCTATCAGCCTTGCCTTCCGGCGGCGCAATCTGCTCGGCGTAGCCGCATTCTTTCTGCGGGCACACTTTTTCGGTACCGCGACGCTTGGTGGTCTTCAGCGTCAGGATAGGCCAGTTGCACTTGGGGCAGGGCTCGGCGATCGGCGGGTTCCAGGTAGCGTATTTGCACTTGGGGTAGGTATTGCAGCTGTAGAACAGCTTGCCGTAACGGCTCTTGCGTTCGATCAGGCTGCCGGTCTTGCATTCCGGGCACTGCACGCCGGTATCGCGCGGTTTTTCCAGCGGTTCGATGTGCTTGCACTTCGGATAGTTGGCGCAGCCGATGAACTTGCCAAAACGCCCTTTCTTGATGTGCAGCTCGCCACCGCATTCCGGGCAGGTGCGGTCTTCGATGACGGTCGGAGCTTCCGCTTCGGCAGCGGCTTGCTCGGCGGTTTCGCCCACGTTGCGGGTGTAGTCGCAGTCCGGGTAGCCGGTGCAGGCGATGAAGCGGCCGCGTTTACCGAACTTGATCGACAGCGGTTTGCTGCATTTCGGGCAGGCTTCGTCCAGGCTTTCGGTGGTGACTTCGGCGCGCGAAATGCCTTCTTTTTCGGTGATCTGCTTGGAAAAGCCTTTCCAGAAGCTATCCATCACCGGTACCCACTGCCGGCTGCCGCTGGCAATTTCATCCAGCTGGTTTTCCAGCTTGGCGGTGAAGTTGTAGTCCACGTACTGGGCGAAGTGTTCGGTGAGGAACTTGTTGACGATGTCGCCGGTATCGGTGGGGAAGAAGCGCTTCTTGTCGATGATGACGTATTCGCGGTCCTTCAGTGTGGAAATGATGCTGGCGTAGGTAGACGGCCGGCCGATGCCGAATTCTTCCAGCGCTTTCACCAGGCTGGCTTCGGAGAAGCGTGGCGGCGGCTGGGTGAAGTGCTGTTCGCCGTACAGCTTGTCCACCGGCAGGCTTTCGCCTTCGGTCAGCAGCGGCAGCTTGGCGTTTTCTTCATCTTCGGCGTCATCGACGTCTTCTTCGTACACCGACAGGAAGCCGGCAAACACCAGTACCTGGCCGCTGGCGCGGAAGACGCCCTGGCCGATGTGGATGTCGATGCTGGTGGTGTCGAACTTGGCCGGCGCCATCTGGCAGGCCAGCGTACGCTTCCAGATCATGTCGTACAGCTTGAACTGGTCGGTGGTCAGAAACGGCTTTACCGACTCCGGCGTGCGCAGGATGGACGTGGGGCGGATTGCCTCGTGCGCTTCCTGGGCATTCTTGGATTTGTTCTTGTAGCTGACGGCGTTCTTCGGCAGGTGCTCGGCGTCAAAGCGTTCGCCGATATAGCCGCGGATTTCTTCTACCGCTTCATTGGCCAGCGCCACCGAGTCGGTACGCATGTAGGTGATCAGACCGACGGTACCCTGCCCGATATCGATACCTTCGTAAAGCTGCTGCGCGGTACGCATGGTGCGGTCTGTGGTCATGCCCAGCTTGCGCACGGCTTCCTGTTGCAGCGTCGAGGTGGTGAACGGCGCGGCAGGGCTGCGCGATTTCTTTTTCTTCTCGATGCTGGCGACGCTGGCGTCGTGGCCGGCCAGCAAGCCCAGGATGCGGCTTTGTTCCGCCTCGTTGGGGATGTCGAATTGTTCCAGCTTCTTGCCGGCAAACTGGGTCAGCTTGGCGCTGAACTTGGTGCGGCTCTTGTGGCTGTCCAGGTGGACGGTCCAGTATTCCTGCTCGACGAAGGCCTTGATCTCGTTTTCACGTTCGCAGATCAGGCGCAGCGCCGGGCTTTGTACGCGGCCGGCGGACAGGCCGCGGCGGATCTTCTTCCACAGCAGCGGCGACAGGTTGAAGCCCACCAGATAGTCCAGCGCGCGGCGTGCCTGCTGGGCATCTACCAGGTCTTGTGCGATGTCGCGCGGGTTGGCAATGGCTTCCAGTACCGCGTTTTTGGTGATTTCGTGGAACACCACGCGCTGTGCAGTACGGTCCTTCAACAGCTTTTTCTTGTTGAGGATTTCCACCAGGTGCCAGGAAATGGCTTCGCCTTCGCGGTCCGGGTCAGTTGCCAGGTAGACATGGTCCACCTTGCCCACGGCCTCGACGATGGCGTCCACGTGCTTGCTGTTGCGCGCAATCAGCTGGTACTTCATCGCGAAGTCTTTTTCCGGGTCCACGGCGCCGTTTTTCGGCACCAGGTCGCGGACGTGACCGTAGGAGGCCAGGACTTCGAAGTCGGGGCCCAGATATTTTTTCAGCGTTTTCGCCTTGGACGGCGATTCGACGATCAGGAGACTGGAGGGCATGTCTGCTTTGTTTTCGGTAGCACGCCACGTGGCGCGACATATTGTGTATTCATCAAACAAAACAAGAGCGCAAGGTTTTGCGCTCTTGTCGAGTCAACACGCTGCGGCCAACCTTGATGGCGCGCAGCGCGGTTTCATTGCATGGTGGGTTCGCCGTGCAGGGCGGACAGCAGGTCTTCGCCCACCAGTACCGGCAGTTCTGCACGCTGCGCCCACAACACCATCAGGGCGGCCAGCTTGGCGGTGGGCAGCGTGATCTCGTCGTCTGGCATGGCCAGCAGGCGGTCGATCAGCATTTCGCGCTGCGCCGGCGACAGCGCGCCGTTGGATTCCAGGAACACAATCAGACCGCGCACGTCGCAGGGCAAGCGTGACACTTCGTAGTCATGGAATACGCGCAGGCCGCTGCCTTCGTTGGCACCCAGATAGGCACCTTCGTTCAGCTCGTTCAGGCCGTCCAGCCAGTCGAGGGCATCGCTGATTTCGTCGTTTTCGAAACCGGCAGCCGCCAACTGGCGACCCAGGTCATCACGCGGGGGGCAATGATCAGGGTCATTGAATTCTTCAAGCAAAAAGGCGAGAACGTCAAACATCTATAGGAATCGTTTTGTTGTAAGGGCTAGGGGGCTGGGGCCCGGCGTTGGTAACGCCCGCCTGGCATGCTGTCGACATGGCCGAGGAGTTCGAGCTCGAGAAGCATCGCGTAAACCTCCCCCGCCGTCAACCCGAGTCGGGCGCCCAGCTCGTCGGCGTCTACCGGATCGTAACCGATGGCGTCCATGACAGCTTGCTGCGGGTGAGCAAGACCGGCGGCGCGGTTGTGGCTTGCCTCGCACGGGGCGTCAATGGCGGTGGCGGGCGGCGGCGGTGCCGCCGGGCGGCCGATTTCGTCCAGTACGTCGTCTACGGTTTCCACCAGACGGGCGCCTTCCTTGATCAGACGGTGGCAGCCCCGAGCTTGCGGGTTAAGGATGGAACCGGGGATGGCCATCACCTCGCGTCCGGCTTCCAGCGCCTGACGTGCGGTGATCAACGACCCGCTTTGCAGCGTGGCTTCCACCACCAGGCAGCCGCGCGACAGGCCGGCGATGATGCGGTTACGGCGTGGAAAGTGCTGCGCCAGCGGGCCCATGCCCAGCGCAAACTCGGACAGGATCAAGCCCTGCTCGGCAATCTGGTGCGCCAGTTGGCGGTTGCTGGCCGGGTAGACGCGGTCGATGCCGGTGCCGATCACGGCGATGGTATGGCCGCCAGCTTGCAGAGCGCCTTCATGGGCGGCTGCGTCGATACCGCCAGCCAGACCACTGACGATGGTGTAGCCCTGTGCGGCCAACCTGCGCGCAAAGGTGCGGGCGTGCTCTTCGCCTTGTGGCGTGGCATTGCGGCTACCGACGATGGCCAGCATCGGGGTGGCCAGCAGATCGCGCCGGCCGCGGGCAAACAGCAACGGCGGTGCCGCGCCGGCTTCGGCGAGCTGGCAGGGGTAATCGTCGTCGTTCAGGGTTAGCAGGCTGCAGCCGGGCAGCTGCGCCCACGCCAGCGCCGCGTCGGCACTTTGCTGCGCCAGTTCGCTACCCAGGGTATCGATCGCCTCGCCGTCGAGAATGCCGGCCAGTTGGCTGCGGTTGGCCGCGAGCGCCGCACCGGCATTGCCAAAGCGCTGGATCAGCTGCAAAAAGCGCTGCGGCCCGATGCCGGGTGACAGCGCCAGCCGTAGCCAGTCGTGTTGTGCCTGGTTCATTCCGGTTTGGCGATGCGGTCGCCCACGATCACCGGCTGCGTGGCGGCGACAACCAGGGCGTAGGCGGCCTTGTTGAACACGCGGTACACAATCAGCTGCCCCACTTGTTCGGTAGGCAGCGGTGCCATCTGTTTGGGCGCCAGCTCGATCATGCGCGGGGCACGGAAAATACCGAAGACATGGCCGACTTCCACGCCGTCGCGCAGGCCGCGGTTGATCACTACATTATAGTTTTGGCCAATTTCATTGACGCCGTTGTAGGCGCTAATGACCCGGCCTTGCAGGCTGGCAGGTGCCTCGTGTGGTGCATACTGCAGCACCGGAACCTGACTGCGCTTCATCAGTCTGTCGTTGACCAGTACTTCTTCTGCTACTTTGGTAACCACCAGCGTGCTGATGGTGTCCAGTTTTTTCACATTGAGTTCGCCGCCGTAGGTGAGCTCATGGCCCAGTACTTCCTTGGTGTCAGGGTCGCTGAGGGTGCGGCCCAGGCGGTATGACTGCCACGTGCCGCCGGCATCCAGACCCTGAGCATAGGCAATGTCGGTACCGGACAGGATGACACGGTTGTCTTGACCAGCCACGATGCGTGGCGCAGCGGCGTATTCTGCCGGGTCGTCCAGCAGCAGTGGCCGCGCCAGGAAAGGCTCGATCATCTTGGCCGGAATGGTGGTGATGGCGGCATCCAGCTGTTCCGCGCGTACCTGTGGCGACAGTTTGACAACGCGGCTGCCTTCGCGGCGAAGTACCGGCTGGCCGTCGATGGTATCCAGCACCAAGGTCTCACCCGGAAAGATCAGGTGCGGGTTGCGTACCTCTTCCTGGTTCATGTGCCACAGCAGCGGCCATTTCCAGGGCGTTTTCAGGTACTTGGCGGAGATGTCCCACAGCGTATCGCCCCGCTTCACCACATAGCGTTGCGGCGCATCTTCTCGCAGCGCCAGGGTGTCGGCCAGAGCCGGTGCAGACAGGCCAAGGGCCAAGAGTAGCGATATAATAGGTTTAAACATCAGTAAAGTGACCCCATTTGTCCGGCACTTGAGAAAACGGCTAACCGGATGCTGGCAACATTATCGTTCTGCCTGCCGTCATCCCACAACTGGAAAACTGTTCGCATCATGGCACTGCTTAATATCCTGCACTACCCCGACCCGCGCCTGCATAAGGTAGCCCAGCCGGTTACTACCTTCGACGCAGCCCTTCAAAAGCAGGTAGACGACATGTTCGAGACCATGCACGAAGCCAAGGGCATCGGCCTGGCTGCCACCCAGGTGGACTACCACTACCGTCTGATTGTCATCGATGTGTCGGAAGACAAATCGGCACCGCTGGTGGTGATCAACCCCGAGTTCCTGCAGAAGGACGGCGAAACCGTGTACGAAGAAGGCTGCCTGTCGGTACCTGGCGTCTACGACAAGGTTACCCGTGCCGAGCGCGTCAAACTGCGTGCGCAGAACACCAAGGGCGAGTTTTACGAGCTGGATGCCGATGGCTTGCTGGCGATCTGCCTGCAGCACGAAGTGGATCACCTCGACGGCAAGGTATTCGTCGAGTACCTGTCCGAAATGAAGCAGAACCGCATCAAGACCAAGCTCAAGAAGCGCGAACGCCAGAATATGTAAGCACGGTAGCCGTCTGGCTGCCCATTCGCTACCCGGGGCACGCAGGTGCCCCTTTTGCATTGCCAGGAACACCCGATGAAACTGATTTTTGCCGGTACGCCGGTTTTCGCTGCCCAGGCGCTGCAAGCGCTGATCGACGCCGGCCATGACATTTCGCTGGTGCTGACCCAGCCGGACCGCCCGGCCGGCCGTGGCATGAAGCTCAAGCCCAGCCCGGTGAAAGAACTGGCGCTGCAACACGGCCTGCGCGTGGAGCAGCCGCTGACGCTGAAAACGCCGGAAGCACAAGCGCTGGTGGCCGACGTGGGCGCCGAGGTGATGGTGGTGGCCGCCTACGGCCTGCTGCTGCCCAAGGCGGTGCTGGACATGCCGGCGCGCGGCTGCCTGAACATCCACGCCTCGCTGCTGCCGCGCTGGCGCGGTGCGGCGCCGATCCAGCGTGCCATCCTGGCCGATGACGCCGAAACCGGCATCACCATCATGCAGATGGATGTGGGGCTGGATACCGGCGACATGCTGTCGGTACACCCGCTGCCGATTACGGCTGATGATACGGCGGCCAGCCTGCACGACAAGTTGGCCGCACTGGGCGCCGACGCCATCGTGGCCACGCTGGCGACACTTGACGCCTGCCCGGCGGTCAAACAGCCGGAAGACGGCGTGACCTACGCCGCCAAGCTCAGCAAGGAAGAAGCCCGCGTCGACTGGCAGCTGCCGGCGGCCGACATCGCCCGCGCCATCCGCGCCTACAACCCGGCGCCGGGGGCGCACACCCTGCTGGCCGGCGAGGCGCTGAAGCTGTGGCACGCGCACGCCATCGACGGCCAGGCGCCGGCAGGGCAGGTAGTCCGTGCCGATGCCGACGGTGTGGTGGTGGGCAGCGGCAGCGGGCTTGTTGTATTGACGCAACTACAGGCCGCCGGTGGCAAAAGGTTGGCCGCGCGCGATTTCATCGCCGGCCGTCCGGCGCTGGCCGGTACCGTACTGGGGGCTTGAGCTGGCGCGCCGCCGTCCCCATAGTCTGTGACAGACCCGAGAAAGGAGTACGCCATGGGTGGTTTCAACTGGTTCAAGACCACGATGCTGATGGCCGCCATCATGGCGCTGTTCGTGGTGATGGGCGGCATGATGGGCGGCAAGACCGGCATGCTGATCGCACTGCTGCTGGGCGGTGCCATGAATGTGTACGCCTACTGGAATTCCGACCAGATGGTGTTGCGCATGTACAACGCCCAGGAAGTGGACGCCCAAAGTGCCCCCGAGTTGTACGGCATGGTGGCCGAGCTGGCGCAGCGCGCCAACATGCCGATGCCGCGCGTGTACGTCATCCACGAAGAGCAGCCCAATGCCTTTGCCACCGGCCGCAGCCCCGAGCACGCTGCCGTGGCCGCCACCACCGGCATCATGCGCATGCTGGACTACCGCGAGCTGCGCGGCGTGATGGCGCACGAGCTGGCCCACGTGAAGCACCGCGACACGCTGATCTCCACCGTCAGCGCCACCATGGCGGGTGCCATCTCGGCGCTGGCCAACTTCGCCATGTTCTTTGGCGGCCGTGACGAGGAAGGGCGCCCGGTGAACCCGATCGCCGCCATCGCGGTGGCCATCCTGGCACCGGTGGCGGCCAGCCTGATCCAGATGGCCATTTCGCGGGCGCGCGAGTTCGAAGCCGACCGCGGCGGGGCCGAGATCAGCGGCGACCCGCTGGCGTTGGCTGCCGCGCTGCAGAAGATCGAGTACTACGCGCAGTACCGCACCATGCCGGCCGCCGAAGCGCACCCGGAAACGGCGCAAATGATGATCATCAACCCGCTATCCGGCGGTGGTGGCATCAGCAGCCTGTTCCGCACCCACCCGCATACCGAAGAGCGCATCGCGCGCTTGCAGGAGATTGCCCGCAGCGGCGTCTGAGACGGTATCATTCAGCCTTAAATCGACTTGCGGCCACCGTCCGTTGCGGACGGTGGCCGGTTTTATTGGAAAGACCCCTACAGCATGCATCGTATTCAGGAATTGGCCGCCGGTTTGATCGCGCGTGTCGAAGAAGGCCGTACCCTTACCGAAGCGTTGGCCGCCGCCCAGCGCAGCACCGAGCTGAGCGCCGGTGAGCGGGGCGCCTTGCAGGACATCGGCTACGGCACCTTGCGTCATCTGGGCCAGCTGCGCTTCATCCTGCGCCAGCTGGTGCCCAAGCGCCTGCCGTCCGACGATATCGAGCGCCTGCTGCTGGTGGCGCTGTACCAGCTGGCGCATACCCGTGCCGCCCCGTATGCGGTAGTGGACCAGGCAGTGCGCTGCGCGCAGGACATCGCGCTGGGCCGCCTGAAAGGCCTGGTCAACGGCACGCTGCGCAACTTCCTGCGCAACAAGGACGCGCTGCTGGCCGATGCCGCTGCCGACAAGGAAGCGCGCTACAACCACCCGCGCTGGTGGGTGCAACGCCTGCGCGCCGCCTACCCGACGCAGTGGGCATCGGTGCTGGACATGTCCAACCGCCGCCCGCCGATGACGCTGCGCGTCAACGTTGGCCGCATGACGGCCGACGCTTACGTGGCCATGCTCGCCGAGCAGGACATCAAGGCCCGTGCGCTGCACGGCCAAGCGGTACTGCTGGATAGCCCGTGCAATGTGCGTGACCTGCCGGGCTTTGCCGACGGCGTGGTATCGGTACAGGATTTCGGCGCCCAGAAAGCGGCACTGTTGCTGGATCTGGCAGACGGCCAGCGCGTGCTGGACGCTTGCGCCGCACCGGGTGGCAAAACCGGCCATATGCTGGAGCTCGCCAAGGTCGAGCTGACCGCGCTGGACGTGGACGCCGAGCGCCTGCAGCGCGTGCAGGACAACCTGCAGCGCCTGGGCCTGAGTGCCACGCTGAAAGCGGCCGATGCGGCCAACCCGGCGGCCTGGTGGGACGGCCAACCGTTCGACCGTATCCTGGCCGACGTGCCGTGCTCGGCCAGCGGCGTGGTGCGTCGCCACCCCGATATCAAGTGGCTGCGTCGCCCTGACGACTTTGCCGCGCTGGGCAAACAGCAGGCGGCGATGGTGGACGCGCTGTGGCCCACGCTGGCGGTGGGGGGCAAGCTGCTGTACGCCACCTGCTCCATCATGCCGGAAGAAAACCGTCAGCAAGTGGACGCCTTCCTGGGGCGCCACGCCGATGCCAAACTGGTGAAAGACGAACAACTGCTGCCCACCTCGGAACATGACGGCTTCTACTACGCGCTGCTGGTCAAAAAGGCTTAGCGTTGCGCTGATCCTGCTGCTGACCTGCCTGCTGTCCATTCCGATGGCGCAGGCAGCAGAGGATATCGTTGCCCGCCGCATCAGCGCCCGCGTAGAAGACGGCGCACTGGCGCTGTCAACCCGGTTCCAGACCACGCTGCCACCGCCACTGCAAGACGCGCTGCAACAGGGCGTGCCGCTCAGCTTCCAGCTTACCTTCGAGCTGACACGCCCCCGTACCACCGCTTGGTGGCTGCAGATGAAAACCCTGTTTGAACCCACTGCCACGCTTGATTTCAAGCTGGTTTACTACCGGCTGACCAATCGCTACCGGGTGGTCATTGGTGGCCTCGCCAGCAATTACGGTTCGTTGAACGAAGCGCTGTCGGCGGTAGGCGGTATCGCCGGTTGGCGTGTGATGGACGTCTCGGACTGGGGCCCGGATCGCCAGCGCGAACTGCGTGGCAGGGTAAGGCTGGAGCTGGACATCGGTCAGCTACCGCGACCGTTCCAGCTTAACGCGCTGGGTTCGCGTGACTGGACGTTAGCATCAGACTGGATCACCGTGGCGCCGGAGGTAGCCAACTGATGCGTTACCCGGTGATTGCGGCGGCTTTTGGCGTCGTGCTGCTGTACTTGCTGGCCATTTCTACCGGCAATACCTCCAAACTGGCGGAGTACTACTGGTGGGTATTCGGCCTGAATGCACTGGGCTTGATCGGCCTGCTAGGGGTGGTAGTCCGTCAATTGCTACGCCTGCGTCGCCGCGTCAAAAGCCGCGAGTTTGGTGCCAAACTCACGCAGAAAATGGTGCTGATGTTTGCCGTAGTGGCGCTGCTGCCTGGCATGCTGGTGTTTACCGTCTCGGCGCAATTCCTGACACGAAGTATCGAAAGCTGGTTCAACGTGCAGGTGGAAACCGCACTCGACCGTGGCCTGGAGCTGGGCAAGAACGCGCTGGGTTACGTGTTGACCGACGTCTCGCGCAAGGCGCGGGTTATTGCCAACGACGTGGCCGACCAGCGCGAGCGCGAACTGAACAGCCGGCTATCGCGCTTGCGCGAGCAACTGGGTGTCGAGGAGGTGGCAATCTATACCCGCCAGGGTCAGCTGGTGAGTTTTGCCGGCCCCGACGATACCCGCTACCTGCCGCGTGCCCCGGATTACGAGCTATTGCGTTCCCTAGCGCCGCGCAAAACGCACGAGAGTATCGACAATGACGCTCGCAGCGGGCTGATGCTGAAGGTGCTGCTGCCTTACCGCAGCTTCATCAGTGGCGAGCAGCTGGTGCTGCAGGTCATTCAGCCGGCCCCAGCCGACATCGCCCGTGACGCCGAGCTAATCGAAGACGCGCGCACCGATTACCGTCAGCTGGTGCTGGCGCGCGATGGCCTGAAAACCTTCTATATGTTGACGCTGGCGTTGGTGTTCCTGCTGGCATTGACCGCGGCGCTGGCGTTTGCGCTGTTCATTTCCGAACGCTTGTCGGCGCCGCTGTCCGAGTTGGCCGCCGGCACCCGCGCCGTCGCCCAGGGTGACTTTTCCAAGCGCCACCCGGTGTACCGCAAGGACGAGTTGGGCATCCTTACCACCATGTTCAATCGCATGACGCAGCAGCTGGAAGAGGCCCGCCACAGTGCCGAGGAAAACCGCCGCCTGCTGGAGTCGGGCAAGCTATACCTGGAAAGTATCCTGGCCAACCTGTCCGCCGGCGTGATGGCGTTTGACAGCAACTGGAACCTGCGTGCGGCCAACACCAGTGCCGGCCGCATCCTGGGCGTGGACTTCGCCGAGCTGGCCGAGCACGAGATACAGGTATGGCCGGCGCTGCGGCCGGAGATGTCGCCGCTGGTCGATACCATCCTGCGCGAAGCGGCCAACGTCAGCCCGCACGACTGGCAGCAGCAGGTGGATTACATGGGCTCGCAGGGTAGCCGCCAGCTGGTGGTACGCGGTGCGGTATTGCCAGAGCAGTCTGCAACCGGCTATGTTGTGGTGTTTGACGATATTACCGAGCTGGCTCGCGCGCAGCGCGACGCGGCTTGGGGTGAGGTAGCCAAGCGTCTGGCACATGAAATCCGCAACCCGCTGACGCCCATCCAGCTGTCCGCCGAAAGGCTGGCCATGAAGCTGGGCGACAAGCTGGAAGGGGCGGATGCGGACATGTTGCGCCGCGCTACCGACACCATCGTCAAACAGGTAACGGCCTTGAAGGGCATGGTGGATGCCTTCCGCGATTATGCACGGGCGCCGCGCACCAAACTGGTGCCGCTGGAGTTGAACGAGCTGATCCGCGAGGTATTGACCCTGTACGAGGGTAACCCGGCCCTGAGAGTGGATTTGAGTCCGGAGCGTTTGCCCTTTATGGGTGATGCGGCTCTGCTGCGTCAGGTTTTGCATAATCTGCTGCAAAATGCGCAAGATGCAGTCCTTGACGCTAGCATCCCAATGATTCAAATTAGCAGCCGACTAGAAGGAAGGAACGCGCTCGTCTGTGTACAGGACAACGGCGCCGGGTTTAGTGCAGACATTCTGCCGCGAGCTTTCGAGCCTTACGTAACCAGTAAGGCGAAAGGAACTGGCCTGGGCCTTGCTGTGGTGAAGAAAATAGTGGAGGAACACCACGGCCAGATTTATCTGGCCAATGCAGACAGTGGCGGTGCGCGGATCCATCTCACCCTGCCATTGCTGGAGGCTTAATGCGAAGCAGCGATATTCTGATTGTTGATGACGAGATCGGTATCCGGGAATTACTCTCGGAAATCTTGCAGGACGAGGGTTTTACCGTCGCACTGGCCGAGAATGCCGAAGTAGCCCGCCAATTGCGGAACCAGACCCGACCGGCCCTTGTGCTGCTGGATATCTGGATGCCCGATTGTGACGGCGTAACCCTGCTGAAAGAGTGGGCCAAATCCGGCCAGCTCAATATGCCGGTGGTGATGATGTCTGGCCATGCCAGCATTGATACTGCCGTTGAAGCCACCCGAATCGGCGCCTTCGATTTCCTCGAGAAACCGATTGCCCTGCAAAAGCTGCTTACTACTGTCCAGCGTGCGCTCAAGTACGGTGACATGCAGGCCAATACCTCGCTGAATCTGGACAAACTGGGCAAAAGCGTACCGGTACAGGAGCTGAAGCGACAGCTGGAGCGGGTGTCCAAAGTAAAGTCTCCGGTACTGTTGACCGGCGAGCCAGGCGTAGGTTTCGAACTGGTGGCACGTTTTTTTCATCACGGCAACACGCCTTGGGTGACACCGGCCAAGCTGGAGCAGCTGGCCGACGCACCGCTGGAGCTGCTGCAGAAAGCCAATAACGGCGTGCTGTTCCTGCCCGAGATCGGCCAGTACAACCGCCGTACGCAGCAGGGGCTGCTGTTCCTGCTGTCCAAGCTGGACCGTTTCAACGTGCGTTTGGTGTGTTCCTGCAGCCGCCCGCTGCAGGAGCTGCTGGTGGACCCGGAGTGCGATAATCGCATGCTCACCGCGCTATCCAGCGTGATCGTGCCGATTCCACCGCTGCGCGAGCACGCGGAAGACATCACCTTCATCGCCGAGCAGATTCTGCACGAGCTGATCGAATCCAAGCAGATGCCGACCCGCCGGCTGACCACAGCGGCGCTGAATGCCATGCGTCAGTACGACTGGCCTGGCAACCTGGAACAACTACGCAGCATCATCAAGAGCCTGGGCCTGACCGCTGAAGGCGACGATATCGATGCTGCCGAGGTGAACAAGGTGCTGGCGCAGTTCCGCCACGAAAAGCCGGTGGAAGAGACCGGTTTCGACTTCAGTCTGCCACTGCGCGAGCTGCGCGAGCAGCTGGAGCGGCGTTATTTCGAATACCACATCGTGCTCGAGAACGGCAATATGAGCCGCGTGGCGCAGAAAGTTGGCTTGGAACGCACTCACCTGTACCGCAAGTTGAAGCAGCTGGGCGTCAAGTTCAGCCGCAAGGTGGCAGAAGAGTAAGCCTGCCTGGATCACTGCGCCTAGCGGCGCTAGCCCAACGGCCGCGCAAGCGGCCGTTTTGACTGATGACGCAAGAACTCAACGACAGCGCGCTGTTGCGCTACAGCCGGCACATCCTGCTGCCAGAAATCGATATCGAAGGCCAGCAGCGCTTGCTGGCGGCCCGTGTGCTGGTAGTGGGCGCTGGCGGCCTGGGCGCACCGGCCTTGCTGTACCTGGCCAGTGCCGGTGTCGGCCAGCTGACGCTGGTCGATGACGATACGGTGGAGCTGACCAATCTGCAGCGCCAGGTCATCCACGACATGCAGACGCTGGGGCAGCCCAAAGTGGTGTCGGCGGCGGCTCGCTTGTCGGCGATCAACCCCGACGTGCAATTGCGGCTGCTGAACGAGCGCCTGGCCGGCGACAGTTTGGCCGCCGAGGTGGCGGCGCACGATCTGGTACTGGACTGTAGCGACAATTTTGCTACCCGCCACGCCATCAACCGCGCTTGCGTCGCAGCCCGGGTGCCGCTGGTATCGGGTGCGGCGGTGCGTTTCAGCGGCCAACTGGCGGTGTACGATGTACGGGAGGAAGCGTCGCCGTGCTATCACTGCCTGTTTCCGGAGGAGGGCGAGGCCAGCGACGGGCCATGTGCCACCTTTGGCGTGCTGGCGCCGCTGGTGGGTGTGATCGGCAGCCTGCAGGCGGTAGAGGCGGTCAAGCTGCTGGCAGGGCGCCGCCCGGCGCTGGGGCAGTTAACGCTGTACGAGGCGCTAGACGGCAGCTTCCGCCAGCTTAGGGTGCCGCGTGACCCGGATTGCCCGGTATGCGGCCAACGTTAGGCTGCAGCCATGAAAAAAACCGCTTCCCTTGGGAGGCGGTTTTTTTCATTACAGCGACGGATCAGGCTTTCAGTTGCTGCTCGATCAACTGGTGTAGTTCGTTGAAGTCCGGTTCGCCCACATAGCGTTTGACGATATTGCCCTGCTTGTCGATCAGGATGCTGGTGGGCGTCAGCTGGATGTCGCCGTAGGCTTTGGCAATACTGCCGTCTTTGTCCAAGGTTACGAAGAACGGCAGCTTCTTGTCGGTAACATAGGCTTGCACGTATTGCGGCGGATCGTAGCTCATCGCCACCGCCACCATTTCGTAGCCCTGTTTGGCGTACTTCTGGTGGGTTTCTACCATCTTGGGCATTTCTGCCATGCAGCCGGTACAGCTGGTGGCCCAGAAGTTGACCAGCACCACTTTGCCTTTCAGGCTGTCGGTGCTGGCTTGCTGGCCGCTAAGGCTGGTGTAGCTCACCGCTGGCGCGGCGTCGGTGAACGAACAGCCGCTCAGCAGGGTGGCGGCGCCAAGCGCCAGGATGGTCAGGGTGTGCTTGAGCTTCATCGTGCTAAATCCGTTACAAAGGGCCGCGCAGGCGGCCCGGCAGGTCAGGCTTGGTGCTGCAGGCCTTCCAGAAGTTCCCGCAGTTTGCCTTCAATGGCTACCGACTTGTTTTGCTTGCCGTCAAAGGCCACGAAGGTAACGTCGGCCTCGGCCACCAAGGTGTCGCTGCCGTCTAGTGTCACGCGCTGGTGGATGACGGCGCTACGGTTGCCCACCGACTTCACCGAGGTGGCGATGGCCAGCTCGTCGTTCATGGTGGCGGGGTGACGATAATCGATATTGATGTTCACCACAATCAGGGCCAAGCCGGAGGCCAGAAAGGCCGGCAGGTCGGCGCGTTCTTCGAAGTAGGTCCAACGGGCTTCTTCCAGGAACTCCAGATAGCGCGCGTTGTTGACGTGCTGGTACAGGTCCAGGTGGTAGCCGCGTACTTTGATCTTGGTAAGGTGTTGCATGTTTCCCCTCGTGTGGAAAGGTTGGCTGCAGCGTGTGCTGCAGCGGGATGCTGGCCTGTTTTAGTTGTGGTCCAGGTCCAGCGGGATGAAAGCTTCACGCTCTAGCGGCTGGTCGACCAGGTCGGTCAGTACCGAGTGGATCTCTACGTCGAACCATGCGGTAAACAGTGCCGGGCTCAGCTCTGGCCAGAAGGCGTCGTCGTCGCACCAGTCGGCCAGTTCGGCGCTGAACAGGGTGCGGTAATGGCGGCGCACGAAGTCTTCGGCGCTGGCGTAGTCGTCGGCGGCGGGAATCAGCAGCGCGTTGCAGTCGGCACGTAATTGCGCCAGTTCCAGCTGGCCATCCAGGCTGCCAGGTAGGCTTTTCAGCCAGTCCAGAAAGGGCTGGCGCGGTTTCAGGATGGCGATGCTGCGGTTGACTTCGTACATGGTGGATCCTTGGCTTGCTGCGGCAGCCTGCCCAAGGCTAGCTGCCATCCAGACGGTGGGTGGTCGTGAACGACCATTTTCTCACGACTTCCAGTGACGCGTACTCTTGCGCCAGCTTGGCCGGAAACGGCGGGTAGGGCGCCCCCATGCGCACAATATTGATGGCAGCCTGATCCAGCACCGGGTTGCCGGAGCTACGAGCAATGCGTACGTCCATCAGCTCGCCGCTATCACGCAGTACTACCACCAGCTCCAGGCTGCCATACAGGCCCCGCGCGCGGGCTTCTGCCGGGTAGTGGCGGTTGCCGATACTCTCTACGCGGCGGCGCCAGTTTTCCACATAACCGGCCCAGCTAACGCCAACGGCAGCGGCGCCCAGCCGTGCGTGCTGGCGGGTGTCGGGCGGGGTCGCTTGCTGGCTGGGTACCGGGGTTAGTGCCGCCTGGCGGCTGGCCAGGGTAGCGCGGGGTTGCAGCTTTTCTGGAGGTGTTGGTACAAGATCATCGTTGCTGATGGCGGTGGCAGGGCTGCCCCCGTCACTGTGGTGCTGTGCCAGCATGTCGGCGCGTGCTGGCGGTGCCGAAGGAGGTGTTTTCAGCAGGGTCAGCTGTAGCGTGCTATGCGGCAAAGGAGGCATGTTGATGGCGGGTAGCAGCCCGCCAGCGCTGGCCAGCACAAGCAGGTGCAGGGCTAGCGATACCAGGATCGCAGCCTTGAGCAAAGTTTTATCCGCAGCGGCAGGGGCGGGCGGAAAGTGACGGGGTGCGGGCATGAGCTAACTCCTGCCGTCAGTGTAGCATGGGCCTTGGACGCGACATGCTCCCTGCTGCTGCAAAGTTCATGTTATCGAGTGTGGCGCTATTGGCAATGGGGAAAGTGCCGCGTGAGCATTTACAATGCCGGATTTGGGAGGAACCATCGTCATGAAAGCCTGGTTGACGATCCAGCCTGCGGGCATTCGCCTGACCTTGCACGTGCAGCCGGGGGCACGTAAAAACGAGGTGGCGGGCGAGCACGGCGAAGCGCTGAAAATCCGCTTGGCCGCGCCGCCGGTAGAAGGTAAGGCCAACGCCGAGCTGCTGCGCTGGCTAGCCGATTATCTTGGCGTACCCCGCAAGGCGGTAACCCTGCTGAGCGGCGAGCGCAATCGCCATAAGATTGTGGCGGTGGACGGCCTGGATGCCGCCGCCGCGCTGGCCATGCTGTTAGCGCAGTAGGCAAAGCACGGCCTGTGCCTCAGTGCAGGCGACGGTCGTCCGGCGCCGGGCGCTGTACGTGTTCGTACTCGCCTTCGATGATGTCACCCTGCTCGCCACCGGGCTGGCGCTGGAACGGTTGCTCGCCGCCCTGGCCGAATGGCTGGTTCATGTTGAGGTCCGCCAGTTTGGGGCCTTTCCACGGCAGCATCAGAATGATGGCCAGCACGTCGCTGACCAGGCCGGGGATGGCCAGCAGCAGGCCGGCCAGCATCACGCGCAGCGGCCACAGCAGCGAAAACAGCGAGACTTTACCCTCGCGCAGCGTGCCGGCCAGCGTCAGCAGGCCGCCCAGTTTGCTGTTGCGCATCAGCGCGCTGCCCAGCAGGAAGGTGACGATGACCCAGGCCAGCGTCCAGCCGCCACCGATGTGGTCGGCCAGCGCAAACAGCGAGTACATCTCCAGAAACGGGTACAGCAGGAACAGAATCAGTAATCCACGCATGAAACGGATATCCGCATGAAAGTGTTAATCGTAGTGTGCAACGTGCCGGATGCGGCACTGGCCACGCAGATGGCCACGGTATTGATAGAGGCGCAGCTGGCCGCTTGCGTCAATATACTGGCCCCGTGCCAGTCGGTGTACCGCTGGCAGGGCCAGACCGAAAGCGCCAGCGAGATTCCGCTGCTGATCAAGACCACATCCGGTCAATATGCGGCGCTTCAGGCCAAAATCCAAGAGCTGCACCCGTACGAGGTGCCGGAAATCGTGGCGCTACCGGTGGAAACCGGCTTGCCGGCCTACCTGGGCTGGGTTGTGGACAGTGTGGCGCCATTGTCATGAAATGAGTCTGCATCTGGCGGCCAAGGGTTCCCGGATAAGGTTAAATGCAGATTTCTGTAGAAAAAGCTTGACGCAAAAAAACCACGGGCGTATAGTCGCTTTCTCTCAAGGACGGGTCGTTAGCTCAGTTGGTAGAGCAGCGGACTTTTAATCCGTTGGTCGCAGGTTCGAGTCCCGCACGGCCTACCATCCTTAAAGAGAAATATGATGGGTCGTTAGCTCAGTTGGTAGAGCAGCGGACTTTTAATCCGTTGGTCGCAGGTTCGAGTCCCGCACGGCCTACCATCATATCCCTAAGGGGGTCGTTAGCTCAGTTGGTAGAGCAGCGGACTTTTAATCCGTTGGTCGCAGGTTCGAGTCCCGCACGGCCTACCAGGAATTCCTGTCAGAAAGCCCAGCCTCTTGGCTGGGCTTTTTGCATTGTACTTGTCGTGCGGCCAACCTTGCCGAGTCCTGTCGGCGGCAGCATCATGCTGACTCCTGCTTGCACCTTCCTGCGGAGCGACCATGACCGACCTTCCCCTGCTGCTGGCCTTTGTTGTGGCGGCCACCATCCTTGCCATCACGCCCGGTGTCGATACCGCCATGGTGCTGCGCAGTGCCGCAGTGAGTGGTCGTCGGGCGGCGGCGCTGGCCGCTGCCGGCATAGCCCTGGGTTGCCTGGTATGGGGCGCGGCGGTGGCGATTGGCCTTGGTGCGCTGTTGCGCGCGTCCGAGCTGGCCTACAGCGTACTGAAGTGGGCCGGGGCCGCTTACCTGCTATGGCAGGGTGGACGGCTGCTGCTGGCTCGGCGACAGCCGCCGGTGCCGGGGGCGGATGACGCCACGGCGGGTAGCGCCGCTTTTCGCCGCGGCTTGCTGACCAATCTGCTGAACCCCAAGGTGGGCGTGTTCTACGTCACCTTCCTGCCGCAGTTCGTACCGGCTGTGGCCAACGTAGCGTGGCACACCTTCTTTCTCGCCTGCCTGCATGTGCTGTTGACCTTGCTGTGGTTTGCCGTGCTGATCGCCGCTACCGTGTCGCTGGGCCGCTGGCTGCGGCAGCCGCGCGTCATCCGGTGGCTGGATCGCCTGACCGGTGCGGTATTTGTCGCGTTTGGCATCCGCTTGGCCACGGCGACGCAGGCCTAGACTGCCGGGCTAACGGCGGGGGCGGCGTAGGCCTAACGGTGTATTGAGCTTGCGCTATATACATGCTTATATAGCGCTTTGCCGATTGGCCTGGGGAAACACATGCCCACCATTGCCCGCCCGTTCTGCGTTGCGCTGTTCTTGCTGTGCAATAGCGTCGTTGCCGCTGCCGGTGACATCACCGTCTCTGCCGCTGCCAGCCTGGGGAACGCCTTCAAGGAGGCGGCCCAGGCCTTCGAGGCGCAACACCCCGGCAGCAAGGTGCTGCTGAATACCGCCGCGTCCGGTGCCTTGCTGCAGCAGATGGCCAAAGGCGCACCGGTAGACGTGTTCGCCTCGGCCGACCAGGAAACCATGGATCAGGCGCAGGCCCAGGGCCTGGTAGTGGCGGCCAGCCGCCGTGATTTTGCCCGTAACACGCTGCTGTTGGTGCAGCCGGCCGGTAGCCAGCTCGTGCTGCGCAGCCTGAAAGACCTGACCCTGCCTGCCGTCACCCGGGTCGCCATCGGCAACCCGGCCAGTGTGCCGGTAGGGCGCTACGCGCAAGACGCGCTGGAGGCCGCCAAACTGTGGCCGCAGGTGAACGCCAAGGCGGTGAATACCCTCAACGTGCGCCAGTCGCTGGACTACGTTGCCAGGGGGGAGGTCGATGCCGGCTTTGTGTACGCCACCGATGCGGCGCTGGTGCCGGGCAAGGTGACGGTCGCCTTCCGCGTGCCGCTGCAGCAAAGCATCCGCTACCCGATTGCCAACAGCGCCAGCGCGGCCAATCCTGGCGAAGCCAGCCGCTTTGTCGCCTTCATCCTGTCGCCGGCCGGGCAGGCCATCCTGGCGCGTTACGGCTTTCTGAAGCCCTGAGCCATGGCCGCACTGGACGCACTGTGGTCACCGTTGTGGCTGTCGCTCAAGGTTGCCGGCTGGGCCAGCCTGCTGGCCACGCTGCTGGGTACCGCCGTGGGCTGGCTGCTGGCGCGTGGCCGCTTTCCCGGGCGTAACGTGCTGGATACGCTGCTGACGTTGCCGATGGTGTTGCCGCCCACGGTGCTGGGCTACTACCTGCTGGTGTTGCTGGGCCGGCACGGCCCGCTGGGGCGCTGGCTGGCGCAGTACGACATCCGGCTGATTTTTACCTGGCAGGGTGCGGTGCTGGCGGCAACCGTGGTGGCTTTTCCGCTGGTGTTCAAGCCGGCACGCGCTGCGTTCGAGGCGGTAGACGGCCAGCTGGAGCAGGCGGCGCAGGTGCTGGGCTGCAGCAATATGGCCGTGTTCTGGCGCGTGACGCTGCCGCTGGCCTGGCGCGGCATTCTGGCCGGCGTGCTGCTGGCCTTTGCCCGGGCGCTGGGCGAATTCGGCGCTACCTTGATGGTGGCCGGCAGCATACCCGGCAAAACGCAGACGCTGTCGATCGCCGTCTACGAAGCGGTGCAGGCCGGGCAGGACGATGCGGCCAACCTGCTGGTTGCCGTCATTTCTGCCGTCTGCATCAGCGTGCTGCTGCTGGCAGGCTGGCTAGCGCCCGGCCGGCTGGGCCGGCAGCAAGGCTAGGAGGCGGCATGCTGTTCGATATCGATTTCCACAAAACCCTGCGCGCCGGCAGCCGCCATTTCCGGCTGCACGTCACGCTGCGCAGCGACAGCCAGCGCGTCGTCATCCATGGCCCGTCCGGTGCCGGCAAAAGCCAGACCCTGCAAGCCATCGCCGGCCTGATGCAGCCCGACGGCGGCCATATCCGCATTGGCGGGCGCACGCTGTTCGACGCCGCGGCCGGCATCCGGTTGTCGCCACAAGCGCGGCGCTGTGGCTACCTGTTCCAGGATTACGCGCTGTTTCCGCACCTGAACGTGCGCCAGAACGTGCTGTTCGGCCTGCAGCGCGGCTGGCTGAACCCCTGGCGCCACACCCGCCTGGCCGAGGTGGAACAGTGCCTGGCCGCGTTCGGCCTGAGCGAGCTGGCGCAGCAACTGCCCGAGCAGCTATCCGGCGGCCAGCGGCAGCGGGTGGCGCTGGCGCGTGCCATCGTGGCACGGCCGCAAGTACTGCTGCTGGACGAACCGTTTGCCGCGTTGGACCCGGCCCTGCGCGCCAGCCTGCGGCAGGAGCTGGACACGCTGCAGCGCCGCCTGCAGCTGCCAATGCTGCTGATTACCCATGATCACGACGACGTGGCGCAATTTGGCGACCACGTGCTGGCGCTACGCGACGGCTGCGTCGCCGCGCCATGAACGGATGAGCACCATGCCGCAACAAGACAACACCATTACCGTGCAAGGCTCGCTGTGGATGACGGTAGACGGCCAGCACTTTGGCGGCGACGACCGCATGCGGCTGCTGGCCTGCATTGCCGACTGCGGCTCCATCAGCCAGGCCGCCAAGGCGGTGCCGATGAGTTACAAGACCGCTTGGGACGCCATCGACGCCATGAACACGCTGGCGGGCGAGCCGCTGGTGGCGCGTGTGGCCGGCGGCAAAGGCGGCGGTGGCACGCGGCTGACCGCACGCGGCCAGCAATTGCTGGATAACTACCTGACGCTGCAACGCGAACACCAGGCGTTCATGCGGCAGTTGGCCGCGCAGGCCGGCGGCCTGGCCGACGATTATGTGCTGATCCGGAGGATGGCGATGAAGAGCAGTGCGCGTAACCAGTTTCTGGGCAAGGTGCTGAGCGTGAAAGACGGCGTGGTCAACGACGAAGTGACGCTGCAGACCGCGACCGGGCTGCACATCGTCGCCACCGTCACCCGGGACAGCCGCGACAGCCTGGGCCTGGCCCCCGGCGTGGAGGCCTTTGCCATGGTCAAGGCCTCGTCCATCATCCTTGCCACCGATACCGCCAATGCCCGCTTTTCGGCCCGCAACCAGCTGGCCGGTACCGTCACGCGGGTGCTGCCCGGCGCGGTTAGCACTGAAGTCACGCTGGCGCTGGGCGGCGGCGCCAGCGTGGCCGCCATCATCACCCACGACAGCGGCGAAGCGCTGGCGCTGCAGCCCGGCCAGCCTGCCGTGGCGCTGTTCAAGGCCAGCAGCGTGATCGTGGCCATTCCGGCCTGAACCCTATGGCCGTGCCTGCGTCAGAAGGGGCGGACGTGGCGGCCCCCTGCGCCGGCTGAGCGTTGCCAGGCGGCGTGTTGCCAAAGCACAAGGCCCGCACCGGATGGTGCGGGCCTTGTGCTGTCTGGCGCCAGGGCGTGGAGCCGGCGACGACGATAAGCGGCGCTAGTCGGCCAGCAGGCGCTGCAAGGCGGCCACACCGGCCTGGCAGCCGGCAAACACCTGTGCCGGGCTGGCAGCGCCATACATATAGGCCGGTACGGTTACCAGCAGGTTGGCCGCATCGACGCAGGCTTCGTCCACCGCGGCGTGTACCGCGTGCTGGCCCCAGGCGCGGGCGGCCTTGGCCAGCGCGGCGCCTTCTTCCGGGTTGCCGAAGGTGAGCGTGGCTTGCAGGCCGGCATCGCGCGCGGCCAGTGCCAGCACCAGCGGCGCGGCGCACAGTGCCAGCATCGGCTTGCGTGCTGCCAGTGCGGCGCGGGTGATGGCGGCCACATCGTCGTACAGGCGTGCTTGCTCGCCTTCGCTGGCAAAGTTGCACAGGTTCTTGGCGGCGCCAAAGCCGCCGGGAAAGGCGACTGCACTGTGGTCGGCCACGTCCAGCGCGGCCAGCGGCTGGATGTCGCCACGGGCAATGCGCGCCGCCTCGCTGAGGATGTGGCGGCTTTCGTCGGCCTCGCCGCCGGCAGCGTGGTCGACCACGTGCATCTGGTCACGGTCCGGGGCGTAAAAGCGGTACGGCAGGCCGGCTTGCGACAGGGCAATCACCAGGCCGGCGGCCTCGGTGATTTCGCTGCCGTCGTAAACGCCGCAGCCGGACAGGATGATGGCAACCGGTTTCATCGATAAGGCTCCTTGTGATGTCGGGTCAGGGTGGGCCGCCGCCTCAGGCGTAGTCGTACTGGCCACCGGCCAGCAGTGCTTCCTGGTAAGCCGGGCGGGCGTGGATGCGTTGCAGGAAGGTCTGGATGTGCGGCAGGGTCTTGCACAGCGGTACGCGGCTGTTGGCCGCCTCCAGCGGAAAGCTCATCTGGATGTCTGCGGCGCTGAACTGGTCGCCGGCAAACCAGCCGCTACGCGACAGGTGGCTGTCGATGTAGCGCAGGTGGCTGTCCAGCTGCGGGTCGAGGTAGCCCTTGCGCACGCCTTTTTCGATAAGTCTTGCCAGCGGTCGCAGCAGGGCCGGCATCGGCGGCTGGCTGATGCGGCTGAACACCAGGCTCATCAGCAGCGGCGGCATGGCCGAGCCTTCGGCGTAGTGCAGCCAGTAGGTGTAATCGCGGGCGGCCTGGCTGCCGGGGGCCGGCTTGAGCGTGTGCTCGCGGTCGTAGCTGTCTACCAGGTATTCGATGATGGCGCCGGACTCTGCCACCACGATGTCGTTGTCAGTGATCACCGGCGCCTTGCCCAGCGGGTGGATGGCTTTCAGTGCCGGCGGTGCCAGCAGGGTGGCCGGGTCGCGCTGGTAGGTGGTGATGTGGTAGGGCAGGCCCAGTTCTTCCATCAGCCACAGGATGCGCTGCGAGCGCGAATTGTTCAGGTGGTGCAGGGTCAGCATGGTGGTCCTCGCGGTGGGGGCGGGTTCGGTGCCACGACGGCCGGCGGGCATCAGGCCAGCAGCGCGTCCAGTTGTTGTTCGCTGTAAACGGTGATGTCGTGTTGCTGCAGCAGCGCGGCGGTAACGCCGGCGCCAGCCTGCAACTGGCCATCGAAACGGCCGCTGTACACCTGGCGGTTGCCGCACGACGGGCTGTTGGCCTTCAGCAATGCCAGCCGGCAACCGTGCTGTTGCGCCTGCTGCAAGGTGAGGCGGGCGCCGCTGACGAAGGCAGCGCTGACGTCGTCGCCGGCTTCGGTGCGCACCTGCGCCACGCCGGCCAGCACCTGCGCGCCGCTCCCGCCGCGGATTTCGGCCGCTGGCCGGGGTGTGGGCAGGCCGCCGGCGCATTCCGGGCAGAACGGCAGCAGCGTATAGCGTGCGGCCAACCTGACCTGCCAGTGCTCGGGCAGGCCTTTGCTGGCGGCGTCGTAACGGACTGGCTGGCCCAGCAGACAGGCGCTGACCAGCAGTACGGGTTTGTCCATCTCAGGGTTCCTGTAAGGCATAAAGCCGGGCCAGTACGGCGGCGCCGTGGCGGATGGCTTTGTCATTCACCCCAGCATAGCCCAAGACCAGACCCTGTTGCTGCGGTGCGCCCAGATAATGTCGCGCCAGCGGCCGCAGCCAGATCTGTTCGCGGGCGGCGGCGGCGCTCAGCGCATGCTCGTCGTGGCCGGCGGGCAAGTAGGCTACCAGGTGCAGGCCGGCGCTGCCGGGCGACAGCTGCAGGCCTGCGGCCGGGCTGTCGGCCAGCACGTCGCGCAGCAGTTGCTGGCGCTCGCGGTACAGCTCGCGCATGCGCCGGACGTGGCGGGCAAAATGGCCGCCGCTGAAGAATTCGGCCAGCGCCGCCTGCACCGGGTAGCTGCTTTCGCGGTACAGCCGGGCGTTGGCGGCGCGGAACGGGTCGATCAGGCTGTCCGGTACCACCAGGTAGCCCAGGCGCAGGCCGGGGTACATCACCTTGCTCAGCGTCCCCATGTAGATCACGCGCTCGTCCTGCGCCAGCCCTTGTAGCGCCGGCAGCGGTTGCGAGCTGTAGCGGAATTCGCTGTCGTAGTCGTCTTCCAGGATCCAGGCGCCGCTGCGGGCGGCGTGGGCCAGCAGGGCGAGCCGGCGCGGCAGGCTCATCACCACGCCCAGCGGGTACTGGTGCGACGGCGTGGTGTAGATCAGCCGCGGCGGGCGCGGGTCGGTGACGGCGGCCGGGTTCAGCCCCTCGTCGTCCACCGGTACCGGCACCAGTTGCAGGCCGGCACCGCGCAGCGCTGCGTGGGCGCCCACATAGCCGGGATCTTCCAGCCACGCCACCTCGCCGGGGTCGGCCAGCAAGCGTGCGGCCAACTCCATCGCCTGCTGTGTGCCCTGGGTAATCAGTATCTGCTCCGGCCGGCAGTGCACGCCACGCGATAGCTGCAAGTATTCGGCCAGCGCCTCGCGCAGCTGCGGCAGACCACCGTCGGCGGTGTAGCACAGCATGGCGCTGCTGGCTTGACGCTGGTGCCGCGCCAGCAGCCCTTGCCAGCAGGTGTGCGGAAACAGCGGGATTTCCGGCACGCCCGGTGCAAAGGCGCCGTATAAGCCGGTGGGCAGCCCCACGCTGTTGAACAGCGTCTGGCCGCGCCCGGACAGGCCCAACGGTTGATCGCGGCGGTGGACGGGTGCCGGCGGCTTGGCAAACAAGCCGGACACGAAGGTGCCGGCGCCGTGGCGGCTGTGCAGGTAGCCTTCGGCCTGCAGCTGCTCGTAGGCCTCCAGCACCGTGTTGCGGCCCAGGCCCAGGCTGCGCGCCAGGTCGCGGCTGGCCGGCAGCCGGGTGTCACCGGCCAGTTGGCCGCTGCGGATGTGCTCGCGCAGCAGGCGCATCAGCTGGCGTGCCAGGCCTTCGCGGCTATCGCGCTGCAACTGGGTGGCCAGCGCGTCGATGATCCATGGTTCCAGCAAAGTGGCTCCCTCGTGTTAGGGGAAACTGGCCCTTACTGGGGGCCGTATGGCTGTTTTACCATGCTTGCATCAACCCTGAACAGGAGCAAGCAGCATGGATCAGCTAGCGTTTTACCGGGCCAAACTCGCATTCGAGATCGATAGCTGGGACGTGGTGGACCAGCAACAGCAGGGCAAGCCGCTGCTGCTGGTGGATGGCCGCTCTGCTGCCGCCTACGCGCAGGAAACGCTGCCGGGCGCCATCAACCTGCCACACCGCACCATCAACGCCGACACCACGGCGCAGCTGCCACGCGACGTGCTGCTGGTGACTTTCTGCGACGGCATCGGCTGCAATGCCTCCACCAAGACCGCGCTCAAGCTGACCGAGCTGGGCTTTACCGTCAAAGAGTTGCAGGGTGGCATCGATTGGTGGAAGCGTGATGGCTACCCCACGGTACAGGGCGGGGCCAGCTGCGGCGTCACCCCGTCGGCCGACTGCGGTTGCGGCGGCTGACATGCACTACGACGCTTTTCGGCAACCACTGGGCCTGCCGGTAGACAACTGGCAGGGTGCCTGCCCGCCGCAGAAGGTGACGTTGCAAGGCGGCCATTGCCGGCTGGAACCGTTCGACCGAGCCCGCCACGGCGATAGCCTGCGCGCCGCGCTGGAACTGGACCGCGACGGCCGCGACTGGGCCTACCTGATGCCGCGGCCGCAAAGCGACGCCGACTGGGCAGCCTGGTTCGACATGATGGCCAGCAGCCAGGACCCGCTGTTCTTTGCCATCGTCGACAACGCCAGCGGCGACGCCATCGGCAGCTGTAGCTACCTGCGTATCGACGCGGCCAACGGTGTTATCGAAGTGGGCTGGTTGCGCTTCTCGCCGCGGCTGCAGCGTACGATCGCCGCCACCGAGGCGATGTACCTGATGATGAAACAGGCCTTCGACTGGGGTTACCGCCGCTACGAATGGAAGTGCAACGCGCTGAATGCACCGTCGATGCGCGCCGCCGAGCGGCTGGGCTTTACCTTCGAGGGCATTTTCCGCCAGGCACGCGTCAACTGGGGCCTGAACCGCGATACCGCCTGGTTCAGCCTGCTGGACAGCGAATGGCCGGCCAACCGCGCCACACTGGCAGCCTGGCTGGATGCGGCCAACTTCGATGCCGCCGGCCAGCAGTTGCGCACGTTGCAGCAGTGCCGCCAGGCGCTGGCGGGTGCCGCACAGCCGGACGGCGTACGCAGCGCCACGCTGGCCGACCTGCCGCAGCTGGCGGCGCTGTTCGACGGCTACCGCCGCTTTTACGGCAAGCTGGACGACGCGCCAACCTCGCACCACTTCATCCGCCAGCGGCTGCTGGCTGGCGATAGCCACCTGCTGGTGTACCAGCAGCACGGCGAACTGCTGGGTTTTACCCAGTTGCTGCCGCTGTTCAGCTCGGTGCTGGCGGCCAAAGTCTGGTTGCTCAACGACCTGTTCGTGGCCGAGCAGGCGCGCCGCAGCGGGGTAGGGCAGGCCTTGCTGCAGGCCTCGGCCGAGCTGGCGCGACAGCACGGTGTGCAGCGGCTGGACCTGGTAACGGCTGTGGATAATCACACCGCCCAGGCGCTGTACCAGGCGCAAGGCTGGCAGCGCGATACGCGTTTCTATCGCTATCAGCTCGCTTTGGGCTGATTAATTTCGCGATGCGGCCAACGTCGGGGTAAAATCACTGGTTTTACAAGGCAGTAACGACGTTAGCCGCATGAAATCCCATCCGCGCCACGCCCGCATCAAGGGCGATCCCTTCATTCCCAGCCGTTTCATCTTTGGCGACGCCGTCGAGGAGAAAGGCCTGGAGCCGTACGAGTATGTGATTCATACCGAGGCCCCGGCCTTTGTCTGCCGTCTGGTGGGCATGGATCTGACACCGTTCGACGGGCGCGACAAGGACGGCTTTCATAGCGAAGTCCTGTTCGACGAGCAGTACAATCTGACGCATTACGTCACCAACTCCGGCTTCCGCCTGTTCGATTTCAACTTCTGGGGCGAGCTGCCTACCGCGGCCGAGCTGAAGAAAATCTGTGACGAAGCCATGCAGGTGTACCAGCGCCTGCAAAAAGCCTACGCCGAGCGCGAAGTGGCGCCCAAGGAGCGCGACTTCCGCGTGGTGCCCACCGAGCCGCTGCCGCCGGCCGAGCGCCAGCGCCGCATCCGCGAGCTGGTGGATACCGCGCTGGATGCCGACAACAACCCGATGCGCCGCATGCAGTTGCCGATGCTGGTGCAGCAGGCGCTGACCGGCGGCGATCAGGCCGTCTTCACCGAGGCGCAACTGGCGCTGGCCGACGATACCTCCGCCCGCGAGCAGCTGCTGGCGCTGGCGCGCGACAGCATCGCCTTCCCCGAAGTGATGCGGCCGGACGGCAGCGTGGTGTCTTACGAGCTGTGGGCGCTGCCGATGATCTTCTCGCGCGCGCAAGGCGGCTTCTGGTGGCACTTCCCGCTGCTGGAACGGGTAGAACCGGCGCTGGTGGACGCGCTGGGCCTGCCGGAAGACACCGTGCTGTGGCTGTCGCCCACCATCTTCAACACCGACATGCTGATCGAGCGCAATTGCCAGTCGCTGGTACACCTGGCGGCGGTGATGGACGCCGGTTGCGACATGGCGCCGCAGGATGTGACTTCGGCGCGGGCTACCTATGATGCCGCCAGCCAGACCTTCAACCCGCAGCTGACCCTGTGCTGGCTGCCGTTCATCGTGGAGCGCGGCAAGCTGGACGTGGACCGCGTGCGCAAACACGCCCGCCAGGCGCTGGACGCGGCCATGCCGCTGGTACAGCAGGCCATCGCCGCCGAAATGAAGTATGGCGAGGCCGAGCTGTTCGCCCCGCTGCCGTGGTGGGACGCGTTGGGCGCCGGCGTCTACGCCCTCAACCGCAAGCGCCTGAGCCTGCACCTGGCCCTGCTGCAAGGCAAGCACGAGAAGCTGGACCACCTGGAAGCACTGGCCGCTTACCAGCCGGAGCATCAGGCCTACGACATCGTGTTCCAGGACAAGATCAGTGGCGAGCAGCACGGCGGCCTGCAATGGCAGCTGGTGCCCGACCTGGCCCCTAGCCGCGTACACGCCTGGGTAGACCTGGCCGAGTGCCTGCGCGCGGCCGGCGTTGGCCTGCGCGAGCAACAGGCGCGCTATCACTAGTGGAGGCAGATTGCCAGCCTGTATCGCGATCCGCAGTGTGCATTACGATATTTCTTTTATAGAAATAATGTCATTGAGGCAAAATTATTAACCATTTAATGATAATTGCATCAAGGAGGCTGGGTGCCTGGCCGTTTTAGCCTGAGATCGCTGCGTACAAGGCTGGCCTTGTTCTGCTCGCTGTTGTTGCTGGCCGTGGTGTTGCTGACCAGTTTGTTGAGTTATCTGGAAGGCCGCCACCGTGTTCGCAGCATGCAGTTGCAGCACCTTGAAGATGTCGTCACCAGGCTGGGCGAGGATATCGACGATCGCGTGCGTACCCGCCACGTGTTGCTGGAGCAAGCGGCGGCCAACTTGCACGTTGACCGTGCCTACCTCAGCCAGAACGCCAGCGATATCCTGCAGGGTTTCCGCTACCTGAAAGGCAGCTTCAGCAGCATCATGCTGTTCGATGCCGACGGCAACGTGGTGGCCGACTATCCCGAGCTTCCCGGCCATCGTGGCAGCAGCGTGCTGGACCGCCAGTATTTCATCCAGACCCGTGACACCTTGCGGTCACAGGTTTCCGAGCCGGTACGGGTACGTGATGATATCCGCCGCAGCCAGATCATTTTCACCTCGCCCATTCTGGACGAACATGGCCAGTTTGCCGGCATTCTCGGCGGCAGCCTGGAGCTGTTTGCCCCGGAGTTGTTTGGTGATCTGCGCTCCATCGCTATCGGCCAGACCGGTTATCTGAACATCAGCACCCGCCAGAGCCGGCTGGTGATCTTTCACCCACAGCCGGCGCGCATCATGCAAGCCAGTACCGACCCGGCACGCGATCCGGCATTCGGCAAGGCGCTGCAAGGCTGGAACGGCAGTGCCGAAAGCGTAGCCAGCAACGGAGAGCCGGTGCTGACGGTACATCGCAATCTCAAGAATGTAGGCTGGATCGTCAGTGGCGTGTTTCCGCTACGCGAAGCCTACGCGCCCATCGGCGTCATGGCGCGCAACCATTTGCTGATCATTGCACTGGCCGCTTTGCTGGCGTTTCCGTTGTGCTGGTGGGGCATCAACTGGTTGCTGCAACCGCTGCAGGCACTGCGCCACAAAGTGCAGGCCATGCAGTTCGGTACTGCCGACAGCATTCGCATTGAAGGCAGCCATGAACTGGAGGTACTGGCCGATACCGTGGCTGGCGTGTTTGGCGAGCGCGAGCGCATGGCGCAGGAGTTGGCCTCTCGCGAGGCGTTCTTCCGGGCGCTGAACGAGTCGTCGCCGCTGGGGGTGTTCGTCACCGACGCCGACGGCGTGCTGGTGTACTGTAACCAGGCAACGTTGCAGCTGGGGGGGCTGAACCAGCGCGAAGAAGACTGGCTGGGCCGCCATTGGCTGGATGCCGTCGTGCCGGCACAGCAAGCTGCGTTGCGTGAAGCCTGGCGGCAACTGCAGTGTGGCAATACGGCCAGCTTGTACCAGTTATGCCAGCTGGCCGGTAACGCTAGCCGCCCGTGCCGGGTGGAGTTGCGCTTTACCCGGCTGCAGCAAGGCAGTGTGCTGCGTTTTCTGGGCGTGGCACACGACGTTAGTGACCGCGAAGATGCCCTGCTGTCGATGACGGCCGAGCGTGAGCGTGGCATGGCCATTCTGACTTCCATTGCCGACGCGGTGGTACTGACCAATCAGCTGGACGAAGTTTATTACATCAACCCGCCGGCGCAGCGCCTGCTAGGTCTGAACGCCGAGGAGGCGCATGGACGGGCGCTGGGCTTGTTCCTGTCGTTGGCTTACCCGGACAGCGGCCAAACCGTTTCGCTGGCAACACTGGCTGAAACCAGCATGGCACAACCGGTGGAGCTAGACCTGCTGTCGCGCGACATGCGCCTGCAGCAAGTGGTGTTGACCTTGTCCGTGGTGCAGTCTGCCGGCAGCATGCAAGGCTACAAGGTGTGTGTGCTGCACGACGACAGCGTACGCCGTCGCCGCGAGCGCAAACACCGCTGGGAAGCCAGCCACGACGTACTGACCGGTTTGCTGAACCGTCGTGGCTTTCTGGGGGCACTGACCCAGTTGCTGGATAACCCGGAAGCCATGCAGCAGCACAATGTGCTGGTGATGATGGATCTGGACCATTTCAAACAGGTCAACGATAGCGGGGGGCACCAGGCTGGTGATCTGATTTTGCAAGAACTGGCCGGTGTACTACAGAAGCGCCTGCGCAATACCGATGCGATTGCCCGGCTTGGGGGCGACGAGTTTGCGCTGATCCTGTACAACTGCAGCCGTGAGACCGCGCTGGGCATCATGGAGTCGGTACGCGAAGACATCAGCCGGCTACGCCCGCACAGTAACCCGGAAGTCTGCCGGGTAACAGCCAGTATCGGCCTGACCCGCCTGCGCGCAGACGACTCGCTGCCGCACGAGGTGATAAGACGTGCCGATGCCCGTTGCTATCTCGCCAAGGAGCGCGGTCGTAACCGCATCATCGGCCACGAGCCCGACAACGAGGGTTCGCTGCTGCGCTGACTGCTGCGGCCAACAACAAAAAGCCCCCGCTTGCCAGGTAAGCGGGGGCTTTGTGTTGCAGGGGCTTATTTGTCGATACCGCCCAGCAGCACGTACTTGATTTCCAGGTAGTCTTCGATGCCGTACTTGGAGCCTTCACGGCCCAGGCCGGACTGTTTTACGCCGCCGAACGGCGCGGCTTCGTTGGACAGGATGCCGCTGTTGACCGCCACCATGCCGTACTCCAGGCCTTCGGACACGCGGAAGATGCGGCCGATATCGCGGGCGTAGAAGTAGGACGCCAGGCCGAACTCGGTGTCGTTCGCCATCTGGATGGCTTCTTCTTCGCTGTGGAAGCGGAAGATCGGTGCCAGCGGGCCGAAGGTTTCTTCCTTTGCCACTTTCATCGCCGGGGTCACGCCGGTGATCACGGTCGGTTCGAAGAAGCTGTGGCCCAGCGCGTGGCGTTTGCCACCGGTGACCAGTTGGCCGCCTTTGGCCAGCGCGTCGGCAATGTGCTCTTCCACTTTGGCCACCGCGTTCAGGTCGATCATCGGGCCTTGGGTGACGCCGCTTTCCAGGCCGTTACCCACCTGCAGTTTGGCCACGGCAGCGGCAAACTTCTCGGCGAAGGCGTCGTACACGCCGTCCTGTACCAGCAGACGGTTGGCGCACACGCAGGTCTGGCCGGCGTTGCGGTACTTGGAAATGATGGCGCCTTCCACGGCAGCGTCCAGGTCGGCGTCGTCGAACACGATGAACGGCGCGTTGCCGCCCAGTTCCATCGACACTTTCTTCACTGTCTCGGCGCACTGGCTGATCAGCTTGCGGCCAACCTCGGTGGAACCGGTGAAGGAGAATTTCTTCACGGTGTCGCTACCGGTCAGCACGCCGCCGATGTCGGTAGAACCGCCGGTCAGCACCGAGAACACGCCAGCCGGAATGCCGGCGCGCTCGGCCAGTACGGCAATGGCCAGTGCCGACAGCGGGGTCTGGCTGGCGGGGCGTACCACCATCGGGCAGCCGGCGGCCAGTGCCGGGGCGGCCTTGCGGGTGATCATGGCGTTCGGGAAGTTCCACGGCGTGATGGCGGCGGTAACGCCGATCGGCTCCTTGGTCACCAGAATGCGCTTGTCAAAGCCGGTGGACGGAATGGTGTCGCCGTAAATGCGCTTGGCTTCTTCGGCGTACCACTCGATGTAGCTGGCGCCGTAGGCGATTTCGCCCTTGGCTTCTGCCAGCGGCTTGCCTTGTTCGCTGGTGAGGATCACGCCCAGGTCGTCCTGGTTGGCCATCATCAGGTCGAACCATTTGCGCAGGATGCCCGCGCGCTCTTTGGCGGATTTCTTTTTCCAGGTCTTGAACGCTTCGGCGGCGCCGGCAACAGCGCGCTCGGCTTCGGCACGGCCCATTTTCGGTACGTGGGCGATCACTTCGCCGGTGGCCGGGTTGGTGACGGCGATGGTTTCGCCGTTATCGGCGTCCAGCCACTGGCCGTTGATGTAGCACTGCTGGCGCAGCAGGGACGGGTCTTTCAGGTTCAGCATGGGGGTGTCCTTTTGGCGATGCGGCCAACGTTGCCAGGGGCAAGGTTGGCCGCAGGGTCAGGCTAGTTCAGTATCAGGCCTTGATGGCAGCAACCAGTTTCTGCAGCGCTTCTTCGAAGACCTCGTCTTCGATGGTCAGCGGGAACAGGAAACGCACCACGTTGCCGTACACGCCGCAGATCAGCAGGATCAGGCCGGATTCCAGCGCCTTGGTCTGTACTTTCTTGGCGAAGTCGGCGTCAGCATCATGGCTGCCAGCCTTGTTGAATTCCACGGCAATCATGGCGCCCGGGCCGCGCACGTCGGCAATCTGCGGGATCTCGGCTTTCAGGCCGTTCAGGGTTTCTTTCAGCTGGGCGCCCAGTTTGTTGGCGCGTTCCAGCAGTTTTTCTTCCTGGATGGCGCTGATGACGGCTTTGGCTGCAGCCAGGGCCAGCGGGCTGCCGGCGTAAGTGCCGCCCAGACCGCCCGGTGCCGGTGCGTCCATGACCTGGGCGCGGCCAACTACGGCAGAGATCGGGAAGCCACCGGCCATCGATTTGGCCATGGTCAGCAGGTCCGGCGCCACGTCATAGTGTTCCATGGCGAAGAATTTGCCGGTACGGGCAAAGCCGGCCTGTACTTCGTCGGCGATCATCAGGATGCCGTGCTGGTCGCACAGGGCGCGCAGTGCGCGTACCCATTCGGCCGGCGCCTGGTAGAAGCCGCCTTCGCCTTGTACCGGTTCGAAGATGATGGCGGCCACGCGGGTGGCTTCAATGTCGTACTTGAACAGCTTTTCGATGCTGGCGATGGACTCTTCGATCGACACGCCGTGCAGCGGGTTCGGGAACAGTGCGTGGTACACGTCGGACGGGAACGGGCCGAAACCGATCTTGTACGGGGCTACCTTGCCGGTCAGCGCCATGCCCATCAGGGTACGGCCGTGGAAACCGCCACCAAAGGCGATGATGCCGGGGCGGCCGGTAGCGGCACGGGCGATCTTGACGGCGTTTTCAACGGCTTCGGCGCCGGTGGTGTAGAACGCGGTTTTGTTCTCGCCCGGAATCGGGGCCAGCTTGTTCAGCTGTTCGGCTACGTCGATGTACAGTTCGTACGGCACTACTTGGTAGCAGGTGTGGCTGAATTTGTTCAGTTGCTCGGCGACGGCGGCTTGCACTTTGTCGTGCAGGTGGCCGGTATTCAGTACGCCGATACCACCGGCAAAGTCGATGTAGCGCTTGCCTTCGGTGTCCCAGATTTCGGCGTTTTTGGCACGCTCGGCAAAGAAGGAACACATTACGCCCACACCGCGCGGGGTGGCGTTGGCTTTACGCTGCATCAGTTGTTGCGGGTTCATGAATCTCTCCTAGGTAGACGACCGGGCTGGCCAGCCTGCCACGACGCGGGCAGGGCAGTGGGACGGCCATTGTTTGCATCGATTCTAGCGTGGTGTTTAGCAAAGTGCCACGAGTGATTGATAATTTAAACAGTGGCTGCACTCGCAGTGTGGCGATTCGGCACGTTGTCTGACAATCCGGCCGCATCGCTGTGGCAGGAGGCGGCCACGGGCGAAGAAAAACCCCGTTGCCGCGGCAAACGGGGTTTCTGGCTGTGGTGTGGCGAGGATCAGAAGAAGCGGTTGATATCGGCCACGACTTTGTCGTCCAGCTCGCCGGCAGCCTGTGCCAGCGACAGGCGGGCGTACAGGTAGTTATAGCGCGCTTCGGCCAGGCCGCGTACCGCGTCCTGGTAGTCGCGCTCGGCGTTCAGCAGGTCGAGGTTGGTACGTACACCGACGTCCTTGCCCAGCCGGGTGGAGTCCAGCTTGCTCTTGGCGGAGACCAGCAGCTGCTCTTGCGCTTTGACCAGCGCCGCGCCGTTGCTGACACCTAGCCAGGCGCGGCGTACGTCTAGCCGTACCTGACGACGGGCAGCCTCTACGTCTTCGCGCGCTTTGTCCAGGTTGGCCGCGGCCTCCGTTACTTGCGAGCTGATGGCGCCACCGGCGTACAGCGGCAGGCTCAGGTTCAGGCCCAGGCTATTACCGCGGGTGTGCTGCTGATTGCTCAGCTTGCTGCTAGGGCTGTTGCTGTAGCTATCGCTCAGCCCGGCCGTCAGACTGACGGTGGGCAGGTGCTTGCCACGCGCGTCTTCCAGCGTACGCTCTGCCAGCAGTTGTTGTTGCAGCGCCGATTTCAGTGCCAGGCTGCCGCTTTCGCCGCGGGCGATCCAGCTGTCCAGCGTGCCGATATCGCCATTGCTCAGGGCCTTTTCATGACGCAGGCGGTTGATGCGTTCCGGCGGCAAGCCGGTCAGGTTGGCTAGCGTGTTGCGCTTGATTTCGAGGTCGCTGACCGCGGCAATTTCCTTGGCCTGGGCGGCATCGTAGCCGGCTTGCGCTTCGTGGGTGTCGGTGATGGTGGCAGTACCGACCTCGAATGCCTTCTTGGCCTGTGCCAGCTGGCGGTCGTAGGCTTTCTTGGTGGCTTGGGTAACGTTCAACACGTCTTCGGCCAGTAGCACGTCGATATAGGCACGGGCCACGTCGGCGATCAACTGCTGGGTAGCAGCATCGAACTGCACGCCGGACAGCTCGCTGGCGATCATGCCTTTTTTGTAGGCGCCGTAGCTGGCGACGTCGAACAGTGGCTGCGATAGCTGCAAGCCCAGCTCGCGGCTGGTATAGGCGGCGATATCCGGCTTCATCGAGTCGGTGCGGTTCAGGCTGGCTGACAGGCCGATGGTTGGCCGCAGCTGGGCGCGGCCCTGTACCGCTTTTTCCTGACCGGCTTGCAGCGTGGCACGGGCACCGGCGTAGCCGGCGTCGTAGTTGCGGGCGGCCTGTACTGCTTCGTTGAGGTCGAAAGCCTGGGCACTGGCAGCCATGCCCAGCGACAGCAGGGTGGTCAAGATAAGCTGATGGCGTTGTTTCATCGCTCGTTCCATAAAGATATAAACTGTATCGCAGCTCCCACCATAACCCAATATGGCGGGGTTTTCAGCTGCTAAATGGTTAATGTATTTGCGGCCGCTTTACCTTGAACCAGCTGGCGTACAGCGCCGGCAAGAAGAACAGGGTCAGCAGCGTGGCGACCAGCAGGCCGCCCATGATGGCGACGGCCATCGGGCCCCAGAAGGTACTGCGCGTCAGCGGCACCATGGCCAGGATGGCGGCCAGTGCGGTTAGCATGATGGGGCGGAAGCGGCGTACGGTAGAGCCGACCACGGCTTCAAAGCGGTCTATGCCCTCGCTGATGTCGCTTTCGATTTGGTCGACCAGAATCACCGAGTTGCGCATGATCATACCGGCCAGTGCGATGACGCCCAGCATGGCTACAAAACCGAAAGGTGCGCTGAACAGAATGAGTGTCAACGTGACACCGATCATGCCCAAAGGTGCCGTCAACACCACCAACAGGCTGCGCTGGAAGCTCTTCAGTTGCAGCATCAGCAGGGTAAACACGATCACCAGCATCAGCGGTTGCACCTTGGCAATGGCAGCCTGCGAGTTTTTGCTGGCTTCCAGCGAGCCGCCCAGTTCAATGTGGTAGCCCAGCGGCAGGGTTTTTTCCAGGGCCTGCATTTTGGGCCATAGGTCATTGGAAATGTCGGCTGCCTGTACGCCGTCGGCGGCATCTGCGCGAACCGAAATGGTGGGCAGGCGGTTACGGTGCCAAATGATGCTTTCTTCCGGTGCGTAGCGTACGGTAGCCAGCTGCGATACTGGTACATAACGGCCGCTGGCGGTCTGCACCATCAGGTTGCCCAGCTGTTCGATCTGTTGCCGTTCGTTGCCGGTGAGCCGTGCGGTAACGGCGATGGCCTTGTCACCTTCACGCCACTCGGTAATGGTGGCACCGGTCAGCATCATCTGCAGCTGGCGGCTCAGGCTCTGGCTGGACATGCCCAAAGTACGGGCCTTGTCCTGGTCGATTTCCACCCGCAGCGAGCGCGCTTGTTCGCCCCAGTCATTGTTGACGTGGCGGGCACCGGGGTGCTTACGCACCAGTGTTTCTACCTGGCTGGCGATGGCGCGTACTTTGTCGTGGTCTTCACCCATCACGCGGAACTGCACCGCGTAGCCCACCGGCGGGCCGTTTTCCAGCCGGGTAACACGGCCACGTACCAGCGGGAAGTCGCTATCGAACAGTTTTTCCAGCTTGTGTTTTACCTGTTCGCGCACTTTTTCGTCTTTGGTCATCACCATCAACTGGGCGTAGTTCAGGTGCTGCTGCTGTTGATCCAGCGGCAAGTAGAAACGCGGGCTGCCACCGCCGACATAGCTGGTAACGCTGACGATATTGGCGTCGCCTTTCAGGGCGGCTTCCAGTTTTTGAACTTCACGCTCGGTGGCTTCATAGCTGGCGCTCTGTGGCAGCCACATGTCCACCATCAGCTCCGGGCGGTTGGACGAGGGGAAGAACTGCTGCGCAACAAACAGCTTGAAGGCCACCATCGACAGGATGAAGGCCCCCAGCGTCATGGCAATCACTGTCTTGCGATGATCCAGGCACCATTCCACTGCCTGGCGGAAGCGTACGTAGAATGGCTTCTGGTACACGTCGCCGTGACCATGGTTGGCCATGTTTTCCGGCAGCAGGCGATAACCCAGATAGGGGGTGAAGATCACCGCGACGATCCACGACAGGATCAGCGCAATGCTGACCACCGAAAACAGGCTGAATACGTATTCGCCGGCGTTGGACTTGGCCATGCCTACCGGCAGGAAGGTGGCGGCGGTAATCAGCGTGCCGGTCAGCATCGGGAAGGCAGTGCTGGTGTAGGCAAAGGTAGCGGCCTGGAACTTGTTCCAGCCTTGCTCCAGCTTCAGCGCCATCATCTCTACCGCGATGATGGCATCGTCCACCAGTAGGCCAAGCGCGATGATCAGCGAGCCGAGCGAGATGCGTTGCAGGTCCATGTTCAGGAAGTACATGGCCAGGAAGGTCATGGCCAGCACCAGCGGGATAGACAGCGCCACCACGATGCCGGTGCGCATGCCCAGGCTGAAAAAGCTGACCGCCAGCACGATCACTACCGCCTCGATCAGCGAGCGCATGAACTCGCCGACGGCATTTTTTACCACCTTGGGCTGGTCGGACACGGCGTGGATCTCGATACCTACTGGTAGCTTGCTCTTCACCTCGTCCATCAGCAGCTGCAGGTTGTTGCCCAGCTTCAGTACGTTACCGCCTTTTTTCATGCTGATGGCCAGGCCGATGGCCGGCTGGCCGTCAAAGCGCATACCAAAGTTGGGCGGGTTGACGAACTCGCGACTGACCTTGGCGATATCGCCCAGGCGGAAAGTTTTGCCGCCGCTGCTGATCGGGGTAGCAGCGATGGCATCTACCGAGTTGTAGCTGCCGCTGACGCGTACCCAGATACGGTCGCTGGCGGTGTCGTAGTTACCAGCCGGGACCACGCTGTTTTGTGCTGCCAGCGCGTTCCAGATCAGGTTGCTGTCCAGCTGCAAGCCGGCCAGCTTGGCGGTATCCAGCGTGACGTATATACGCTCTTCCTGCTCACCGATGATTTCCACCTTGCCCACGTCGGGTACGCGCAGGATTTCCTGGCGCGCCTGTTCAACGTACTGGCGTATGTCTTCGTAGCTGAAACCGTCGCCGGTGAAGGCGTACAGATTGCCAAAGGTATCGCCGAACTCGTCGTTGAAGTAGGGGCCGCGAATATCGGTGGGCAAGGTGTGCCGGATATCGCCGATTTTCTTGCGTACCGTGTACCACAGCTGCTGTACGTCCTTGGGTGGAACGTCCTCGCGGATAGTCACGATCAGCAGCGCCTCACCCGGTTTGGTGTAGCTTTTGACGTTCTCCAGCTCGCCCATTTCCTGCAGCTTTTTTTCGATGCGCGAGGTCACTTGCTGCTCGGTTTCCAGCGCCGTGGCGCCAGGCCACAGCACGCGTACCATCATGGCCTTGAAGGTGAACTCGGGGTCTTCCTTTTGCCCCAGCTGGGTGTAGGCAAACACGCCGGCCAGCATCAACACTACCATCAGGTAGCGTACCAGCGAGCTGTTGCGGATGGCCCATTCGGACAGATTCAACGAATGCTTCATGGTGTCTGTCCTTATTGCGCCAGCAAGGAGACGCGCTGGCCGTCGCGCAGCAGGTGCACGCCCGCAGTAACGACCTTTTCGCCACCTTGCAAGCCGCTCTGGATGCTGATGCCCTGGCTATCCGGCGCATCCACGGTGACAGCTTTGCGGCCAACCTTTTGTGTTTTGGGGTCGATTACCCATACATAGTGTTTGCCTTGCTGATCCAGCACGGCAGACAGTGGCAGGCGGATACCACTTTTCTGCGTTCCGGGCAGGTTGGCCAATACTGTCGCGGTCATTCCCAGGCGTATGTCGGCGGGGGTATTTTGCAGCTGCAGGCGGGCGGCATAAGTGCGGGTGGCCGGGTCGGCGTCGGCGGACAGTTCGCGCAGCGTAGCGGGCAGGTTCTGACGATCAGCCCATAGCTGAACCTGGAAGGCGCTGGCATTGCGAAAGGCTGCCACTGCGTTTTCCGGTACCTGGATCAGTACCTCGCGTTCGCCGGCGGCGGCCAGACGTGCTACCACTTGCCCAGCAGCTACCACCTGGCCGGGCTCCAGTGTGATGTCGCTAACAATACCGTTAGTGTCAGCCAGTAGCTGGGTGTAGTTGGCCTGGTTGCGGCTGGCTGACAGCGCCGCCTGTGCTTGTTGCAGGCTGGCGCGGGCGCTTTGCACTGCGGTTTGCTGGCGCTCTACCTGGGCGGTGCTGATGAAGTTCTGCGTCAGCAGCTCGCGGTAGCGTTTGAGGTCGGCCTCTTGCTGCGCCAGGTTGGCCTGCGCGGCCGCGACTTGTGCTTGTTTGGCCTGGCTGTCCAGCTGGTAGTCGCTGGCGTCCAGTACCGCCAGTACCTGGCCTTTTTGTACGCTGTCGCCGCTGTTGACACGTTTTTCTACTACTTTGCCTGCCACTCTGAAGGCCAGGCGGCTTTCCTGACGGGCGCGTACTTCACCGCTGAAACTGCGTACACCGTGGCTTTGATCCTGGCCAGCGACGGTATAGCGTACCGGGCGGATTTCTTCTACCGGCTTGACGTCTTCCTTGCACGCAGTCAGGGCCAGCAACAGGGCTGTGGCAACGGCAGCGCGGTGCAGGTGGGGGGGCATGATGGGTTTCCTCGTGATGTTCATGTTTTTCATGTGCGTGTTTTCAAACCGTTGAGCATCAAGTCCAGCGACAGCTCCAGGTAGTCCAGCGGCGGTAACGAACGGTGGGCAGATTCCGTTATGACGCGTCCGAACGAGCAGCGCCAGGTCATGGTGAGCAGCATGGGCGCCGTAAGCGTATCGGCGACAGCATGCGGGTTGCTGCAATGAAACTCGCCGCGCGCCATGCCGCGCTGCAGTACTTGCAGCAGCATCTGGTGGCTGGGTTCGATCACTTCGTCGTGGTAAAAGCGTGCCAGCTCGGGGAAGTTGGTGGCTTCGGCAAACATCAGCTTGCAGATACCGCCCAGCGGCGACTCGCCCACCTCTATCCACCAACGCCGCATCATCAGGCGCAACAAATCGGCGCTACTGCCATCGAACTGCTGTACCAATTCGGCAAAGCTGGCCAGGCGGGTAACCAGGTTTTCGCGCACCACGGCTTTGAAAATGTCTTCTTTGTTTTCAAAGTACAGATAGGGCGTGCCCTTGGTGACACCGGCCGCCTTGGCGATGTCTTCCATCTTGGTGGTCTTGAAGCCCTTTTCCACGAACAGCGCCAGCGCCGCGTCCAGGATTTCGGCGGGGCGGACTTCCTTGCGGCGGCGCCAGCGGGCGACCGGGCAGCAGGTGGATTGGTCAGCTTTGTTTGTCATTTCTGAAAATCGGTTCATTAATTCAGTGTGCAATGTAGAGCAAGCACTCTGATGCATCAATTAATAAATCAATATTCACTAACCGACATGGTTAGAATGCAACACCTGACAGTTATTGCTGTGCAGCAACCGTGTATCCGACTACCCGCTACTTGGAGATTCAGACGTGAGCGTAGCCCCTCTGGACAAGGCGGCCATCCTGGCCGAAGCCCTGCCTTACATCCGTTCCTTTAACGGTAAAACCATCGTGGTGAAATACGGTGGCAATGCCATGACCGACGACAAGCTGAAAGAAGACTTTGCCAAGGACGTGGTGCTGCTGAAGCTGGTGGGCTTGAACCCGGTGGTAGTACACGGCGGCGGCCCGCAGATCAACGATCTGCTGAACCGCGTGGGCAAGGAAGGCCAATTCATCCAGGGCATGCGCGTGACCGACAGCGAAACCATGGACGTAGTAGAAATGGTGCTGGGTGGCTTGGTGAACAAGGAAATCGTGTCGCTGATCAACAAACACGGCGGCAAAGCGGTAGGCATTACCGGTAAGGATGGCCATTTCATCCGTGCCAGCAAGCTGTTCCTGAAGTCGGAGTCGGATGAAGACATCGATATCGGTCAGGTGGGCGATATCGAACACATCGACCCCAGCCTGGTCTCGCTGCTGGACAGCCAGGATTTCATCCCGGTGGTGGCGCCGATTGGCGTGGGGAGCGAAGGCGAAGCCTACAACATCAACGCCGACGTGGTAGCCGGCAAGCTGGCGGAAACGCTGAAAGCCGAAAAGCTGGTGTTGATGACCAACACCCCGGGCGTACTGGACAAGCAAGGCCAGCTGCTGACCGGACTGACCGCCGCCCGTGTGGACGAGCTGTTTGCCGACGGCACCATCAGCGGCGGCATGCTGCCCAAGATCAGCTCGGCGCTGGATGCGGCCAAGAGCGGCGTGAACTCGGTGCACATCATCGACGGTCGCGTGCCGCACGCGCTGCTGCTGGAGATCCTCACCGACGCGGGTGTGGGCACCATGATCAAGGCAAACTAAGTCCTTGATCGACGTAGGGAAAAGGCTGCCGGAGGGCAGCCTTTTTTGCATTTGGCAGATGCGCAGCGCTGGCTATAGTGAAGTGCCGGCGTCATGGATGCCGGCTTTACCTAAAACGTGCAATACGGAGGAGCCATGCAGACAGTCAGACAGTTACTGGACAACAAATCGGTCGAGCTGATCCACATCGGCCCGGATGCCACTGTGTTTCAGGCGCTGCAGCTGATGGCCGAGCACGATATCGGCGCCGTACTGGTGATGGACATGGGCGATGTGCTGGGGATTTTTTCCGAGCGCGACTACGCTCGCCGCATCGTGCTGCAAGGGCGTACCTCGGCCGGCACCAAGGTGCGCGACATCATGACCAGCAAGGTGGTGTACGTTAGCCCTGAACAGAGCGTGGCCGAATGCATGGCGCTGATGACCGAAAAGCACTTCCGCCATTTGCCGGTAATGGAAAGCGGCAAGGTAGTGGGCATGCTGTCGATTGGCGATCTGGTGCGTGCCACCATCGAAGAGCAGCAGTTTGTCATCGAACAGCTGGTGAACTACATCCGCGCTTGAGCGGAATGTGGGATGAAAACAAAGGTTGGCCGCAGCGCTTGCGGCCAACCTTTGCCGTTTCAGGCACCGGGTACGATCTGGCGCGCCAGCTGCATCAGCGCCGGGGCGATCTGGTTGCGCATGGTGTCTGCGTCAAACGCAAACGCCGGGCCGCTGGCGTTCAGGCACAGGCTGCCCTGGCCAGGCGCAGGCGAGGGCAGGGCCACGCCGACCGCCATCACGTCGCGCTCGAACTCGCCGAACGATTCGCTATAGCCGCGCTGCACTACCTGCTGCCGCGCTTGTTCCAGTTTGGCTTGCACCAGCGGCCAGTCGGCAGCGTAACGCGCGGCCATGTCGGCGTCGGCCAGTTCGCGTTCGGTGGCGCTCAGGCTGCTGTAGCAGGCGCGGCCAATGGCGGTGCTGGCCAGCGGCACCCGCGAGCCGACGCTAAGCTGGACCGATACCCGTGCCTGGCTGCGGCAGGTTTCCAGGTACACGATATCGCTGCCGTCGCGCATGCCCAGGCTTACCGAAATGGTGTGCTTTAGCGCGAAGTCGCGCATCAGCGGCGCGGCCACGCGGCGGATGTCGTAGCTGCCCAGCACCGCCGAACCCAGCGCCAGTACCGCCAGGCCCAGGCGGTAAAAGCCGCTGTCGGCATCCTGCGACAGGTAGCCCAACTTGGTCAGCGTATAGGTGAGGCGCGACACGGTGGATTTGGGCAGGCCGGTGCGTTGTGCCAGCACCTGGTTCGATAGCGCGGACTCGCCCGGCCGGAACGCCGACAACACGCGCAAACCGCGCGCCAGTGCCTCGACGAACAAGCGGTCTTTGCCTTCTTCTTCCTGCGGGATAAGCGACATGGTGGCAATGCTCCTATCTGAAGAGTGGCAAGAATAGTGCAGTGCGCGCCGTGCTCCCACAAAAAACTTTACACACGGCAGGTGCCTTGCTAGTCTATTTTGCAATACAGAATTAAATTCCGCAATGCGGAACTAAGCAAAGGAGAATTGCATGGCCGCTACCTCGAATCGCGCACCGTTCAACTGGGACGATGCCCTGCTGCTGAACGACCAGCTCACCGACGAAGAGCGCATGGTGCGCGATACCGCCTTCGCCTATTGCCAGGAACAACTGCTGCCGCGCGTGCTCACCGCCAACCGCGAAGAGCGTTTCGACCGCGAGATCATGAGCGAGATGGGTGAGCTGGGCCTGCTGGGCTGCACCATCGACAGCCACGGCTGCGCCGGCCTGTCGCACGTGGCCTACGGCCTGATCGCCCGCGAGGTAGAGCGTGTGGATTCCGGCTACCGTTCCGCCATGTCGGTACAGAGCAGCTTGGTGATGCACCCGATCTGGGCCTACGGCACCGACGCGCAAAAAGACAAATACCTGCCCAAGCTCGCTAGCGGCGAATGGGTAGGCTGCTTCGGCCTCACCGAGCCGGACGCCGGCTCCGACCCGGCCGGCATGAAAACCCGTGCCCGCAAAGTGGACGGCGGTTACGTGCTGCACGGCAGCAAGATGTGGATTACCAACAGCCCGATCGCCGACGTGTTCGTGGTGTGGGCCAAGGACGACGAAGGCGAGATCCGCGGCTTCGTACTGGAAAAAGGCATGAAAGGCCTGTCCGCGCCCAAGATCGAAGGCAAGTTTTCGCTGCGCGCCTCCATCACCGGTGAAATCGTGATGGACAACGTGGAAGTGGGCGAAGACGCGCTGCTGCCGCACGTCAAAGGCCTGAAAGGCCCGTTCGGCTGCCTCAATAAAGCCCGCTACGGTATTGCTTGGGGTGCCATGGGCGCTGCCGAGTTCTGCTGGCACGGCGCCCGCCAGTACACGCTGGACCGCAAACAGTTCAACCGTCCTTTGGCCGCCACCCAGCTGGTGCAGCTGAAACTGGCCAATATGCAGACCGAGATCAGCCTCGGCCTGCAAGCCGCGCTGCGCGTTGGCCGCCTGATGGATGAAGGCCGTGCCGCGCCGGAAATGATCAGCCTGATCAAGCGCAACAACTGCGGCAAGGCGCTGGACATCGCCCGCATTGCGCGCGACATGCACGGCGGCAACGGCATTTGCGACGAATTCCACATCATCCGCCACGTGATGAACCTGGAAGCCGTCAACACCTATGAAGGCACGCACGATGTGCATGCCCTGATTCTGGGCCGCGCCCAGACCGGTATTCAGGCATTTGCCTGATGTGATGTCCCGCCGGCGGGCTTCACCCCGGCGGGATGTTGGTTCCTGTCTGTCCTTGAGGCCCGGCTGCAATCCGGGCCTGTTTTTTTGCAGGCAGCCCATCAAACAGGAGACGAACATGTCAGGTGCACTGTCAGGCATCAAGGTGCTGGACCTTACCCGCGTACTGGCCGGCCCGTGGACCGGCCAACTGCTGGCCGATCTGGGCGCGGAAGTCATCAAGGTAGAACGCCCGGGCAGCGGCGACGATACCCGGCAATGGGCGCCGCCCAGCCTGCCGGATGGCACGGCGGCGTATTATCTGGCGGCCAACCGTGGCAAGCAGTCGCTGACGGTGGACATCACCCAGCCCGCCGGCCAGGCCATCGTGCGGCAACTGGCGGCCGAAGCCGACGTGCTGCTGGAAAACTACAAGGTGGGCGGCCTCAAGAAATACGGCCTCGACTACGACAGCCTGCGCGCGCTTAACCCGGGGCTGGTGTACTGCTCGATCACCGGCTTTGGCCAGACCGGCCCCTACGCTGAGCTGCCTGGTTACGATTACATCGTGCAAGGCATGTCCGGCCTGATGAGCATTACCGGCCCGGCCGACGGCGAGCCGCACAAGGTTGGTGTGGCGGTGACCGACTTGTTTACCGGCCTGTACGCGGCCAATGCGGTACAGGCAGCCTTGCTGTCGCGCTACCGCACTGGCGAAGGCCAGCATATCGATATGGCTTTGTTTGATTGCTCGCTGGCGATGCTGGCCAACGTCAACATGAACTGGCTGGTGGGCGGCGAAGTGCCGCCACGGCTGGGCAATGCGCATCCCAATATCGTGCCTTACCAGGTGTTCCGCACCGCTGGTGACAGCCATTTCATCCTGGCGTGCGGTAACGACAAGCAGTTCCGCGCCATTTGCGAACTGATCGGCCTGCCACAGTTGGCCGCAGACGAGCGTTTTGCCAGCAACCCGCAGCGTGTGCGGCATCGCGACCTGCTGGTGCCACAGCTGGCCGAAGCTTTCCTCACCCGTGGGCGCGACGAATGGTTGAAGCTGCTGGATGCTGCTGGTGTGCCGTGCGGCCCGATCAATACCGTAGACGAAGCCTTTACCGACCCGCAGATCCGTTTCCGTAAAATGGAGCTGCACCTGAAGGACGCGCAAGGCCAGGACGTGCCGCAAGTGGCGTGCCCGATCAAGATGTCCGGCACACCGCCGCGCTACGATGCGCCGCCGCCCAAGCTGGGCCAGCACACCGACAGCGTGCTGTCGGCATTGGGTTATGACGCTGCGGCAATTGCACAACTGAAGGCAAACGGCACCGTTTAAACGCTTGTTTGATTTTGACGTGCCGGTGCAATCATTGCATCATTGGGCAAATCAATCCTCCCCCTGCGCAAAGGAGAAGCGGTGGAACGCGAATACATGGAATACGACGTGGTGGTAGTCGGTGGCGGGCCTTCCGGCCTGTCCGCAGCCATCCGTCTGAAGCAGCTGGCCGCCGAGAAGGGCCAGGAGATCAGTGTCTGTCTGCTGGAAAAGGGCTCCGAGATCGGCGCCCATATCCTGTCGGGTGCCGTGCTGGAGCCGCGTACCCTGAACGAGCTGATCCCCGACTGGAAAGAAAAAGGCGCGCCGCTGAACACGCCGGCCAAGTCCGACCGCTTCCTGTACCTCACCGAAACCGAGTCCATCCAGCTGCCGACCCCGCCGCAGATGAACAACCACGGCAACTACATCATTAGCCTGGGTAACTTCTGTCGCTGGCTGGGCCAGCAGGCCGAAGAGCTGGGGGTGGAGATCTACCCCGGCTTTGCCGCTGCCGAAGTACTGTTCCATGCCGATGGCTCGGTCAAAGGCGTGGCCACCGGCAATGTGGGCACCGGCAAGAACGGCGACCAGGAAGGCGAACCGGGCATCGAGCTGTGGGCCAAGCAGACCATCTTTGCCGAAGGCTGTCGTGGTTCGCTCACCAAAGGCCTGTTCGAACGCTTCCAGCTGCGCGCCGAGGCCGACCCGCAAACCTACGGTATCGGTATCAAGGAACTGTGGGAAGTGAAGCCCGAGCTGCACGAAGCCGGCAAGATCACCCACACCGCCGGCTGGCCGATGGACCAGAGCACCTACGGTGGTTCCTTCCTCTACCATCTGGAAAACAACCAGGTCGTCGTGGGCTTCGTGGTCGGTCTGGATTACCAGAACCCCTACTTGTCGCCGTACGAAGAATTCCAGCGCTTCAAGACCCACCCGGCCATCAAGGGTGTATTTGAAGGCGGCCGTCGCTTGTCCTACGGTGCGCGTGCCATTTCCGAAGGCGGCTTGCAGAGCATTCCCAAGCTCACCTTCCCGGGTGGCGTACTGGTGGGCGATACCGCCGGTTTCCTCAACGTGCCCAAGATCAAGGGCACCCACACCGCGATGAAGTCCGGCATGTTGGCCGCCGACGCCGTATTCGACCTGCTGGCCGCTCAGCCGGACAGCCAGGGTGGCGAGGCTGTGGCCTACACCCAGGCCTTCAAGCAAAGCTGGTTGTTCGACGAACTGCACAGCGTGCGCAACATCCGCCCGTCGTTCCGCTGGGGCCTGTGGCCGGCGATGATCTACTCGGCTATCGATACCTATCTGTTCCGAGGCAAAGCGCCGTGGACGCTGCGTCACAAGCACCACGACCACGAATGCCTGAAGCGCAAAGACGAATGCAGCCCGATCAACTATCCGAAGCCGGATGGCGTGCTCACCTTCGATCGTCTGTCGTCGGTATTCATCTCCAATACCAACCATAGCGAAGATCAGCCGCCACACTTGAAACTGAAGGACGCCGCCACCCCGATCCGCATCAACCTGGCACAGTACGATGCACCGGAACAGCGCTACTGCCCGGCGGGTGTTTACGAGATCGTTGGCCGCGAAGAAGGCAAACCGCAGCTGCAGATCAACGCGCAGAACTGCGTGCATTGCAAAACCTGTGACATCAAGGACCCCACCCAGAACATCAACTGGACCACGCCGGAAGGCGGTGGCGGCCCGAATTACCCCAATATGTAAGCTCACAGCCCGGTGCCAGCCGGGCTTTTTCATGCGAGTTCGGAAAGGTTGGCCGCATGCGGCCAACCTTTTTGCTTTTTGCTACCTTTGCAAATCAGCTACTTATGCAATTGTTTGCACTTTTTTGTGCTCGAGGTGTTGACGGCCCAGGGCGGGGTGGGTATAGTTCGCCTCCTCAGCTGACGACGCAAACGAAACGAAGTCAGCACCGCTCTTTAAACAAACCAAATAACCGATAGGTGTAAGTGTCTGGCTC